>JAYFRE010000155.1:0-25103 GCA_034926235.1 Rhodospirillaceae bacterium
GGCTCCGGACGATGCACCGGCAGATGGCGGCGGGGCAGGAACCGGCGCGGGAGGGGGCGGGGCCGACGCGCCGGAAGGAGGAGGCGCTCCTGCCGCACCAGCAGATGGGGGCGGGGTCTGGGCGGCGATGCGGACGGTCAGCAGCGTGCCGGGGGGCAGATCGGCGACCGTGGGCCGCAGCAATGTGGCGATAATGCCAAGGGGGGCCGGAGCCGCGTTCGCCGGTCCAGCCGCACCGGCCGGCGGCGGCACGGGAAGGGATGGACCGGGAACAGGGGGATTAGCGCCCGCAGTTCCGGCCGGCGGGTTATTCGGGGCGGAAGGGGGAGGATTGACCGCCAGGAGTTTCAGAATCGCGCTTTCCCCGCCCTGCGTCATCGCCTGAAGCAGCAAGGTGCCGCCCGCGGGCACAGGCATGGGCAGGCGCAGGCTGACCGGCTGTTCGGACCCCGGCAACAGGACCGTGACCGGTCCGCGTCCGGTGGACAGGATGCGCGCTTCCAGGGTGGTTCCGGGCGTCAGCCGGGCCAGAATCTCGGGCGGCAGGCTCCCGATCACGCCCGCCGTCATCGTTGCGCCACCCGCCGGTATGAGCGTCGTCGTCGGCCAGAGGGGCGGCGGAACCGACGGCATTACCCTTGCAACAGCTTTTCGGCGATGGCCTCGACGTCCGAGGCCGCCTCGCTGTTGGGCGAGCGCGTCAGGATCGGCGTCTGATTGCGGATCGCTTCGCGCACCTTGATGTCGCGGCGGATGACGCCGGCCAGGGGCGGCGACATCTTCAGGAAACCTTCGCAAGCCTTCAGGAGCGTGTTGTAGATGCGCTCGCCCTCGCGCGTCGAATTGGCCATGTTGACGACGATGCGGATATCGGTGCCGGGGCGCTCCATCTGTGTGACCTTGATGAACGCATAAGCGTCGGTCAGCGAGGTCGGCTCATCGGTGGTCACGACCAGGATCAGACCGGCATTGTTGGCCAGGGCCCGGACGGTGCGATCGACGCCTGCGCCCAGATCCAGGATCACGCGGTCATAATTGCAGGCCAAAAGATTGAGATCGTCGCTTAAGATCTGCAAACGCGACAACGGAATATTGGACAGCGAACCCGAGCCCGAACGGCCGGCGATGACGTCGAATCCGGCCTCGGCATGGCTGACACTGACCTGATTTAAGGTGAATCGGCCGGTCAGGACGCCGACGAGATCGTTGGCCGGCATCAGCCCCAACTGGATATCAACATTGGCCAGCCCCAGATCGCCGTCGAACAGCAAGGTCCGCTGATTGCGCCGGGTCAAAGCATGTCCCAGCGTGATGGCGAACCATGTCTTGCCGACGCCACCTTTGCCTGAAGCCACGGCGATGACGTTACGGCCTTTCGACCGCTGGAATTGAAAAGGTGCCGGAGAGGGCGTAATTCCGGTCATAAGCGGGCCTCTGCGATCGGGTCGCCGGAAGGCGACGGCTTGTTGGGTTGTGGCAGAATCATCCGGGCCATGATATCCGCACTGATCGGTGTAATGCCGTTGACGACATGAGGGGTCGCGCTCATGCCCGCGAGCATCAGGGGTCCTGCGTCCGCTCCGGCCAGGATGCACCCCAACCTACGGGTGATGTCAAGTCTCGTCGCGACCATCCGGGTAGCGCCGATGGCGGCGAACGCCTCGGCCATCTCGGCCGTTTCGACGGCGTCTCCGCCCGCGGCCAGGACCAGAATCGGTTCGACGTCGGCGGCGCGGATCAGGGCCGACAGATAATCCATATCGGACGAACTGAACGGGTTCAGTCCGGGACTGTCGATGAACACGATATCATTGCCCTCGCGGGCCTGTCCGGCGGCCAGGGCCAGGGGCTCGGGCCCACGCGCGGACAGTAAATCGATGCCGAGAATGTTGGTGATGGCGGCAAGCTGGCTGATGGCGCCGGCCTTGATCGTGTCGCAGGTGACGACGCCGACGGACCGTCCACCCAGCACCGCGCGGGTCGCCAGTTTGGCCGCAGCGACCGATTTTCCCGAACCGGGGGGGCCGACCAGCATGAAGGGGCGGGGCGCTTCGTATTCGGGCAAGGGCGCGAAGGTGAATCCGGCGGTCAAGGCCTCGGCGCAGGCGGCGACGGGGTCCTCGATGCCATGGACGTGGATGGCGTTGGCCAGTCTTTCCGCCAGGCGGGTGGGCACGCCATGGCCGGTCAGCGCGGAGCGCACGGTTTCGGCGGCGGAACTGTGTCCGATTTTGGCCAGCATGTCGCCGACATCGGCGTCGGCATCAGGGCCTTCCTGCGCCGCGGTGATGCGGATGCCGCTGCCGCCCGGCGCGCGCTGGGTCGAAACGATGATCGCGGTTTCCCCCAATTCCTGGCGGACGAGTTGCATGGCCTCGGACATGCTGGGCGCGATGTAGGATTTGAGCCGCATGGATTAAATCTGCCCCATCGTCTTGATCTTGGCCTTGGGGTGAATTTCCGCTTGCGACATGACCACGGTCGATGGACGGAACCGTTCGACGATGGAGCGGACATAGGGGCGGATGGCCGGACTGGTCAGCAGAACCGGCGACACGCCCTGCATGGCGAAACGTTCGAAGGTCTGGCGGACCTTGGTGATGAATTCCTGAAGCTGGGATGGCGGCATGACGAGCTGGCGTTCCTCGCCATTGCCCTGGAGCGAATCGATGAAGGCCTGTTCCCATTCCGGCGACATAGTGACCAGAGGAATGTAGCCGGCGTCGCTGCTGTTGGCTTCCGAGATCTGACGCGCGAGGCGCGAGCGGACATGCTCGGTGACCAGCATGATGTTGCGGGTATGGCCGCCCGCTTCGGCGACGCCTTCCAGGATCGAGGCAAGATCGCGGATCGATACGCGCTCGGAAAGCAGGTTCTGCAATATGCGTTGGATGGCGCTCAAGGAGAACTGGCCGGGAATGATGTCGGCGATCAGTTTCTGGCTTTCCTTGTCCATCTCGTCCAGCAGCTTCTGCGTCTCGTTATAAGAGAGCAGTTCGGGCATGTCGTCGCGGACCGCCTCGGTCAGATGGGTGGTGATGATGGTGGCGGGATCGACGACCGTATAGCCCCGGAACAAAGCCTCTTCGCGGTTGGCGTGGTCGATCCACACCGCCGGCAGCCCGAAGGTGGGCTCCTTGGTCTTTTCGCCGGCCAGGGTGATGTCTTCGCCCCTGGGGTCCATGACCAGAAGCATGTTGGGTCGCAAATCGCCGCGTCCGCTTTCCACTTCCTTGATGAAGATGGCGTAGGTGTTGGCCGGCAATTGCATATTGTCCTGGATGCGGACGCTGGGCATGACGAAGCCCAGTTCGCTGGCGATGGCGCGGCGCAGGGCCTTGATCTGGTCGGTCAGGCGCGGCCCACGGGGGTTGTTGATCAGGGACAACAGCCCGTAACCCAGTTCCAGGCGGATGCTGTCGATCTTGAGCGCGGTGGTGATCGGTTCTTCGGCCGGCGGCGCGTCCATCGGGGCCTGGGCCGCCGTCGCCTTGTCCGTCTCGCGCTGCTTCGCTTCGCGTTCAAGCCAATAAGCGCCGCCCCCGGTGATCAGGGCCAGGGACAAGAAGGGCATCATCGGCATGGAGGGCAGCAACGCGATGGCGACCAGCAGCGCGGAACTCATCCCCAGCACTTTGGGGTAGCCGGTGATCTGGCCGAACAGCGCCCGGTCGGTCGCTTCGCGCAGGCCCGCCTTGGTCACCAGCATGCCGGCGGCAAGGCTGACGATCAGCGCCGGAATCTGGGTCACCAGGCCGTCGCCGACGGTCAGCTTGGTGTAGTAGTCGGCGGCGGTCGAAAAAGACAGACCCTGCTGGGCCATGCCGATGATCATGCCGCCGATGATGTTGATGATGACGATCAGGATGCCGGCGATGGCGTCGCCGCGCACGAATTTGGACGCGCCGTCCATCGCGCCGTAGAACGAGCTTTCGGCTTCCAGCTCGCTACGGCGTTGGCGTGCGGTCGGTTCGTCGATCAGGCCCGAGGACAGATCGGCGTCGATGGCCATCTGCTTGCCGGGCATGGCGTCCAGGGTGAAACGGGCGGCCACTTCGGCGATACGGGTCGATCCCTTGGTGATGACGATGAAATTCACAATCACCAGGATGATGAAGACGATGATGCCGATGACGAAGCTGCCGCTCATGACGAAGCCGGCGAACGCCTGGATGACCAGGCCGGCCCCGGCCGTTCCTTCGTGCCCATGCGCCAGGATCAGGCGCGTCGAAGCGAGGTTGAGCGCCAGGCGCATCAGGGTGGCGATCAGCAGAACGACCGGGAAGGAACTGAACTGAACCGGTTTTTCGATAAAGATCGCGGTCATCAGGATCATGACCGAGAAGGTCAGCGAGCAGGCGAGCGAGATATCCAGCAGCCATGTCGGCATGGGCAGGATCAGCACCACCAGGAGCATGACCACGGCCAGGGCGAAGGCGAGATCGCCCCGGCGAAGGGCGTGCAGAATCCGGTCCAGATTCAGCCCCGCACCCGCTGCCTTCGTCGTCTCCGTCGCGCCTGTTGTGGTGGATAGCTCGGCGTTCTCGGCCACTCGTTCCTATCTCCCGCTCAAACGGATGTCAGAAACCGCTCCGTTCCGCCTCGCCCGGCGGCGGGACGGGGATTCCTTCGTCTGCGTAAAGCTTTAATTTGTTGCGCAAGGTCCGGATGGAGATGCCCAGAATGTTGGCCGCATGGGTGCGGTTGCCCAGGCAATGGCTCAACGTGTCGATGATCAGGTCGCGCTCGACGTCGGCGACCGTGCGCCCGACCAGGGGGCTGGCCGAATCCCCGCTTGCGTCCGTCGCTCCTGCAGCCGCTTGGGTCTGGGCCGCGCTCATGGGTGCGCCGGACAGCAGGATGGAATCCGGTTCGATGGTGTCGCCGGTCGTCAGCAGCACGGCGCGATGAATGGTGTTTTCAAGCTCGCGCACATTGCCGCGCCAGGAATGGGTCAGCAGCATGCGCCGCGCGGCGTCCGACAAGGGGCGCTGAGGCAGAGCGTTCATCTCGGAGAAGCGCCTGACGAAATGTTCGGCCAGGATGGTGATGTCGAGCGGACGTTCGCGCAAGGGGGGCAGGTTGAGGGTGACGACATTGAGCCGGTAAAGCAGATCCTCGCGGAAAGTCCCCGCCTTGACGGCCTCCTCGATGTTGCGGTTCGTGGTGGCGATGATGCGCACATCCACCTTGACCGGCTGCGAACCGCCGACGCGGTCGATTTCCTTTTCCTGCAAGGCGCGCAGGAGCTTGGCCTGGAGACGGATATCCATCTCGGTGACTTCGTCTAAAAGCAGCGTGCCGCCGCTGGCTTCCTCGAACCGGCCCAGGCGGCGGGCCACCGCGCCGGTGAAAGCGCCCTTCTCATGGCCGAACAATTCCGATTCAAGCAGATTCTCAGGGATGGCGGCGCAGTTCACGGCAACGAAGCGCTTGCCGCCGCGCCGGCTTTTACGGTGGATCAGACGGGCCACCAGCTCCTTCCCGGTTCCCGATTCGCCCGTCACCAGGATCGAAGCTTCCGACGGCGCGACCTGTTCGGCCATGCGCAGAACCTTGCCCATCGCCGGATCGCGGAAAATGATGGCGTGGCTTTCCTCGGTGACGGCGGCCAGCACCGCGGCGATCAGTTCGGCATCGGGCGGGAGCGGGATATATTCTTTTGCCCCCGCTTTGATGGCGCGCACGGCGGCGCTGGCGTCCGCTGCAACTCCGCAGGCGACGACGGGAACCGAAAATCGTTCGCTGGCCAGGGCATCGACCAGGGCGCGGATGTCGAAATGGACATCGATCATGACGAGATCGGCGCCATCGCCCGACCGTAAGGAATCCATGGCGGCGTCCAGGCTGTCGACATGCGTTACCCGGGCGCCGCGCGCCATGGCGATCTTGCTCGCCGCGCCCACCTGTCCGTCCAATGTGCCGATAATCAGAAGCTGCATGTTATCCCTCTAAACCGGCCTTTTGTTTTTTTGCCGCGGCCGGCATGCGGTTCGCTTCTTAATTTTTATGTTGAAGATCAGGTGCGGTCGGTCTTGATGATTTCCGTCATTGTCACGCCCAAACGGTCCTCGACCACCACGACCTCGCCGCGGGCGACCAGCCGGTTATTGACATAGATGTCGATGGCTTCGCCCACTTTGCGGTCCAGCTCGACCACAGCGCCCCGTCCCAGCTTCAAAAGCTGATTGACCTGCATGGTGGCCTTTCCCAGGACAGCGGAAACCTTGACCGGGATGTCGTAGACGGCTTCAAGGTCGCGCGCCGAACGTGGACCGTCGGGGAAATCTTCCTCGGGACCGTCGAATTTCAGTTCATTCAATTCCAAATCCGGCATTCATGCCTCCCAGAATGCTCAAAGCGGGGTCTTGTCGTCGGCCTCGGAGCCGGAAACGCCATTCCTGTCCCGGGCCTGGGCGATCAAGGCGTCGATATCGTTCCAGACACGTTCCTGATCGCGCTCTGCCCCGCCATCGCCCCATTCGACACGGCAATCGCCGGGCGCGATGCGGGAATCGGCGGCGACGATCAGCTTGCCTTCAAAGCCGTTCTCTTCCGCCAGCGTCTGCATCCTGTCCCGAACGCCGTTCTGATAATCGGGATGGACGCGAACGGTGACGCGCACTGGCTCGTCGATGCGGGCCAGACAGTCGCGGACGACGCCGACGATTTCCTCCGCGCCGTTTTGTTGCGCCGTTTCCGGCAGGATTTTC
Source organism: Rhodospirillaceae bacterium (assembly GCA_034926235.1). Lineage (GTDB taxonomy): Bacteria > Pseudomonadota > Alphaproteobacteria > Rhodospirillales > Magnetospirillaceae > JAYFRE01. Next base: position 6,714 of record JAYFRE010000155.1, read on the forward strand.
CGCGTGATCGCCAAGGCGAGATCCACGGCGCTGCCGAGCCGTTCCTGGCTGGCCTGTTTCTGGGCTTTGTCCAGGGCGCGGATATGTTCGGCGAGGTTGGCCAGCGACAGGGCTTCCAGCCGCGCCGACGCTTCCTCGGCTTCCCGCAGGCCGGTTTGACGTCCGGCCTCGAACGCCTGCTCGCGGGCGATCGACACGTCTTCTTCAGAGAAAACCGGCGGCGAAGGCGGCAAATCCAGCTCTTCCGAACCGTCCAGATCGAAGCTCTCCGCCTCCAGTCCGGCGTCCGGAGTCGTCATGACGGACTCAGGCCTCGGCGGCGGCGCGTCGAAGTCGAGATCGAACATGTATTTGTCGAGCTTGCCCATCGCTTAATACACCAGCTCGTCGTCTTCGCGGCCTTCGGAAATGGAAATCTGGCCGCTGGCGGCCAGTTCCTTGGCCGTGACCACAATCAGATTCTGGGCCTGATCGACTTCGCGCAGGCGCACCGGACCCAGGGCCTCCATATCTTCGCGCATCATCTTGCCGGCGCGTTCGGACATGTTCTTGAAGAACAGTTCCTTGACCGTCTCCGACGCCCCCTTCAGAGCCATCGCCAGCTTGTCCTTCTCGATATTGCGCAGCAGGGTCTGGATGCCCGCCATGTCGATGCGCACCAGATCCTCGAAGGTGAACATGAGCTGCTTGATGCGTTCGGCGGATTCGCGGTTGCGTTCCTCCAACGCGCTCATGAAACGGTTTTCGGCGTTGCGGTCCAGGTTGTTGAAGATGTCGGCCATCATCTCGTGCGCGTCGCGCCGCGCGGTGCGCGCCAGGTTCGACATGAATTCGGTCCGCAGGGTCTTTTCCACGCCGTCCAGAACCTCTTTCTGCACCGCCTCCATGCGCAGCATGCGCATGATGACTTCCATGGCGAAATTCTCGGGCAGCAGCGACAGCACCCGCGCCGCGTGATCGGCCTTGATCTTGGCCAGCACCACGGCCACGGTCTGCGGGTATTCGTTCTTGAGATAGTTGGCGAGGACGGTTTCGTTGACGTTGCCGAGCTTGTCCCACATGGTGCGCCCGGCGGGGCCGCGAATTTCCTCCATGATCAGTTCGACGCGGTCCTTGGGCAGCGTCTTTAACAGCAGCCGCTCGGTGCTCTCGAACGATCCGACCAGCGAGCCGGTCGCGGAAATCTGGTCTGCGAATTCGACGAACAGGCGCTCCACCAGGCCGGAATTGATCGTGCCCAGGCTGGCCATCGTCTGGGAGAGTTCCTTGATCTCTTCGTCGTCCATCATGGCGAACAAGCGCGAGGATTGCTCCTCGCCCAGGGCCAACATCAGGATCGCTGCTTTCTGCTGCCCACTCAGGGTGCGATAGTCTTCTTTCATAAAGGGCGGCTTCCCTGTTGTGCGTCCCGCCGTCCGGCGCGGCGTTGCTTAGGCATCGGAATACATCCAGGATCGGATGATCGACAACGCCTCCTCGGGATGTTTTTCGACGATTTCGCTGATTTTGCGGATCGAGGATGCTTTGACGCGGCCCTCGACCTTGTCGATGTCGATCAATTCGTCGACGGTGTCCATCTCCTCGCTCAGCATGTCCGGGGCCGGTACCGGCGGTGCGCCGCCCGGCCCCAGCAGGGCCGGAGCCATGCCGCCATGGTCGGACAGAAGCCGGCGGCCATCGACGGCGGCCGGCGAGGCCGACATCGAATCGATGGCGCGGCCGACCAGCGGGCGCAGCACCAGCAGCAGGAACAGAATAGCGACGATCGACAGGCCCAGGCTGGAGGCGACGCGCTCGATGAAGTCGCGGTCCATGCCGAACAATTGTTCGCCCGCCATGTCGGGTTCGGGCTCGTCATTGCCGACGAAGGGCATGTTGGTGACTTCGACCTGATCGCCGCGATTGGGCTCGTAGCCGATGGCGGTGCGCACCAGGGCGTTCAACTGCTCCATCTCCGCCGAATCGCGCGGAATATAGGTCAGCTTCTTCGTGCCTTCGGCGGGCGGGCCGTAGCGCCCGTCCACCAGGACGGCGGCGGTGATGCGCTTGACCGAGCCCATCTCCTTGATCTGGTTGCGCACGACCTTGGAGATTTCGTAATTGACGGTTTCCTGGGTGCGGTTCTGCCGGCTTTGGCTGCGCGCGCCCGGCGAATTGGCGCCGGCGTCGGGCAGGTTGCGGCTGACGCTGATCGAGCTGCTTTCGGCGTCGTTGGTTTCTTCCGCCTCCTCGACCGTCACCTGGGAACGGACGACCTGGCCGTCTGGGTCATAGGTCTCGTTGGTGGTGGCGACGCGGTCCATGTCCATTTCCACCGAGACTTCGGCCCGGACCCGGCCGACGCCGACGGAACGTTCCAGAAGCTGTTCGATGGTGCGTTGCAGCCGTTGCTCGGTATTGAGCTTCAGATCCTGGGCGGTCTGGGCCATCACCGTCTGGGGGTCGTCGGTACCCCGCGCCAGCAGTGTGCCGCGGTCGTCGACGATCGAAATCCGGGACGGTTTCAGCTTGGGCACGGCGGCGGCGACCAGATGCTGCACGGCCTGGACCTGCTGGGGGCTCAGCCGATAATTACCTTCGGTCTTGATCACGACCGAGGCCGAGGGTTCCTGCTCGTCGCGGCTGAAGGCTTCGCGCTTGGGCATCACCAGATGCACGCGGACCATCTTGACCTTGTCGATCGAGCGGATCGTGCGGGCCAGCTCGCCTTCGAGCGCGCGTAAGAGATTGACGTTCTGGACGAAAGAGGTCGATCCCAGCACGTCGCCTTTGTCGAACAGCTCATAGCCGGTGGACATCGAGCCGCCGCTGGGAAGTTGCTGTTCCGCCATCTTGACGCGCAGTTCCAGCTTGCGGTTGGCCGGAACCCATACCTCGGTGCCGTCGCGGCGCAGTTCAAAGGGGATCTTCTGGGCTTCCAGCCGGCTGACGATGCCGTTGGCGTCGGCCAGATCGAGCCCGCCATAAAGCAATTCCATCTGCGGCGAGGACATGCGTGCCACCAGATAGATCATGAAGGCGAGCACGACCACGCCGCCCCCGACGATCGCCATCAGACGCGTGGTGCCGAGATTCTTGAGGGACTGCAGAAAAGAGTTCAACGGACCACCCTCGCGCGCGGCTGCCGGCCGCACAATCTGAACCTTGAGAAAGTGACCCTATACCGGGAAAGTGAATCTGACGTTAACAGTCGGCAAATTTTGCCGCCCCTGCGGAATCAGCGGGTTTTGCACCTGTTTTCAAACGCGGATATCAAGTCCGTCCGCGATTCCGCTGGTCAGGGCTTCGATCGCCGCCTCGATCGGTTCGCTGGGTTCGTCGTCGGGCAAGGCGGCTTCACCGCTATCGCCCCGGGCGGTTCGGGCATCCTGCTGCTCGCCGCGCAAATGGAAGGAAAGCGAGCTGGAATCGGCGTCGAGCCCGGCGTCCTTCAGCGCCTGCTGTAAACTGGCGGCGTCGTTCTTCAAAAGCTGGAGCGTTTCGGGTTTGTCGGCGGTGACGGCAGCCGTCACTTGCCCGCCTTTCATTTCCAGCTTGATGTCCACCTGTCCCATGCTTTCGGGATGCAGACGCACATGGATGCTGTCCATGCCGCCGGCCAGGCTTTTGCCGATCTGAACGCGGATCTGGTCCACCGGGTTCATCCGCGCGGCGGTGGCGAGTGTGGTGGTGGCTGCAGCCGTACCAAGCCGTCCGTTGGCGGCGGCAAGGCCGGCCATGGTCGTTCCCTGCGCCGGAGACAGGGCTTGAACCGTCTGGGTCTGCGTGGCAGCGGCGCTTGAAGACGGCGGTTCGGCAATCGTTTGAACCGGTTGCGCAGCGGCCAGCGCGACTCGGCCTAGATCCGGCTGCTGCTGCTGCGCCTGATTGGTCTGAGATTGGTCCTGGCCGCCTCTGCCGGCAGCGTTATCCGCATCGCCGCCCGTGGCGGCTTGGCCGCCGCCGGAGACGGCGGCGGCGGGGGCCAGATCGGCGGTCGATTGGGCGGGGAGCGTGTCGGCGGCGGCGCGCGACGTGTTTTCGGTCCGGATCGCGATCGTACCGGAACCGGCGGCCTGGGCTGCTCCAGCGGCCGGCGTATTTTCCGGGGCCGCCGTTTTGGGAGCGGATTCTTGCGCTTTCTGAAGCTGCGCCGCCATGTCGTCATCCGCCTCGGGATGGGCGGTTTCGGGCTGGGAGGGGACAGCCGGCGCGTGCTCTTGGACCGGCTTTGCGCCGCCCGCTGCCGACCCTTGGGTCTGGGGAGCGGCCGGAACCGTTGCCGCCGCAGGCGGTGTGGCAGGGGCCAGCGCGACGGCGTCGTTCAGCGGCGCGTCGCCGGGCGGTGTATCCTCTCCGCTGCCCGGAAGCAAAGCGGCGTCGTCATCGTGCGAACCTCCACCGGCTGGTTTGTCCTGAGCCGGCGCGGTTGGCCCGGAAAGGGCGCTGTTGGCCGACGATGCGGTCCCGCCGCCGTTGCTTGTGGATGCGGTCCTGTCCGCGCTGGACGTCGTCGTCATGCTGCGGGATGGGGCCGAGGTCGAGGCGCGGTCGGATGAGGTGGAAATGGTAGAGGTCTGGACGCTGCGCGACGCGGGGGCGGACGCCCAGGAAGACGCCGCCTGGGACTGGGCGGGATGATTGCTGGGGCCGGTTGTCCGGGATGAAGACGACGCCAGGGTCGATCGGGCCATGGCCTTTTCCAGCGCGGCGTTGGCTTGGCCGGTCATGGACAGACGGGGAAACGCGCCTTGCAGCAGAGCGGCAAAGCCGGTTTCCCCCGTTTCCGAACTGGTGGCGGAAGCAGGTGTGGGCGAGGTTGGGGAAGAAACGGCGCTGACGTCCATGGTCCTGTTCAATCCCTGCCGGCCGAAAAGATTTCAAAATAAGAAGCAAGAACAGTGCCAATAAATAGGGCCTTGTTTCGCATGATGTTAGCGGCCCTTTTGTGCCCAGATCGGCGGTTCTTGCCCAGGGTGAGGGGGCATAATTTGCCGAGCTTACGCCGCCAGTCCTTCGATCAGCCGCGTCATCGAAGCGATGACGCGCGCACAATCCTGATGCGCCTGGCGATATTGGCCCAGGGTGCGGATTTCGTCGTCGATATCGATCAGGGGTAGCCCGTTCTTTTGTGCGGACAGGCCGTCCAGCAGGCTTTGACGGAAAATGACCTGCCCCTGGCTGGCGGCGGCTTCGGCGGCGATGGCGGCGATGATCGCCGCCGCGTAGTCGTCCAGCCTTTGCGCCATGCGCGGCAGTCCCCCGGCGGCGGCGATGTTGAGGGGGGCGGCAAGCATTTCGGCGGCGGCGGCGATGGTGCCGGCGTCGTCGAACGGCGAACCGCCATCGGCGGGGTTGAGCGCCAGCGCCATGGCGGTGCCCGGAATCGCGGTCGAGGCGAAAACGCCGGTCGGGGCCTTGGCGTCGAAAGCGTCCGAAGGTTCGGCAACGAACAGATCGTTCAAGCCCAGATAATTGGCCAATCCGGGTACGATCCGCGACGGGGCGGGAATAAGCCGCAGCGAGTCTCTGGGATTGAGGGCGAAATCGAGCTGCCCCGGTTCCATTCCGACGGCGCTGCCCTGGAACAGAAGCGCTCCGCCGGTTCTGGCGGCGATTTCCAGCCAGGACAGCGCGCCGGCTTTTCGGACATGGGCGGTGATGCCGGCGTCGGCGAGCGGGCGGGAGGGGGTGTTGACCGCCTCGGCGATGGCGTTCAGATCCATTCCTTCCCCAATGTCGATCCGCCCGATCTCGCGACCGTCCGCGCCGGCGATGACCAAGGTTCCGGCCCGGGCGGCGAAATCGCCGTTCAGGACCGGCTGAGAGCAGAAACCGTCATCGGCCCCGTCGAGCGTGGCCGAAGCGGGGGCGGGCAGGACGAGCTTGAGCGCCACGCGCCCATTATTTTCAGACAAAGCGGCGTTCAGCGAATCGATGATCCCGGCTTCGCCGATCCGTCGCGCCAGGGTCAGGACGTCCCAGGCGGGATCGAGCGTCACGGCGCCGGATGCGCCGGAATCGCCCACGAAGCTCAAGGCCCCTTTCAAACCCAGCGGCACGCCGCGTTCGACGGTGCGGCTGGTGAAAACGCTGCCTTTGTGCGGCGCGCTGATGGAAACGGCGACATCTTCCGAAGCGGCGCTCGGATCGGGGCGCAGATCGAGCGTTGCCGCGAGTTTTCCGCCGTCTCGGTCGGGTTCGGCGATAAGGTCGAGTCCGCGCTGGCTCGTCACCCTGATGGCGAGGTTCTTTCCCGCTGGAACCGTTGACGCTTCGATGCCGTCGATGGCACTGAGGCGTCCCGCGACGGCCTGGATGTCGTCGGTGGGCAGGATTGGCGCGGGGCATTCAAACCGGGCCCCCGATGAGTCGGAAAAAGCGACCCGTCCGGCCAGCCCCAACGCCTTGCCAGCCGGTGCGGTAAGTGTGGAAACCAGGGTGACGCTGCGTTGATCGTGAAAAGCGAGCGCCAGCCCCTGGTCGAGACGGACCGAAAAACGACCCTTTTCGTCAAGGCGGACATAAGGAGAGCCGCTTTTGCCGATCACATCGCGCAGCCAGCTATCCAGGGCGGAAACGATTTCACCGGCGGTCCAGCCCGACGCGCCGGAGTCGGCGGCGCGATGGCGTTTCATCAGCGTGCCGAAAGCGGCGGCCGCACGGATGCTTTTGTCGGCATTCAGCACCTGGATCACGCAATCGCCGCCGGTAAGGGTGATGCGTTCGCCGCCCATGGCGGGAAAGGAACGGCTGCCGGTATAAATCCCGCGCGCGCCGCTCGTTCCAAGAGCGCGGTTGCCGATCTGATTCAGGCGCGCTTGCAGGGTCTGGGCCAGCGTGTCGATTTGGGCTTGCAGGTTGGGCAGAATCGCGTCGCGGACCTTGAGCAAGGCGCCGATGCGCCCCGCGCTGATGTCCTTGCCGATATCGATTCCCTGCGCGGTGACGCCCGACAGGACGCCTTGTTCGAGACTGGCGCCGGGAAGGGGCGGCGTCGGCGATGCGGGTGCGCACAGATGGGGTGCTGCGGGACCGATAAGCGGCGTGCCTTTGCAGGTGACCAGGACCAGCGCCCCGTCGCCCCGGGAAAAAAAGGCGAAGTCGAGGAAGGGGGCCAAATCCTGCACGAGCCGGCCTCGTTCCGCTTCCAGGGCAGGCGTCGGTTTGCCGGCGGTCTGAGCCAGGGAAATGCGGCTGTTCAGCTCACCGATGCGCTGCACCAGGCTGTCGGCCTGGGTCACGGCGTCGGCGAGCTGACGGTCGGCTTTGGTGCGCAAGGACTGGATGTGCAAGGACAGATCGCGAAAGCGGCGGACCGTGGTCTGGGCGGCCTCGGTCACGCTTTCCGGGCCCGAGGCGGGATTGGCGGCCAATGCGGCGAAAGCCGTTGTCATCGCGTTCAAGGCGGCGGCGATCGTCTTTTTGTCGCCGGGACGGCCCAGGACCGTTTCCAGTTCGGCGTGGAAGCGGCCGGCGACACTCAGCCCATGCAGGATGCCGCTGCTTTCCCGGATAACGGCGTCCAGTCCGGCAACGACATCTTCTTTGAGAGAATCGATCTCGAAGCCGTCATCGAACAGACGGATTTGCGGCCCCAGCTGCGCCGTCGCCGCGGCCATCCGCCGGCTGCGCTGCGCTCTGTCGACCGCTCCTGCCGGCGTGGGAAACGCCTTTGGAGTCGAGAGCGCTCCGGTTAAGACTGTCGAGACGTCGTTGGAAACCAGCATCGGACGGTTCTACCCAGGTCGTTGAGCAAAGGCCGGATCAAATGGTGCGGTTGATCGCTATGGCTCCACCTTGCGCGCCGTAGGTTTCGCGGATGTCTCCCTTACCCGAATAGCCGACTTCCTTGCGCAGGCTTCGCCGCGCCGCGCCGTTGACCGCTTCGATCACATGTTCGATCGCGGTCATGTTGGCTTTCAGGAGCAGGGCGTTTTCCTTGGCGCGTTCCTCCAGACCGTGCGCCAGAGCGGTCGCCTTGGCGCGCTGTTCGGCCGATAGCGTCTTGCGCCCCGCCTCGTCGGCGAGCAGAGCGCGCAAGCGTTCCTGGTAAAGCTGCGTCGCAGCGACCTTGCGGTCCAGCAGGGCGGTGACGCCCTTGGCGTCGCCGGTGCGCAAGAGGGCGTTCTCTTCCGTCAGGATGGCGTCGTAAAGATCGATCGCTTCGACCATGGCCGCAAGGCTGGGTGGCAACCCTGCCAGCGATGCCGCCGGACGATGGGATGAGGGCGGAGCCGCCTTGACCGGGGGCGCGGCCGGAGCCGGGGCGGCGGCCTTTGCCGGGGGGGCGGGGGGCATGCCGATGGAGGATGTCTTTGCAGGGAGCGGGGGCATCGCGGCGGGGGCAGCCTTCGTGACCGGAACGGACGGCGCGCCAGCCGAAGATGCGTGCTTTTGCGGCGGTTTGGGCAGCGAGGATGTCGGTGAATGCGCCATGTCAGGCCTTCTCCTGCTGTGCGATAAGGGTGCGCATGACGGAATCGGCGATACCGATTCCGCCCTTCTTGACGGTCATCTTGGCGTATTCGTCCACCAGCAGGGAACGGAACATCTCTTCGCCCTGACCGCCGCCGAACAGGCTGTCGCTGTTCAGTCCGGAAAACATGTGGCCAAACATCTGTGAGATGAATACCGCCTCGAATTTTTCGGCGGCTGCGCGCGTCGCGGCTTCGCTCGCCGCCCCGCGTCCCCCGGCCGCTCCGCGTCCCCCGGCCGCTAGCGCGGCTTGGGCCCGGCCCTGGGCCATGCCGGTCTGGGCGGAAAAAGCGTTGGCAGCGAATGCGTCGATGCCCATCACATCACCTCGATGTCGGCTTGCAACGCGCCCGAGGCCTTGATCGCCTGTAGAATGCTGATCAGATCCCTGGGGCCGATGCCAAGCGCGTTCAGCCCGTTGACCAGTTCCTGAAGGCTGACGCCCTGCTTCAGCATGCCGAGCTGACGGTTGGATTCCTCGTTGACGTCGATATCGGTGCGGTCAACCGTCGCCGTCGTTCCCGTCGTCGAGAAAGGCGATGGTTGCGATACCTGCGGTGTTTCAGTGATGCGCACGGTCAGATTGCCTTGCGCAATGGCTACCGTGCTGATGCGGACATTCTCGCCCATGACGATGGTGCCGGTGCGTTCGTCGATGACGACGCGCGCCTGCTGATCCGGCTGGACTCGCAATTGTTCGATGTCGGTCAGCAGCGCCACGGTGCGGCCCTGGAAAGCCGGCGGCACGGCGATGCGCACGGTGCCGGGGTCCAGGGATTCCGCGATCCTTGATCCGTAATAGGCGTTGACCGCCTGGGCGATGCGCCGCGCGGTGGTGAAGTCGGGGTTGCGCAGCGAGACATGAACCGACTCCATCCGCGCCATGTCGATGGCGACCTCGCGCTCGACCACCGCGCCATTGGCGATGTGGCCCGCAGTCGGCACGCCTTTGGTGACCGAGGCGGCGGCTCCTTGCGCGCTGTAGCCGGTGGAAGGCTGGCCTTGCGCCACGGCGTAGACCTCGCCATCCGCGCCGAGAAGCGGGGTGACCAGAAGATTGCCGCCTTGCAGGCTGGTGGCGTCGCCCAGCGCGCTGACGGTGACGTCGATGCGCGTGCCTTGGCGCGAAAAAGCCGGCAGGCTGGCGGTGACCATGACCGCCGCGATGTTCTTGGGCTTCAGATTCATGGTGCCGGTGGAACTGCTGGGCCGGGTGTTGACGCCAAGCCGTTCCAGCATACCGATCAGGGATTGGCGGGTGAATTCGGAGTTGTCCAACGTGTCGCCAGTGCCTTTCAGGCCGACGACCAGGCCGTAGCCGATCAGCATGTTGTCGCGCACGCCTTCGAAATCGGCCAGATCCTTGATTCGCGATGTGGCCCCGGCGGGAAAGGACGCCGCCAGCACTGCGACGAGCGCGAAAAGGGCGATCCCAGCCTTCCAGATGGCGAAACGAAACGATAAGACCCGATTCATCCCATGTTCTCCGTCATGTCCGCCCTTGGATTGGAGGCGGGCAAAAGACACGCAGCGATATCATGCGAATATCGTGCCAGAACAAAAAGGTTGGAAAAAGGCCGGTTTCCGGCGGCTCCACCGCTCCGGGCGGGCAAGTTCGGATCAGGAGAGGGGCAATATCTGCCGGTTGTTCACAAGGGAACGGCGAAGGGGCGAGGCGGTTCGCCCGCAGCATGAATAGCCCACATCTCGGTGTAAGCGGCTTCGAGATAGCGGGTGTAGCGAGGGGTGTCGAACAGAGCCGATGTTTCGCGCCGTTCGGCCAGTTTTGCCCGAATGGCGGCGAGCCGGCCCGGATCGCGGATCAGTTCGAGCGCGCGGGCTTCGTAATCGGGCAGGGAATGGGTGATCAACTCGGGCAAGCCGAGCGTGGTCAGAAGGCTGCCGGCCATGCGGCTGACATAGGTCTCGCCCGAGCAGGTCAGGACCGGCAAGCCCATCCACAAAGCGTCGTTGGCGGTGGCCCCGGCATTATAGGGGTGGCAATCCAGGAACAGGTCGGCCAGGGCCAGACGGCCCAGATATTCCTCGAACTTTACCCGTCCGGCGAAGACGAGCCGTTCTGCGTCGATACCCCTGGCTTGCGCTTCACGACGCAGATTGGTTTCGGTATAGGGAGTGTCCGCCAGCAGCCAGAGGGCTGATCCCGGCGCTTCCTTCAGCAGGCGCATCCAGATATCGAAAACATCGGCAGAGATTTTGTAGTTGTTGTTGAAGGCTGCGAAAACCAATGCGTTTTCGGGTAGGCCCTGAGCGGCTCGGCTGGTGGAGGCGGCGCGGCGTTTCGAATCGCTGGGTTGATAGCCGTCCGGCAGATGGACGATCTTCTCGGTGAAAAAGGGCTGGTCGTCCATCGGGGTCAGATAGGGGTCCGTGATGATGTAGTCGATGAATCCGGCCCCCATGGTGCCGGGAAAGCCCAGATAGCTGACCTGAATCGGCGCCGGACGAAAGGCGGCGATGACCGAGCGTGAGGTCCGGGTATGGCCGGTCAAATCGACCAGGATATCGATGTCGTCATCCTGAATGCGGCGTGCCGCATCTTCAAAAGGCAACGGGCGAATATCGACGAAGCGGTCGAAGGTGGCCTTCATGCGGGCCAGAACCGAATCTTCGCGCGGCGGGCCATAGGAATAGGCAATGATTTCGAAACGGTCTCGGTCGTGCTGTTCCAGCATTTCAGCGATCAGCAAGGTCACCGGATGCTGATGCATGTCACCAGATAGATAACCGATTCGGAGTTTGTCGTGATTGGGGCCTGACGGGCGAGCGGGAAGCGGTGGCTGGGCCTGCTTTACAAACGCTGCGGAGACGCGTTCGGACGCGATCTGCAAATCTTCCAGTTTGGGCGACAAAGACAACATCGCGAAAGGCTGGATGCTGGTGATGCCTTCGTGGGTGGATGCGAGCGCCTTTTCGGTGAGCGCGTCTATACCATGCCAATCGCAGGCTTTCCGGCGGTAATGGAGTAAGGTGCCGACAAAGGGGCCGGGTTTTAGCGCGTCGGCCTTGGTGAAGGCATCGATGGCGCCGGCAAGATCATCCTGGAACCCCAGCGCATAAGCATAGCCGTTCAGACCTTCCGGGGACTTATCGTCAATGAGCCTTCCCCGGCGATAGCAGACCATCGCTTTCTCGGTAAGACCGAGATTGAGGAGTGTCCAACCCAGAGCGAAAATGGCCTCCGCATAGTCGGGGTTGGTATTAATGGCGGTGCTGTAGGCCCGAATCGCTTCTGTATAGCGCCCATGGCTTTCCAGGACACGGCCGAGATCGGTCCAAACCTTATGCAGATCGGGCTTTATGCCGAGTGCGGCGCGATAGGCCTGCTCGGCTTCGTCCATTTTACCATTAAGGCAAAGGACAGTTCCCCTGCCGACATGCGCGAGATGATCGGTCTCGTCCAACTCTATGGCGCGGTCGAACTGCTCAAGAGCTTCCTCCCGGCGGCCTTCGGCAAAAAGAGCGCTGCCCAAGGTCTGATGGGCAGGAGCATGACCGGGGGTTTTTGCCAGAAGCGCTTCGCAGATCAGGGTGGCATCCTTGGGATGGCCGAGATCGGTCAGAAGCCGCGCCAGATTGACCTGAGCCACTTTGTCGTCCGGGTCGAGTGCAATGGCGCGGCGATAGGCGGCTTCAGCTTCATCGACCATCTCGATCTTGCGCAGGACGTTGCCAAGACCGATCTCTGCCGCGGCGGAATGCGGGGCGATCTCGATGGCGCGGCGGCAGGATTCGATCCCTTCCTTGGTGTGCCCCAGCTCGGCCAATACCGTACCGAGCGCGGTGTGGGCCTCGGCATCGTCCGGGTCGGCGAGAATTGCTTGGCGGAAGGCGTCCGCCGCCTCCTCGAATCGGCTCAGCTTCTTGAGAATATTGCCGAGATTGAAGTAATTGCCGCCGTTTCCGGGCGCCAGGCGAATCGCCCGCTTGAGACTAGCGACAGCGTCTTCGAGCCGGCCTGCCTGTTCGAAGGCGAGAGCAAGATTAGTGTGCGCAGGCGGATAGTCGGCATGGACGCGGATAGATTTTTCTAGAAGCCGCAGGGCCTCGTCGGTCCGGTGCCGGTCCAGCGCGATCACGCCGAGATTGTGCAGGGCCAGATGCGTTCTGGGTTTCAGCGACAAGACGGAGCGATAGAGATCTTCGGCTTTGTCCAACTGCCCCTGTTGATGGCAGAAGACGGCCTCTCGCAGCGCTTGGTCAGCCTTCTTAGCCTTCATGTCCGGGGGCTCGGCATGGTTTGTCTCTGACGGCTATGGATGGAGGGTTACGCTGTCGGCGGATTCCGGGACTCCGTCGCCAGGGCCAGGAGTTCGGCCCCGTCGGGAACCTCGGGAGACAGCTCTATGGCGGTCCTCAGGGCCGCGGCCGCTTCGTTAAGGCGCTTCAGGCCGAGCAGGGCGCGCCCCCGCTCGACATAGAGTTCGGGAACGCCCGCGCCCAACTGGACGGCAAGGTCGGCGAGGAAGATTGTCGTTTCGTAATCGCCCTTCGCATTGGCGATCAGAGCCAAAATATAATAAACGCCCACCTGATCCGGCTGGGTCTCAAGGACGGTGCGGCACAAGGATTCGGCCATTTCGATCCGGCCTGCGAGCAGATGTTCCGTCGCCTGGTTCAAAAGAGTCATGTCGAATACCCCATTCCGTGGTGACGCAGGTTTTCATACCGCAATGCGTTCATCCGGACGCATTGCCCGCAGAAGGCAGCAAGGTCCTAAATTTCAAGCACGAAGATAGCGGTGTTGACGGGTTTTACGCAAGGTTGCGGTCGCGCTTTTTCGCCGACTGACCGTTAGGATCATTCCATCCTTGCGGGGATAGGAGCCAAACCTTATATTCCGCCCCGTACCGGGTGTCTTTACAAGCGTGGGTAACGTATGACCGTAACTCTGCCGCCGGATTATCGTCCGCATGAAGACGAACCGTTCATGAATGATTATCAGCGCGAATATTTCAGGCAGAAACTACTGCATTGGCGCGCTGAATTGTTGCGTGAATCCGATGAAACACTCCAGAATCTCCAGCAAGGCGGCGGTCTCGAAGCCGACATCGCTGACCGCGCTCAGGCCGAGGCCGAACGGACGTTGGAGCTGAGAACGCGAGATCGCGCCCGCAAATTGATCACCAAGATCGACGCAGCGCTGGAGCGGATCGAAGAGGGTGTCTATGGCTATTGCGAAGACACGCATGAGCCGATCAGTCTGCGCCGCCTGGAGGCCCGCCCCATCGCTACGTTGTCGATCGAGGCGCAAGAACGGCACGAACGGATGGAACGGACGCACCGCGAGGATTGATATCCGCAGGCAAGTTTGGAGTCAGGCTATGCACAGAGCAGCACAGCCTGACTCCAAAGCGTGATCAATATGTCGCGGATCCTGTGATCTTATTGTCCGCGTAAAGCGCAGCGATTGCGTCCATGTCGTTTGGCACAGCGTTGAACTCCTGCACGATCTGATCGTAATTATCACTCAGCACCATTGATTCCGGATCGAGATTCGATACGAAGACCAGCCCCGTCGGCGGTGTGTGGGTGAGGATGAGTTTCAGGTCCGGTCTGTATTTCTTCAGGATGGGAATGATCTTCCAGACATCGCCGGTCCAGTAGTTCCGGTAGGGAGTGTTTTTGCCAAGTTCCACGGCCGTGGCCTGATCCCGGTGCGCCATGATCTCGTTTAGCGGCAGGCAGTCATGCATGGCGATGAGGGATTGAGGCGCGCAGATTTTTTCGGCGTTATGGAAATCTCTTAACAAGTACTCGTAACGATGCATCCCGTCGAGAAACGCGAAATCGACCGGACCGCCAAATTCCTTTATGACATCGATATCCCTGAAAAAAGTGTCGCTTTCCATTTGGAACAGGGATACTCGCTTTTTCCCCTGCATTATATTGTGTTGGATATTGAACGCCGGGTCTACGGCTATCCCCGTGTCGCAGAAGATACAAGAAAAAGCTTGTCCCGTGTCGACGCCAATTTCCATATATCGCTGGAAATTCCGGTTACGCGATAGATCGGAAAGGATATTCATATAGAATAGTCCGTCGTGCGATGTTGGAATTTTGAGCATAATTCACGAAGACCTTATCTCTATTACTACTCGAAACAATGAGGGTATATTAGTTTGGTAACGAGTGGGTTTCCAGCGTCGGAGTCAATCCGCTAGCGGCATGCCGGTTCTATTCTGCTGTGCCGATTCCGCGTTAGCCCCATTTCTGTCTGTAAGCGGCGAGATCTTCTTTCCAGTCCGGTGAGCCAAAGTTGCCGCAGCTCGCATGGGTAACGGTAATTGGCCAGGTCCCGAGAGTAAGGCCTGCGCTAATGGCTTGGCGCGAAAAGTCAAGATCGTAGAAATGGAAAGAAAAGCGCTCGTCGAAGCGGATGCCGGATGCCGTTAGAGTCTTGCGTCTGGCCGCGAGGAGCACGCCGTCCAGGAGCTGAACCGCAGCGGGTGTCGGGCCATAAACGAAGGGGGCGCCGAACGGGACAGGTCCGTGGCAAACGACTCCGGAAAGGGTTTCTCGATCCCAGTCGCCGCTTTCGTTACGGTGCCAAGCGTCTGCGCAAGCTAGTAAACGACGATTTCCTGCTAATCCGATGACGTCGAAGTGATTAAGCGCCGTTTGGATGTGCCCTGAAAAAAATATGTCATCAAGCCATAAGTCGTCATGCAGAAAAACGCAAATGTCTTCTTCGCCGGCCCGGTCTATAGCTTGATTGTAGACGGATGGAAGACTGCAAGTGTTTTGTGCAGTTAAAGAGAGCTTGATTGTGTCATCAAACGCCATGCGCTTTAAAGATATCCCTAACGGGCTCTTGGAAAAATCGTCGGGGGAAAGGCGAGTGGCCGTCACGAGCAAAAGCATGGGATTTGACATCCTGAGCTGATGGGGTGAAGACTATCTTCACACGCCACCTAGAGAAGATCGGCGCTACGCAATTCCCGTCAAAGGAGCGGAGTTTTGTGATCCGAAATAGACGGTGTGGCGATGGAGTGCCGGGCCAGTTTCGCCATCTCTACTTCGACTCTAAGCTCTATTTCGCTCAAAATTGCGGCCAGGCGAGGATCGGCGGCTTGTTCGCGCCGTTCGCGCACCATGCGTGCAAGACCCGTCAGACGCTCGAATGGAATGGCGCCGAAGATCAGCCCCCGCCGTACGTCCTCCAGTTGGTCGAGCAAGGTTTCGCCGTAGGACGTTAATCGTTGACGCTGCTCTTGTTCCAAAGTGCCGTCCATGTCCTGAACGGCCAAAAGAGTCTCGATCCTGCCGATGGGCGCGAGGGATTCGACCGGGGCAGGATTTTCGCTTTCGTCAATGGCGGAGGCCAGATGGCCGGCGAAGCTGCCTTTCCCGGCTGTGCTGGTCTTCCCTGTTCTCCGGGTTTCTGAAGGCCCTCTGGCGCTGCCGATACCGGAAACTTTCATGAGCGTTACCTGTTCTCTTCGCTGAAGACGGCCATGCTTATGCGGAAGGCCAAGCCCGTCTTGATGCCTGCTGTGGAGTGCCCGAGTCAACGATGGCCCAAGCCCCAATGTTAGCGCATCCGTGCCCGTGGGGCACCTGTAGTGCAATCCACCCGAAATCTTGGAGGGGGGCTTTCAGATATGCAAGCGGGAAGTGCCGAATATCGGGTGATGACGGTGGAATATGGAAGGAGCAGTTTTTTCGGTAAATGCTTTCTTGGAGAAAATAATCGGCCGCGAAACCCAAGGATGATGAATCGGCTGTTCCAAATGGCAAGGAAACCAGTCAAAAAAGCCTTGCCATTCCGTTTGGGATCGCTACATCCTCGCCATGACATCTGCGGGCAGCCTCCGTGGAGACGCCCCGGTCGTCCGGCGCCTGGTGAAGATGAAACGGACAACCCGATGAGTAAGATACCCGCGACGGCAGCCAGCGGCAAAAATCCAACAGCTCTGCTGGACGATGATGACCTGCTCGACCTGATGCGTCGCGACGATGTGAACGCTTATCGCGAGTTGGTGTCACGGCATATCGACCGAGGTTATGCCGTAGCGTTGCGTATCCTTAAAAATCAGGCGGACGCGGAGGACGTAACACAAGACGCCTTTGTTAAAGCCTGGCTTATCCGGCATGACTGGGAACGGGGACGGGCCAAGTTCAGCACATGGCTGTATCGGGTTGTCGTCAACCGGTGTATCGACCTGACCCGCGCGCCGAAATCCGCAGGGTTGGACGATGTGGATGAACCGGCGGACGATGCTGACGACGCTGTCACCGGGATTCATCGCCGTCAGATTTATGGCCGGTTGGGTGACGCGCTCGACCAACTGCCGCCCCAGCAGAAGGCAGCCGTGATCCTGTCCTATTACGAGGAATTGAGCAACCAAGAGGTTGCTGATGTCATGGGGGCCAGCGTCAGTGCGGTCGAATCTCTTCTGAAGCGGGCCAGGAAGGGATTGCGTGAGGTTTTACGCCATTCCGAGAAGGATGTGCGCGGCGCGCTTTCTGAATAAAATTCCCAGAAGATGATTTCGCCGGGGCGTAAGCGAGGCGATGTTACCGAGAGCCCGGGGGCGTCGGAACATACGATCCGCTCGACTGGTGCAATAGATGTGAATGGCCTCGGAGGTGTGTCATGGCGGCAGGGGAGCCTATAATAGGGGAAATTGGAAACAGTAAAATTGAAATTGGCCGGTTTACATATGGATATGAGGGCATAGAGATAAGACAATGGGGAGAAGGGGCAAGTCTTAAGATCGGGTCTTTCTGCTCCATTGCTTCATCTGTTCGAATTTTTCTCGGTGGAAATCATAGGGTTGATTGGGCAACAACGTTTCCTTTCGGCCATATATTTGTCAATGAATTAGGGGGAGAGGGGATAAAAGGGCACCCGGCGACAAGGGGCGACGTGGTCATCGGGAACGATGTATGGATCGGCCATGGAGTTACGATAATGTCCGGCGTTTCGATCGGTTCTGGAGCCGTTCTGGCGGCGAACGCCACGATCGTGCGGGATGTGTTTCCCTATGAAATCGTTGGAGGGAACCCGGCGAAGCTGATCCGCAAAAGATTTGACGGAAACATTATAGATCTCCTGATGGCGCTGAGGTGGTGGGACCTTCCTGTAGATACGATTCGCACCATATCGGGCGATCTATCGAAATGCCCGGACGAGAGACGTCTTTCAGATTTTATTCTTAAATATAGGAGCTAGCCCGGCCTTCCCGGGTTGCCGGTGCGCTAGAATCCGGCAGACAGCGGGCGCGGCCATATTTTCAAAGGCGCAGAGGGGGGGCGGAATAGAAAATAATGCGCCCGGTTTTTCCGGCCTGTCCGTTGAAGAGGAGAACAGGCGAGCGGGGCTCCGAAAACGGCGCATTGGTGCGCAGGCAGTCCCAGGATTTTTCTTGAGGAGGTTTTTATGCCCGTCATTTCCACCAACAATGCTGCCAATGCGGCCCTGAACTATCTGAACCAGAACTCGGCCAAGGCGACCAACCTTCTGTCCCAGCTGGCCAGCGGTTCGCGTATCGTCAACGCGTCCGACGACGCTGCGGGCCTGGCGATCGGCACCCAGTTGAAGGCGTCGGTCGCCGTCTATCAGCAGGCGTCGGTCAACGTGCGGCAGGGCAGCTCGATCCTGCAAGCCGCTGACGGCGCGCTGGCGCAGATCGGCAACGTGCTCGAGCGTATGCTGGCCCTGTCGGCGCAGTCCGCGTCCGGTCAGGTCACCGACGCACAGCGTACGGCCGACATCCAGACCGAGTTCGCGGCGCTCCAGACGGAAATCGACAGTATCATCAAGAGCACGACCTATGCCGGCACGCAGCTTCTGGGTACGGGGACCGCTGCGCTGCTGACGAGCACCGACTTTTTGGTTGGCACGAAGTCCGACCATGTCCTGACCGTCAGCTTGGGCGATGTCAATACGTCGGTTTTGGGTTCGGC
>JAYFRE010000118.1:0-25131 GCA_034926235.1 Rhodospirillaceae bacterium
TGGCTTGCAGCCTGGTGTTTTCCTTCGTCATCTCGCCGGTCGGGCTGATCGCGGTGCTGCTGGTGATGGGGATCGCGGCGCTGATCTTCCTTTATTCGGACAAAAGCTTCATCCAGGCGCTGATGCGCTACCGCGCCGCGACCGCCGGGTTCCAGGCAGCGCTTAAAGACGTCATCTTGGGTTTTTCCGAACTCAAGATGAACGAAACCCGCCGCCGCGCGCTGTTCGAGGAGAGCATCCTTCCCTTTTCGCGCGAGGTCATCGGCAAACGGGTCGAAGCGGATGCGCATCGTGTGCGCAACACGGTCATGTACGGGCTGATGGTCTATTGCCCGGTGGGCGCGCTGCTGTTCATCTTGCCCTATACCGGACTGGTGTCGCTGGAACAAAGCATCAAGATCGTCGCCATTACCCTATTCAGCACCATTCCGCTGATCGGTCTTTTGTCCTTCATGCCGCTGGCGGCGCGGGGCGCGATCATCGTCAAGGAATTGGAGACGTTCGAGGAGTCTTTGGACAGCATGCGCGATGACGCGGACCTTGGCGGCCCTGCGCCCAGGGATTTTTGCGACATTCTCATCCGGAACGCCTGCTACCGTTATGGAACGAATGGCGGCGATGTGAAGCCCTTTACCCTGATGGTCGAGAATTTCGAGCTGAAAAAGGGCGAGCTGGTCATCCTGGGCGGCGGCAACGGCCGCGGCAAAAGCCCCTTCATGCGCGTCCTGGCCGGGCTGGAACCCTTTACGGAAGGCGACATCCTGCTGAACGGCGAACCCGTTTCGCGGATAGGATCGGCGCGCTACCGCTCCTATTTCTCGATCCTGTTCCCGGATTTTCACATCTTCAGCGGTCTTTACGGCCTGAAACCCGCGCCGGAGCGGGTTCGCGCCCTGCTGGCGCGCATGGCGCTGCCCGAAACGGTGCGCTATGACGGCGAAACCGGGCGTTTTTCCACCACCGCGCTGTCGTCGGGTCAACGCAAGCGCCTCGCCCTGGTCTGCGCCATCCTGGAAGACAGGCCGGTGCTGCTGTTCGACGAGGTGGCGGCGGATTTCGATCATCATTTCCGCGACATGTTCTATACCGAATTGCTGCCGGATCTGAAACGCGAGGGACGGACCATTCTCGCCGTTTCCCATGACGACCGTTATTTTTCGGTGGCCGATCGTGTGCTGACGCTGCGCTATGGCACGTTCGTCGAGGGAACGGAGCCGGGCTGATGCCGAGCAGACCGATCCTGTTCGTGCTGGCGCATGCCGCGGGCAACGCCACCCAATATCTGTATCTGTTCCCGGAGCTGAAGAAGCGGGTCGATCTGGTGCCGCTCGATCTGCCCGGCCATGGGGAACGGGTCCGCGAACCGCTTCTGGACAATATTCCGGCGATGCGCCGGGATGTGGAACGAATGATGACGGCGGTTTTGGACCGGCGTCCGGGCGCACCTTACGCCCTGTTCGGTCACAGTCTGGGCAGCCTGCTGGGCTATCTGGCCGCGATCGACGGCGCGGCGCGGGGGCGGGGACCGGCGCATCTTTTCGTCTCTAGCGGCGCGCTGCCGGGACGGCATTACGTGCCCGAGGGGTTCACCCATCTGTCCGACGACGATCTCTGGCAAGAAAGCGCGCGCCATTTCGGCGGCATGTCCAAAGACGTGCTGGAATGCGCCGAACTCAAAACCTTTTTCCTGCCGCTGCTGAAGGCCGATCTGTCGGCGGTGATCCAATATGATCCCGGTCCGTTGCAGGCGTTGGAGGTGCCCGTGACCGCGTTCTATGGACAGCGCGACATCGTCGATGAGGATGACATGCTTTTATGGCGGCGGCTGTGCGCCGCTTCCTTTGCCTGTCATTGCCTGGACGGGGATCATTTCCATCCGTTCCAGGCCGCGCCGGCGCTGGAACGGATAATCGGCCAGGCTTTGGCGGGATTGATGCCCGCCGTCCGATAGGGAACTCAGCGGACCAGTTTCAGATCAAAGGGGCGTCCGCGCCAGAATGCGTCATACATGCCGTCGATGCAGCGGGCTTCCATGACCACGCATTCCCCCGCATTTCCGCTTTCGCCCATGCAGGCGCTATAGGCGATCGGGCAGAAACGGACATTGTCCACGAAGCTGCCCATGTCGGGAGCGGACAAAATCTTCCGCCGTCCGATGGCGACGATTTGCTCGACATAATTGACGTTGCAGATCGTGTTGCGCTGCAACGGCGTGCTGCTGTAGCAGGAAACGCGGTTTTGCACGATTTCTTCCAGCCGGCTTCCCATTTTCTGGGATTGAGAGACGCCCTTGGTGAAATCATACAGGGCAGTGACCTTGGCGATGGCGCTGTCCTGAGGCGTCTTTTGCGTCGGAGAGAAGACGGCGGCCGCCCAGAACAGCAGGCATCCCAGGGCGATCAACATGGGGATCAGGGAAAGCCGCGCGGTTATGGACATGGGGTGCCGACCCTGCATCATGGTCAAAACGGTTTGGAGCAGATAGTCCTGAGTATAGTCGTCGCAAAGAAAATGCCAAGTCCGCGCGCCGCGCCCTCGGAATTGCTGTATCTCAACGACCATTTGCTCTAAACCATGTTTAGGGGAAGATCGGTATCAAGGAAATCGCGGAATGGAACCGTCCGAGCCCGTCTCGTCTTCTCGGCAGGATTCCGGCTCGTCCGCCCGGGGGGGTGACGCGGGCGGTCCGGCCGGCAGAACGCCGCTGAGCGAATGGTTCAGGTTGCGCCGCGCGCGCTTCGCCTGGTGCGGTTTCGTCTTTTCCCTGCTGTTCCTGCTATTGTGGCCCTATGTGGTGGTGACCATCTTTCCGGGCCATGTCGGCGTGCTGTATCACCGGTTCCTGGGCGGCACGGTGATGGACAGGATCTATAGCGAAGGCACGCATCTGGTCCTGCCCTGGGACCGCATGTACATCTTCGATGCCCGCATCCATGAGGAGATGCACACCTTCTCGGTCCTGAGCAAGAACGGGCTGACGCTGGAGGTGGACGTCTCCGTCCTTTATCACCCCAACGCGTTGCGCACACCGGTCCTTTTGACCAGCGTGGGGCAGGATTACCGGGAAAAGCTGATACTGCCGACTCTGTTCGCCGCCGTGCGCAACATCGCCAGCCAGCATGACAAGTCGGATTTCTACGACGACACCTCGCGCCAGATTCAAGACAGCATGTATGTGCACATGGTCGAGGCCATCGGGCGCAATCCTGTCACGGTGGATAATCTGTTCCTGCGCGCGGTGCGCTTGCCTCCCGCCGTCAACCAGGCCATCGACGAGAAGTTCGTCGCCGAACAGCAGGTCCAGCGCCAGATGTTCAAGGTCCAGGAGGCGGTGCAGCGCTACAAGACCCAGTTCATCGACGCCCAGGCGGTGCGGATGACGCAAGATATCGTCAACCGGAACATGAGCGAGAATTTCCTGCGCTGGCAAGGGATCGAAGCCACCAAGGCCTTGGCGGCGTCGCCTGGCAGCAAATTCGTCATCATCGGCGGCAAGGATGGGCTGCCCGTCATCCTCAACCCCGACGGGCCGGCCGCGCCGGCAGCGGACAAGCCGGAGGGTCCTCGTCTTCCCGGCAGTGGAAAAGCGCCCGGGCCGGTGTCGGCCCTTCCGCCCCCAGGGACGCCGCCGGGCGAAGGAATAACGGAAAAGAGCCTGGCCGCCACCTTCATGGACCGCATCGGCGCGCTTAATCTGGACAAGGCCCTGGAAGGGATCGGCGGTCTGGCGACACCATCGCCGGGACCGTCATCGTCGGTTGAAATGCCGCCTCCATCCCCCGGCGGCGCGACCGGAGCGCGCTGACGGCGAACCCGGGGGCGGGTTGGCCTTTCGTGCGGATCGGAACAGGGCTTTAAATCGAGGGAGTAGGGGAGGTTGGTCATGGCAGTTGCGTATTTCATCCTCTATACGCTGGTCAGCCTGTTCATCGCCTGGCTCGGACGACGCTGCCGCTTCGGGTTCTGGGGTTATTTCTTCGCCTGTCTTTTCTTTTCGCCCCTGATCGGCGTTCTTTTGCTGGTGGCATCCATGCCGGTGGCCGGAGAAACGCGCAGGACGACTCACGGCAACGGCGAATAATCCATGCATCGGTCCCTTTTTTCCTGCTTGCGGCGCGTGCGCGGGGTGTTTCTTTCCTTCGCGCTGATCGTCGCCGGACTGGCCGGTCCGGGCGCGGCCTTTGGCGCGGATGCGGACATACCCGCCCCGCCGGAAAAAAAGATATTTCGAATCGGCTATCTCGAAGCCGGGCCCTATTGGAACTACCCCGTTCTTTTGGACAAGATCCGCAGCGGGCTGGAAAAGGCCGGCTGGGGCGGCGCGGTGCGGTTCCCGGACGAGGTTCATGTCAGCCTGGGCTGGGGCGAGGAAAGCCGCAAGACCTACAACCAGCGTGTCCGCGACATGTTCGCCAAGGGTGGTTTCGACATTCTGCTCAGTTTCGGCACCGAGGCGACCAAGATCGCCCTGGCGGAAAATCCCGGCAGGGTGCCGATCGTCGGGGTATCGATTTCGGATCCGCTGGCGGCAGGGCTGGTCGCGGGGCCAGAGGATTCGGGGGTGCGGAATTTCACCACCGCGCTCAATGTCTCACCCGGCTCTTTCATGGTGATGATCTTCAGCCGCATCACCGACATCAAGAAGCTGGGCGTCATGTACAATGATTCCGAGGCGGGCCGGATGTACGCCTATGTCGCCGACGCGCGCGAGGTCGGGCGGGAATATGGGTTCGAAGTCCTGGAATATCCCTATCTCAGCCCGGACGAAACCGTCGGGGAATGCCTGACCGGCGCGAAGGCGCTGGTCGAACGCGGGGCCACGGCCTTGTTCATTCCCAATTTGCGCTGCGTCGATCTGGCCCAGTCCGATCCGGCGGCGCTCTATGATTTTCTGGACAGCCGGAAAATCCCGGTCTTTACGGGCGATGACCGCGAACAGGTCCGGCGTTTCGCCCTGGCCGGCCTGCTGCCCTATGACGAGGGCGCGATGGCTGCGTTCCATGTCAACCAGATCGCACGCATCCTGTCCGGCGCGGTTCCGGGCGATCTGCCCATGGTCCTGCCGTTCAATTTCCGTCTTCTGATCAATCTGGAAGCGGCCCAGCGCAACGGTGTCGTCTTTTCGGAGGAGACGCTGGTGACGACGGACGAGATTTATCTGAAGAGGTATCGCGGGCCAGAGACCGCTCCGCGGGAGTGAATATCATGAGCGCGCCGCGCATCCGTCATGGCGGTCGGGCTTTGCGCTGGGGGGCGCTGTTCTGCATCCTGTTGAGCCAGCTTTTTTTCGGGGCGCTGCAATGGCTGTCCTTTGAAAAGGAATTCACGGCCATCGCCTTGTCGCCTTATCGGATCATCGGCGATTCCCTGGCCGGCGACGTGCAGAACAATCTGGATATGGGCAAGACCCTGGGCCGGTTCCAGGCGTTTCCCGCGCTGGCCGCTTCGGCGGTTCAGGGCGATCCTTTCGTCCGGGGGGCGGCCCTGCTGGGATCGGACGGACGTCTGATCCAGGGACGTGTCTTGAACCGGCTGGGCTCGACGGACGGTCTTTTCGCCGGGTTGCCGCCCCAGGCGTTCCGGACGCGGACGGCCCAGCTCCAGGAAACGCCCGGCAATGTTCATTTCCTGTTTCCCGTTACCGGGACGACCCTTTTCGCCGAGTTGGGGGTCAGCCGCGCCACGGATGACAGGGACGGGTTTCTCGATCTGGTGGTGGACAAAACCGTCTATCGGCCGGTTCTGGACGGGTTGGCGGCGCGGGCCGGGCTCGTCTATCTGGGGGTGACGGCGCTGGTCGGAGCACTGGCCCTGGGGCTTTTGAGCGTCGTTCCCCTGGTGAAAAAGGATGGAAGCCTGCGGCGTCTGGCCGTCGCGGCAGCCGTATTGACGCCGCTTCTGGCCGGGCAGACGGGGTTGTCGGTCTATTTTTTTTCGATGACCGACGCCATCGGAGTAGAGAACCTTGACAAGGCGGCGGAACGTCATGCGTCGGTCTTCGCGGCGAAGATGCAGCGGGCGTTCGATCTCGGCATCCGGATCAGTGATATTTCCGATCTGGCGGACAGCCTCCGGGCCGTGGTCCGCGGCAGCCCCGGCATCAGCGCCTTGTCCATCATCGGGGCGGACGGAAAGACGGTTTTCGAGGCGGGGACCCGGACCGGTCCGGTCGAAGCAAGCCGTTCGATGACCCTGTTCGATGCGAACGGAGCCGTGCAGGCCACGATCGTCGCCACACCCAATTTTCTGGAACGGCGCAACGCGCTCAAGGCCAACATCATGGATGCGGCGACCAGTTTCGTCATTTCCCTGCTGCTGATGAGCGAATTGATGCTGCTGGTTCTGGCGCTTGCCGGACGGAAGCGGGAGGATGCGCAGCCGGGCCAGGCGCAGCGCGGGGTGCTGCGCGGCATGGCGTTTTTCTGGTTCATGGCGCTCGATCTCAGTATTTCCTTCATCCCGCTTTGCATGAAACAGCTCAGCGCCGATATCGTTCCGCCGCCTCCGGTTCTGCTGTTCGGTCTGCCGGTGTCGATGGAAATGGCGGCTGCCAGCCTGACCGTGCTTGCAGCCGGACTGTGGGCGGCGCGCCGATCGCCGGCGCCGCTGCTTCTGCTCGGGCTGGCATTGACGGCGTCGGGCAATCTGGCCTCGGCTCTGGCGGCGACGCCGCTGCTTTACGTGTTGGCGCGAATCCTGGTCGGGTTCGGCTATGGCATGGCCATCATGTCCGTGCAGAACATGGTCTTGCTGTCGTCGGACAAGGAATCGCGCGGGGTCAACACCGCCACCTTTTTCGTCGGCGTTTATGCGGGCAGCGTCTGCGGCAGCGCCTTGGGCGGGATGCTGGCCGAACGTCTCGGCTTTTTCCCCATCTTCGCCCTGTCCGCCGCCATGATCGGCTTTGTGCTGCTGGTCATGTTCGCCGCGCGCGGATTTTGGAGCAAGGATGCGCATCCGGTCGCCAAGCCGGGCGATTTCTCACCCGAGAGCGGCTTGTCCCTCAAGACGATCGGCGCGTTCGTGGGTGATCGCCGCATCGCCAGCCTGTTCCTGCTGATGGTCTTTCCGGCATCGGTGCTGGCCATCGGCTACATGAATTTCTTCATGCCGGTGGTGCTGGAGCAAGACGGTGTCGGCCAATCGACCATGGGCCGCATCTTCATGACCTACAGTCTGGTGTTCATCCTGTGCAGCCCGCTGGTGTCGCACAGGATCGAGGCGTTGCCCGGCAAAGTCCGGGCGATCGCGTTGGGAGGCTGTCTGGGCGGGATGGGGCTGTTCTTTCTCGCCTTGCCCGCCGGCTGGCTACCCTCCGTCTGGAGCGCCCTTGGGGCCACGGTGTTCGCCAGCCTGTCCCTGGTGGTCGGCATGCCCTCGCAGGTGTCCTTCCTGTTGGGGCAGGGCAAGACCGCCCTGATCGGCAATGGTCCGGCTTTAAGCCTTTACAATATCATGGAGCGCATCGGCCAGGTCAGCGGTCCGATGATCTTCGGCGCGGCGCTGATCCTGGTCAAACCGGCTGCCTTCGCCTTGATCTGCGGGCTGGTTCTGTGCGGATGCTCTTTCCTGTTCTCTATCCTCGCCCGCGAGAAACCGTGATGCCCGCTATTCGGCTCAATCTGGACGCCTTGAGATGGAACGCCCGGCAAAGCGCGGCCTGCGCCAGACGCTGGGGTGCCCGCATCCTGCCGGTGATGAAAGGGGTTATCAGCCATCCATTGGCGCTGCGGGAACTGGCGGCGGAAGGATTCGCCCGCTATGCCTTTGCCGAATATGGCGAGCTTTTCTCAGGCGGGACGCCTTCGGTTCCCCAGGTGGAGAACCGGGTGCTGATGCAGATTTGCCCGTTGTCCCGGGTGGGGGAGGTGGCAGCCGGATTTGGGCGCAGCACCCATTCGGTTCCCGCCACCTTGACCGCGTTGGACGGCGCGGCAGGGGCGCTGGGACGGCGGCACGAGGTCATGCTGGCCCTGGATGTCGGGGAATTCCGCGAAGGCGCGCCCCGGGAATCCTTGCCCGCGCTGCTCGATCATGCCTTGTCCCTGCCCAATCTGGACGTCGCCGGTCTGTTCGTGACTCTGGGCTGCATGGGCTGGCGCGAGCCGGGAGAGGATTTCGGCGCGATGCTGGATGCCGTGCTGGATCTGTTCCGGGCCAAAGGCATCGCCGATCCCGAGGTCAGTCTGGGCGGCAGCATCGTCTGTCCCTGGCTGGACCGGCATGGTCCCGGCGCGGTGACGGAAGTGCGTTTGGGCGCGCATTTCATTCTGGGTGAAGACACCTATCACCGCTGCGACCTGCCCGGAGGTCCGTTTCGCCGCGATGTCTGCACCCTGTCGGCCGAGGTGCTGGAAATCCATCCCCGGCGGTTTGCGCCGGAAGACAAACCCGCTTTCGCCGATGGGGAATGCCAGCCTCCATTCCGGCTTCCGCCGCCGGGGATTCGTCTTTGCGCCCTGCTCGATATCGGTCGCGCGCATGTCGCCCCGGAGGATCTTGTCGGTATTTCCCTGCCGGGGGCTTTCCCGATCGCTTCGGGCACTGGTTATACCGTGCTGGACGTGACCGATTGCCCTTGTCCGCCCGGCGTTGGGGACCGTCTTTTCTTCCGGCCCGGCTATTGGTCGATTCTAAGGGCGTTCCATTCCCCGCTGGTCGCGCTGATTCCGGTGCGCGACGATCATTCGGCGGAGGGGGACGGGGGATGAGCCGTCCGTTGCCGCGTTTTTGCCGGTTCTTGTCGCTGATGGCGATTCTGGGCGCGCTGCTCTTGCCATTCGCTCCGGGCGGCGGCGCATGGGCGGCGGAGACGGAGCCTATGCGCGTCCTTTATCTGGAAGGCGGGCCCTACACCAATTACGACGGCAATCTTTACGGTCTGCTGCGAGGCTTGTACGAGGCCGGAATCGTGGCTGCTCCGCCGGGGAAAAAGGAAAGCCGGGCGCTGTGGGACAATGTTGCCGCATCGCCCGCCGGGCGGCTGCGCTTCCTGGCCGACGGCTATTACTCCGCCAACTGGGACGAGGCGGAGCGCGGACGGATCCGGGACGCGATCCTGGCGCGCATCCGCGAGAAAAAGGATGTGGATCTGATTCTGGCCATGGGCACCTGGGCGGGTGTGGACATGGCCGGGGCGGACATCGAAACGCCGGTCATGGTGCTGAGCACCAGCGATCCCTATGCCGCCGGCATCATTCAATCGCCGCTGGAATCAGGGCGCGACCGCGTCTATGCCATGGTCGATCCGGAAGGGTTGCCCCGGCAGATCGTCTTTTTCCATAAACTCTTTCCATTCAAACGGTTGGGCGTCACCTTCGACGACAGCCCCGAAGGACGCACGGCCGCCGGGCTGGATATGGTCGAAAAGCTGGCGCCCCTTTTGGGTTACGAGGTGGTGTCCTGTTCGGGGCGTCTCGACCTGCCGGATATCGATGAGGCCTATAGGCGTCTTCTCGCCTGTCACCGCGATCTGGCGGACAAGGTGGATGCGATGTACATCACCTCGAGCAGCGCCTTGGAACCGGGGCGCATTCCCGCCCTGATCGAGCCCTTCATCCGCCGTGGGATTCCCACTTTCGCCCAGAATGCCGAGGATGGCGTCAGGCAGGGGATTCTTTTGGATATGGCCCGCAACGATCCCGAGGAAGAGGGGCGTTTCGTCGCCCGGGCGTTGATCCAGATCCTGAACGGGACACCGCCCGGCCGGGCGGCGAACCTGTTTGAAAGCGGCATCGCCATTTCCCTGAACATGGATACGGCCAAGGCGATCGGATGGGCCCCGCCTTTTTCCCTTCTGCTGTCGCTGGACCGGGTCTATCGCGGCGGCGTAGCCTATCCGAACCGGTAGAAGGGAAGACGGCCATGAATGATCCTGGGCCGCAGGAAATGTTCGATGCGCTGTTCGCGCGCTTGCCGGGGGTGGCGGCCTGGTACCGCCGGGCGGAAGGCAACGTGCTGGACGTCCTGCGGGTGGGACGCGCTCTGGCCGGACCGGGGCGCGGGGCGTCGCCGCGGCTGGCTTCGGTCATGACCGGAGCGGTTTCCAGTTTGCTGGGGGCAAAGGCGGGCGCGGCGCTGGCCCAAAGTCTGGCCCGCGATGCGCATGTCCTGGCGGCCCATCATCACGGCGTGGATTGCCACCCCGAATTCATCCAGGCGACGCTGATGGCCGCGTTGCCCGGCCTTTTGGACGGAACCGGCGGCGCACCGCCGATTCTGGCCTGTTCCACGGTCCCGTTGCACAGTTTTTCCTATCCGCGCGGCCTGCTGGCGGCCCCGTCCGTCCGTCTGCCCCTGCAACCAGGCTCTTATCGCCATCTTTTCGTCCACACGGCCCCGCCTTTGCGGGCCGATACGGTGCGGGCCCT
The DNA here is from genome assembly GCA_034926235.1 of Rhodospirillaceae bacterium. Taxonomy (GTDB): domain Bacteria; phylum Pseudomonadota; class Alphaproteobacteria; order Rhodospirillales; family Magnetospirillaceae; genus JAYFRE01. The sequence continues at coordinate 10,371 of JAYFRE010000118.1, forward strand.
GGCCCGGCGCTGGGATTTGGACCGGGTGCCGCCCCGTCTGCAGGCGCTTTTGCCCCGATTGCTGGAAGAGCATATCTTAAGCCCGGACGTGATCGATCTGCCGTCCTTTTCCCAGCAGATCACCCGGATCAATGCCAGCCTGTGGCAGGCCCTGCACGGTCCGGATGCCGCGCCCCTGATCGCCCTGGACATGGAATCGATCGTCATGCCGTTGCTGCGCGACGCCTTGTCGGACGAAAAATCGCTGGTCCATGCGCTTTTGTTCCAGCCCGAAATCCGGTCGATGCTCCATGCCCGGCTTCAGGGCGTGCCGGGCTGCTGGAGTCCGGCCAGGACGGGCACGGACGGGGAAGGGCGGGGCACCGCCTTTTTCTGGTTCATGGAAAAGGGCAGGCATCGGCGTCTTCGGCTGGAAGACGGGCCCGAACCCCGCCTGGTTCATGCGGCGGGAAGCCTGCCTCTAAGGCCGGAAATTCTGCTGGATGGGCTTGAGAATGGAACACTGCTGCCGGGGCTTTACCTGTCCTACACGCTTTTGTTCCACGACCATGGATTGTTCCCGCATGGGGGCATGTATATGCAGGATTATCTGCCGCGGATGCTGAACACGACCGCCGATCTGGCGCGTATCCTGGGATTCCCGACAGCGGACGGCATCCCCGGCGGACGTCCGGCATTGGCGACCGCCTTCATGCCGCTGCGCGTCCGGCGGGAGGAGGGGCGGCCCGGCGCGGGCCTGCTGGAACTGCTTGCGGATCGGGAGCGGGTCGGCAAGGCTTGGTCATGGATCGCGGCCTTGCCGGCGCGACGCGTCTTTCATTTCGCCGCCGTCGATTGGTACGAGGAATGTGTGCCCGAGGACAAGCGCATCCCCGGTTGGCCGTCGATATGCAGGCATCTGGTCGAGGATGCGCCCGGTCTGGACCTCGCGTCTTGAAACGAGAATTGATCCCGCTGGGTTCACGGTGCATTTTTGACAAAAGAGCGGGCCTCATGCTGTTTCTCAACGGGTGAGGGGCCATTCCTTGGGGAAGGGAACCATGCGCGCATCCATGGGGCGATTCTGCGTTCTGTCCGCCTTTTTCCTGTGGGGGATGGTTCCGGCGGCAGCGCTCGATTCGAGTGCTCTCGTAACCTCGATGCAGAACAATTACTACGGTGCGACCGGCATCGACACGATTGCCGGGACGATCGCGCGCGACGGGACCACCAGCGTGAGCGGCACGGCGGGTGTGGATGCAAACGCGACCATCCATATCGGCAGCCAGAGCAAGATGTTCACCTCGACGGTTCTGCTCAAGCTGATCGACGATTACGGCCTTAGCCTGGACGACAGGCTGGGCGACGTCGCCGCCAAAGCGAGCCTGTCCGATTCCGCCAAGCTGACCGCGCTGATCGCGTCCCTGCCGGTAGAGGCCCGGTCCTACACGCTGCGCGATTTTCTCAACATGGGGACCGCCCTGCCCAACTTCATGGCCGGTACGCCGGCGGGGCAGAACCAGACCCTGTGGGATCTGTGGAAAGCCGCGAATTACGGCGCGGTGGCAGGGTTCAACTCACCATCGTCGCATCAGAGCCTGGTGGATTTGGCGGGGCAATCCTTTCCCGGCAGTCCGCCTTCGGGGTTCCACTATTTCTATTCCAACACCAACGCCGTCGTTCTGGCGCTGATGGCCGAAGCCGTGACCGGCGAGTCCTTTGATTCTTTAATCGCGAAGATGACGGGGGATCTCGGACTGTCCCAGACCTATCTGCAAATGGTCGCGGGCAGTGCCGGCAATATCGGCACGGAAGCCGGGGTCAAGGTCACCAATCTCGACCCGACCATCCCCTGGACGTCCGGAGCCATGGTCACGACCATGGCCAGTCTGCTGAAATTTTTAAGGATCGAAATCACCAACGACGGTAGTTATCTGTCCGACGCTTTGTTCCGGGCTCGTACCGATTCGGACAATCAGCACACCATCACCATGAGCGGCATGCCCATTTCCTATGGTCTGGGATTGATGACTCTCGATTGGAAAACCATGCTGGGTTCGATGGGGCTGGGCGATTTCGCGGCGGATGTGACCTCGACCGGACATGGCGGCAGCATCGCCGGGGCCAGTTCCTTTTCCGGCTGGCTGTCCAGCAGCACAGGCTTGGATCTGGGGTTTGCGGTCTATGCCAATTCGCTATCGACCATCGATAGCGGCGGTTTCTACACCGGCACCCCGTCCGAGGCCCTGTTCGTCTCCACCGTCGAGCATCTCTATCGCAATGCCCGCGCGAATGGGAGTTCGGATGGCTTGGGCGGCTATAGCCACGGTTCCACCGGCGGCTATGTGACCCAGAGCGCCTATAGCGGCGCATTGACCTTCACCAATCCGCAGACGCCCGGTTTTATCGCCTATCTGGACCTGACAACCAATCCCAACATGCCGCTCAGGGTCACGCTGGACCCTACCTACAGCTATTACAGCGCCCGGACTTCCTCGGATAGCGGCGAGGAAGTCGCCCTGTCGGTGGGCAGCGGCCAGACGGTGACTCTGCCGGCTTATGTTCGCATCGAAGGGTATGGCGGCATCCAGTCCGGGACCGATGCCTTCGTTCTGCTCGATATCGCTTCTGGCGCCGATATGGGCGCTTCCACGCTGGCGGGTGAGATCGCTGCCTATGGCCGTAACGCCGTCGCTTTGCGCACGGCTGCCGATCTGACGCTGGCTTCCACCAGCCAACTGTTCAGCAAAGGAATCGATGGAACCGCGCTGTTCGTTTCCGGCGGAGCGCAGGTGACGGTGAACAGCGCCCAAGGCGGCTTTTTCGGCAACATGGCCGGGATTCAGAGCGAAGGAGCCGGGGGTACCGCCATCCGGGCCACGGGCAGCGGGACTGGAGTGACGATCGCGCCCGGGGCCACGGTCGCGGCGGTCAGTTACGGCTACGCCATGCAATCGGATTTCACGACCGAGACAGACCCTTACGCGTTGGCGATCTATGGGGCCAAAGCCCAATCCGGCGCGGAACTGGTCATCGACGGAGGAAAGGTCAGCGCCACCGCCGCCCATGCCTGGAACGGAAACAGGGTCGCGGACGCCTATATCGCTTCCTCCGATCTCATGCCGGGCGTTCTGGCCGTTGGCGTCGATCTCAACGGCGGCACGGCGCGGCTTGGCAATGGGGGAACGGTCGTCTCGACCGGCTATGGCGTGCATTTTTCGCCTGGGGCGGCCAACACGCTTACCCTTTCATCCGGCAGCGTGGTCTCGGGCGGTCTGGCCTCGCTTTACGCCGATTCCGGCGCACGCGCCTCGGTCGTGATCGAAAACAGCGCGCTGTCGGGCGTGGTGGCGATGAGGGCGGCGGCGCCCTCTTCCACACTGACGATGACGGGCAGTTTGGTGTCGGTGACGAATTATTCCGGGTCCGCACTGATCGCCTTTGGCGGCAGTGTCGATGTCGATGCCAGCAATATCCTTCTGATCCCTACATCTTTTCAAACCATGACGTTGCTGGACGCCGGCGCGACCACGCAATTCGCACCGGCGCTTTCAACCCTGGGCGGGGCGTATCGGGTGTCTCACAGCACCGATTACGCCACGGCCTGGCTGTCCGGATTCAGCCAGGGCGGGGCCACCGCCAACCGGGCGTTCTCGTCCTTTGCGGATTATGGGTCGTCGAGCGGCCTGTCTTCCTCGCAGCTTGCGACGCTGGGGCTTCAGGCCGACCGGTTGTCGGCTGAACCTTATGCGGCCCAGGCGATGGCGGGGATGACTCTGCATCGGAGCCTCCATGATCGCGCCATCAGCCAGGCCTTTTCCAGCGCCGGCATGACGAACGCCAGCGCCGCCGCCCTTGGCCTGACGCCGGACAAGGCGTTTGGCCAGGGGGTTCTGAATGCGGCGATGACCCATGATCTGGAACAGGGCGCGGAGATTGGCGGCGGGGCCGGCGCTTTGGGGGTCTCTGCGGCCACTGGAACCGGTCCGGGGCGCGGCGGGGCGACGTCCCGGCTGTTCGGCGGTTATCTCTACAGCCGCTACAGCCAGGATAACCGGGGCGGCTATTACGGTTTCGACACCAACATCAGCGGCGTGATGATGGGAATCGCCACTGATTTGTCGCCCAGCTTTACCCTGGCCGGTTATGCCGCCTGGGACACCGGCAATACCGATTACGACGGAATCGACGCCGCGATCGAGACGCAAGGGCTGCATGCCGGGCTGATCGGGCGTCATACGCGTCCGCTGACCCCTGCGACCGATTTGCGCCTGACCGGCAATGCCGCCTATAGCCATTTCGACAACAAGGCCAAGCGGACCATCTTGTCGCAGCGGACCGGCGGATCCTATGACCAGACGATCTGGAGCGGCGGGCTGGAGGCTGCGCTGGATTATTACCCGTCCGGACGCGACGGCCTGCGCCTTAGCCCCTATGGCTCGATGAGCTATAGCTGGCTGGATCAGGGCGGCCTGCAGGAGGACGGCGTCGCCGCGCTGGCGGTCGAGGGCAAGACGGTCGGACAGTGGAACTCGGCCCTGGGCGTGGCCCTGGCCCAGGATATCGTGCGCACGGACGGCTATGTGCTGACCCCGGCCGCGGCCTTGAGCTGGTTGCATGATTTCGGGGATATGGATTACAGCGTCAATAGCCGCTTCCTGGGGTCGGAGGAACGGTTCACCTCCCGCAGCGTCGGCCAGGGCCGGGACGGGGTCTATGCAGGATTGTCGCTGGATATCGTCCACCGCCAGGACGGACGGGAAGCCCCCCTGGCGGTGAAGCTGGGCTATGGGGTCGAACGGCGCACCGGCTCGACCGGCCAAACGCTCTATCTGGGCGTCAAAGTCCGCTTCTGAACGTGGGGAAGATTCCCGCGCGGCTGGGTTGATCGCGTCGATGTTTTTGCGGATCGGCCATGCCCGGATTAGGGGCCAGGCCGATCTTCTTTAAGGAACTCGGCGGCGAAGGGTGGTCAGAGCCAGCAGGAAGGCAGCGGCGGCCATGAAAGCGGCGATCTGAAAGGCCAAGCGCATGCCGGATGCGATTGCGTCGGGCGTGGCGGTAGCGGCGTCGCCAACGGCGTGGGCAAAGATCGCTCCCATCAGCGATGCGCCGGTGATAAGGCCCAGATTGCGGGCAAGGGCTAGCAGGCCGGACACGAGCCCGCGCCGTTCGGGCCGCGCATCGGCCATCACGGCGGTGTTGTTGGGAGTCTGGAAGAAGGCGAGGCCGACGCTGATCAACAGGATCGCAGTGATATAGACCGGCACGCCGTCGGTTGCCGTCACCCATGACATGACGAAAGCGCCAATGTTGAAAAGCGCAAGTCCCATCACCATCGCAAGCCGTGCGCCGATCCGGTCGGCGACGAAACCGGCCGGGACACCCATCAGGGCGGCGGCAAGCGGGCCGATGGTCATGACCAGCCCGACGGACCGCGTATCGAGCCCAACGGCCTTGGACAGGAAGAACGGCCCAAGCACCAATGTCGCCATCATCACCGCATAGACCAGAACGCTCATCGCCATGCTGGTGGAAAGAAGGACATTGCGGAACATGGCGATTTGCAACAGAGGCGCTTTGGTCCTTACCTGAACGCCAAGGAACAAGGCAAGGGCAGCGATCGCGCCCAGGATGAGCTGTACGACAAGCCGGTCGTCAAACCCGCGTGCAGCGGAAAAGGTCATGGCCAGCGAATAAGCGCCGAGTGTTGCGGCCAGAAGGATCGTGCCCAGCCAATCGAACCGGACCGCCGGAATGGGGTGTTTCGGCGCATCGACGGTGCTTGGCAGATAGCGGCAGACCAGCAGATAGGCGAGAATTCCGAAAGGCAGGTTCAGCCAGAACATCGCCTGCCAGCCAAATATGGACAGCGCCAGGGAGCCCAGTGACGGCCCGAGCGCGATACCAAAAGACACCATGGTCGAAAGCACGCCCATGGCAAAGCCCATGCGTTCTTTTGGGAAGACCTCGCCGACAAAGGCGAAGGACAGCGCCATGATGATCGCGCCGCCAAGCCCTTGTGCGGCGCGTCCAGCGATCAGTAAGGTCAAGTTCGATGAAAGAGCGCAGATGATCGACGCGATCATGAAGATCGCCAATCCCCAGAGATAAAGCCGTTTTTTGCCGAGTTGGTCGCCGAAACGGCCAACGCCGACGATCAGGGCGGTAACGGTAAGCAAATAGCTGACGACGACCCATTGGACCGCGCCGAAGCTTGTCTTAAAGCTCGTTACCAGGGTCGGCAGGGCGACATTGATGATGTTCGTGCCAAGTTGGGACAGAAGAATGGCCAATGAAAGGCCGGTGAGCACCATGCCCGACCGGGCCAGCCGGTGGTGGGTCTGAGCGACGCCCGTCTGGGCGGCTGTATGTGACATATCGGGTCCAATCGAAAGATAGATGCCCTTTGGAAGGGCGCTTGATTTCGATTGGTGATAGCGGCGGATATTCAGTGCATACACTGCAATCTATCTAATATATAAGTGCATTAAACGCATTTAAGAATGTTTCGCCAGGCGGGATCATGAGCCAGAAGCCCAAAAAGCCAATTGATATGAACCTGTTGGTCGCTCTCGACGCCCTTCTGTCGGAGGGAAGCGTTGCAGGGGCTGCGCAGCGCATGAACCTGTCCGCTCCGGCGATGAGCCGGCAGCTCACCCGCATTCGTCACCTGCTCGGCGATCCGGTCCTGGTGCGCGCGGGACGTGGCCTTGTGCCGACGCCGCGGGCCAATTCGTTGCGCGAACGGCTGCGCCGGGTTGTGATGGATGCCGAAGAAATCGTGCGCGGCGATGGCGAAATCGATCCCGGACAGCTTGATCGCACTTTTGTCATTCGCGCCAATGATGGCTTTGTCGGCACCTATGGGGCCGCTATTGCCACCGCCCTTTCCGCCGAAGCGCCGGATGTTCGGCTATGGTTCGCGCCCCAGGGCGAGGAGGATGTGGAATCCTTACGCGAAGGAAAGATCGATCTCGATATAGGCGTTATCGGGGCGATGGGGCCGGAAGTGCGATTGCAGGCGCTTTTTCATGACCGCTATGTCGGCGCGGTCCGGCTTGGACATCCGCTTTCAAAGATTGCGGCGACGCCTGAAACGTTCGCGGCGTTTGCGCATGTCTCGGTTTCAAGGCGCGGCCGGTTCGAGGGGCAGATCGATGCGTCACTGGCGGCCATCGGTCTTCGCCGGATGGTTTCGGTCGCTGTTGCAAGTTTTGCCGACGCGCTGGCGATCACTCGCACATCCGATCTTGTCGCATCCGTGCCGGCCCGTTTAACGGCGACGGCGCGATCCGGTCTTCACACGTTTGAGTTACCGGTTACGACGGATGCGCCGGCGATTTCGCTGGCGTGGCATCCGCGTTTTGATGCCGATCCGGCCCATCGCTGGCTCAGATCGATTCTGCGCAAGGTATGCGCCTCTGGTCACACGGACATGACAGAACGCTAACGGCAAGACGGGCATCAAGGGTCGCCCTGTCGCGGTACAGCTCTTGCACTTATTCCTGCGGCGCTTTGAAGAATTTCAGCCGCAAGGCGTTGCCAAGGACAAAGACGCTGGACAGCGCCATCGCGCCGGCGGCGAACATCGGCGACAGCAGTAGGCCATAGGCCGGATAAAGCGCGCCCGCCGCAAGCGGGATCAGCGCCGTGTTGTAGGCAAAGGCCCAGAACAGATTCTGGCGGATATTGCCGATGGTGGCTTTGGATAGCGCGATGGCGTTCGGCACGCCCAGCAGGCTGCCGGACATCAAGACGACATCGGCGGCTTCGATGGCGATATCCGTGCCGGTGCCGATGGCCAGGCCGATGTCGGATTCGGCCAAGGCGGGCGCGTCATTGATGCCGTCGCCGACAAAAGCGGTCACGCCATTTTGTTGTTTCAACTGGCGGATCGCCGCGACTTTGCCGTCCGGCAAAAGCTCGGCCATCACCGTATCGATGCCCAGACGCCGGGCGATGGCGTCCGCCGTGCGGGCGTTGTCGCCGGTGATCATCGCCACCTTCAGCCCCAGCCGATGCAGCGCGGCGATCGCCCGGGGCGTCGTGTCCTTGATCGGATCGGCGACGGCGATGATCGCGGCCAATTGGCCGTCGATGGCGGCGTAAAGGGGCGTTTTGCCTTCTTCCGCCAAGCGTTCCGCCACCGGGGTGAAAAGCGACGGGTCCAGCCCCAATGCGGTCATGTAGCGGTCCGCGCCGATTTCGACGCGATGCCCTTCTACCACGGCCCTGACGCCGAATCCGGTGACCGATTCGAAATCCGAAACCGGGGGCAGGGAGATATTTTCCCGGATGGCCGCTTCGACGATGGCGCGGGCAATGGGGTGTTCGGATTTCGCCTCGACCGCGGCAATGCTGGCGAGCAGGGCATGGCGGTCGAAACCCTCGGCCGCTTCCATGTCGGTCAGGGCAGGTTTGCCTTCGGTCAGGGTGCCGGTTTTGTCCAAGGCGACGATTGTTGCGTCCCGAAGCCGTTGCAGCGCTTCGCCTTTCCTGAACAGCACGCCCAATTCAGCGCCGCGCCCGGTGCCGACCATGATGGCGGTGGGCGTCGCCAGGCCCATCGCGCAGGGGCAGGCGACGATCAGGACGGCGACGGCGTTGACCAGGGCGAAGGTCAGGGCCGGATCGGGGCCGAAGCGCAGCCAAAGGACAAAGGTTAAGACGGCGACGGCGAAAACGGCGGGGACGAAATACATCGTCACCTTATCGACGATCGCTTGTATCGGCAGTTTGGAGCCTTGCGCGTCTTCGACCATGCGGATGATCTGGGACAGAACCGTGTTGCCGCCGACCGCCGTGGCGCGGAAAGAAAAAGCGCCTGTCTGATTCACGGTGCCGCCGACGACGGCGCTTCCCGGCGCTTTGCCGACGGGGATGGGTTCGCCGGTGATCATCGATTCATCGACATAGCTTTCGCCCTCGACCAGTTCGCCATCGACGGGCACGCGCTCGCCGGGGCGCACCTCGACGATGTCGCCCAAGACGACGGATGCGATCGGCAGATCAACGGGTTTGCCGTCGCGGCGCACGCGGGCGGTCCTGGGTTGCAGGCCGATCAGCCGCTTGATCGCTTCCGAAGTGCGGCCTTTGGCGCGGGCTTCGAGGAAACGGCCCAGCAGAACCAGCGCTACGATGACGGCGGCGGCTTCGTAATAGACATGGACCGTTCCCGCCGGCAGCAGGGCAGGCGCAAAGGTCGCCGTCAGCGAATAGCCATAGGCGGCCAGCGTACCCACGGCCACCAGCGAGTTCATGTCCGGCGTCAGACGCCACAGCGCCGGCAAGCCTTTTTCATAGAAGCGCCGGCCCGGCAGGCACAAGACGAGCGTGGTCAGGACGAACTGGATGATCCAGTTCCAGTGCATGCCGATCGAGGCGGCGATCCAGTCATGAAGAGCCGGGATCGTGTGCGCGCCCATTTCCAGGATGAAGACCGGCAAGGCGAGGATCAGGGCGATGGTGAAATCGCGCTTCAGCGTCCGGCTTTCGGCGTCCCGGCGGTCGGAGGCATCGGCGGGCGCGGCCCTGTCGTCGGGGACGAGGGCGGCGTCATAGCCCGCCTTGCGCACCGCCGCGATCAGATCGTCCGTTTGGGCCGCCCCCTGGATCGTGGCGCGTTCGGTGGCGAGATTGACGGCAGCGCCGGTCACACCCGGCACGGTCAGGATCGCGCGTTCGACGCGCCCGACGCAGGACGCGCAGCTCATCCCTTCGACGGCAAGCTCGGTGGTTGCGGCGGCTTCGGCGGGCACGTCATAGCCGGCCTTTTCGATCGCGGCCACCAGCCGCGCCCGGTCCGTTCCGGAATCGGCGGTGATGGTGGCGCGTTCGGTGGCCAGATTGACGGCGACCTCGGCCACGCCCGGCACGGCGCAGATCGCGCGTTCGACTCGCCCGACGCAGGACGCGCAGCTCATGCCTTCGATCGGCAAGGACAGGGTTTTGAGAGACTCGCCGGACTGAGGGCTGGCGTTGCGCATCGTTGCTTCCTTTCAGGGGGTCTATCGACGCTTACCCGAGAGAATGAAGGTTCCAACGATGGGAAGGTCAAGAATGAAACGCTAAAAAAAACCATTCTAAATCTTGGCGGTATTTTCAAGCGCAAGAAAAGCCCGGCAAAGGCCGGATTCCTCGGCCCAGGCTTCTGCCGGAGAGGGCCGGCGGCGGCGGCGGTCTTCCTCTTTTCCATCGCCAATCGGAGGGATGTCCGTGGAAATGATGTTGTCCGGCGATGGTGGCTTGCCGTAGCGTGTCGCCCATGCGTTCGACAGCCGTGATTTCGATCCGCCGGTTTCTGACCGGTCTGTTTGTCGGGGCGCTCCTTTGGAGCGGCTTTGGGCCGCCGTTATCGGCGCATCCTCATTCCTGGATCGATATCAAGGTGTCGGTCCTGTTCGACGGGGACGGGCGGGTCGCCGCGCTGAAAGAAATCTGGCTGTTCGACGAGGTCTATACCGCCTTCATCCTTGAAGGCGTGAGGCGGCCTACCGACGAGATTCTGGCGCAGATCGCCAACCGGATCATGGTCAATCTGACGCCCTATGGCTATTTCACCCATCCCGCCGACGGGAAGAACAATGCGATCAAACCCGGCGGGGTCGAGGATGTGGGCGCGATCCTTCACGATAAAAAGCGGTTCGAGCTTGATTTCACCGTCCGTCTCGCGGAGCCGGCCACGGCGGACGGGTTCTCCTATTCGATCTATGATCCGACCTATTATATCGAGATGCTGCATGCCGAAGGCGACGGCGCGGTGACCCTGGAACAGGCTCCGCCCTCATGCGTCTACCGTCTGATCAAACCCAACCCGTCGATGGAAGCGGTGCTGCGCGCCAGCAGCCTCGACAGTGCCGCCTCGGCCCCGGCAATGGACGGGGCGGATGGGCTGGGTGCGCTATTCGCCGAAAGAATCGTGCTGAAATGTCCTTAGGCCGGTTTCCTAAGCCCTGGGGTCGCATCGCCGCTGTTCTGCTCGCGCTGCTGGCGGTTCTGTTCGTCGCCCACGGGGGCCTGGCGGAAACCCAAACCGCTGCGCCGCCCTCTGCCTTTGACGGGATTCTGTCCTGGGCGATCGCCCAGCAGCGCGCCTTTCACCGCGATCTGGTGCAGGCGATCCGCGCCTTGAGTGGCGAAGCGGGGGTGAAAGCCGGTCTGTGGCTGGCAGGCGCCAGTTTCGTCTATGGCGTCTTTCATGCCGCCGGGCCGGGACATGGCAAGGCGGTGCTCAGCGCCTATCTTCTCACCCATCGCGCGCGTCTGGCGCGTGGCGTCGGTATCGGCGTCGCCGCGTCGTTCTGCCAGGGATTGTCGGCGATCGTCATCGTCTATGGGCTGATCGGGCTGGTAGGCTGGCGTTCGCCGGATACCGCGATGGCGGTGTCGTGGGCGGAACGGGTCAGCTATATGCTGCTGATGGCGATGGGCGCGTTCCTGGCCTTGCGTGCGTCTTTCCTTCTGGCCGACAGGATCCGCCATGCGGGCGCGTCGTCAGGATCGGCGGACCATGATCATGACCCTGATTGCGGCTGCGGCTGCGCTCATGCTCCGTCTTCGGGGCAGATCGCGCGGGCGGAAGGCTGGCGCACGGTCCTTGGACTGATTTTGTCCATCGGTTTGCGCCCCTGCAGCGGCGCGGTGCTGGTGCTGATTTTCGCCTATACGGTCAAGATCGCCTGGGCCGGCGTGGCGGCGGTGCTGGCGATGTCTGCGGGCACGGCCTTGACCGTCGCCGCGCTGGCGCTGCTGTCGGTTAAGGCGCGCGATTGGGCCGTGTCCTTTACGGGCGGCGGCGGGCGTAAGGGCGCTCTGCTGGGCGGGGCCCTGGCGCTGTGCGGCGGGCTCGTCATCGCCTCCGCCGGGTTGTTTCTGCTGATTTATTCCTTTTCCCCGGCCCATCCCCTGGGCGTGTTCTAGACGCCTTTCAACGACAGGTGGCTCTGTCCCCCTTATCTTCTCTCGCAAGCAGCTTTTGTCATCCATCGCTGGGGCGCAGCTTTTGGTTATTATGTAATAACATAATAGAATATCCGGCTCCGGCGCGGCTCAAGGCGCGGCCCCGAGTTGCCGTTGCCTCGGGCCGATGCTACCCTTTCACGGCTTTATCCTTGCGCAAGCACGAGCTTCGACATGCCCGAGACGGACGATTCCAACCTGGCGTTCGATTATGACCGCGATTCCCGCACCTTGACGATCGTCACGCCGGGCGGAACCCGGATCCTTATCCATGACGCGGATGGCGCGGTCGCCATTGAGGACCGACATGGCAACCGCGCGCGATTTGACGCCGCAGGTATCGGCCTGGAAAGCGCCGGCACTGTGCGGATTCATGCCAAGGGCGATCTTTCCCTGTCCGCCGGCGGCAAGATCGACCTTGCGGCGCAAGGCGACGTCAAGGCCAGCGGTTTGAATCTGACGCTTAACGCGCAAGCCGGCTTGTCGGCGAAGGCCAAGGCCAGCGCGGAACTGTCCGCCGCCGGCCAGACCGTGGTCAAGGGCGCGATGGTTCTGATCAATTGAGGAAAGAACGAGGATGCCGCCCGCCGCGCGACTGACCGACATGCATGTCTGCCTGATGGTGACGCCCGGCCTGCCGCCGGTTCCCCATGTCGGCGGTCCGGTCATCGGTCCCGGCGTGCCTACGGTCCTGATCGGCAAATTGCCCGCCGCCGTGGTCGGCGATCATTGCATCTGCGCCGGTCCGCCGGACATGATCGTCAGTGGATCGGCGACGGTTCTGATCGGCGGGAAACCGGCGGTGAGAATGGGCGACGTCACCGCCCATGGCGGCAGCGTCGCGCTCGGCCTGCCGACGGTGATGATCGGCGGTTGAACCCGCCATTGGCGAAAGAGGGGAGAAACAGTTCCGCCGGATATCTCCGAAGCGTCGCGGCGGCTATGGTGAAGGGGGGGGCATGACGGGGTCGATGAAAACGCCGGGTGTCTATATCGCCGAGGGGAACGCCTTTCCCAAGAACGTGGCGGAAGTGGCGACCGCCATACCTGCTTTCGTCGGATATACCGAAAAGGCCGACGACCAGGGCAAATCATTGTCCTGCAAGCCGCAGCGCGTCGCTTCGCTGGCGGACTATCAGCATTATTTCGGTGCGGGGCCTTCCCCGCGTCTTATCATCGCCGAAAAACCCGATGGGCCGGAACAGGCCGATTTCACCGTAACGGGCAGGGATGGGAAATCCGCCGGATACACGCTCCGGCAAGCGGACGGCAAAGATGGCGGGCGCTATCTGCTTCACACCGCCATGCGGCATTTCTTCCAGAATGGCGGCGGGTCCTGCTCCGTCGTTTCGGTGGGGCATTATGGCCAGGATTTAGATCGGGGCTGTTTCTGCAAGGGGGTCGATGCCTTGCTGGAGGAGCCGGAACCGACGATGCTGGTGATCCCGGAAGCGGTGCTGCTCGCACCATCCGACTGCGCCGCTCTCCAGCGCAAGATGCTGGATCATTGCGGTCACGCGATGAAAAACCGCATCGCCATCCTGGATATCCCGGCGGGCGACAGGCCGCGCAATGATCCAGCCGGTGATCCGGTCGCGCGGTTCCGCGAGAGCATAGGCAGCGATTTCCTGGATTACGGAACGGCCTATTATCCCTGGCTGGACACCACGATCATCGGCCGCGACGAGATCGATTACAGGAATATCGGTCCCACCGATGTCCTGCAAACCCTGCTGCGCCGTGAAGTGACTCTGTCCGAGGCGGACGGGGAAATCTCGTCCAAGCAGGAAACGATTCTTCGGGCGATCGCCGCCATCGGCAAGGATTTGGGCAAAGCCGAAGCGGCCACGCTCCACAGGACGCTTTTGGGTGCCGGTTTCTTGTATGACGCTATCCTGGACGCGGCGCGGGCGACGCTGAACCGGATGCCGCCCTGCGCGGCGATGGCGGGCATCTATGCCATGGTCGATACCACGCGCGGCGTGTGGAAGGCGCCGGCCAATGTCAAAGTGGCCGGCTCCGTCGCGCCGGCGGTGGCGCTTTCCACCAAGGATCTGGAAGACCTTAACGTTCCGTTGTCGGGAAAATCGGTCAACGCGATCCGGTCGCTCCCCGATGGGAGCGTGATGGTCTGGGGCGCGCGGACGCTGGACGGCAACAGCCTTGACTGGCGCTACATCAATGTCCGCCGCACGGAAATCATGCTGCGGCAATCCTGCGCATTGGCCGTCAAGGCGTATGCGTTCGAACCGAACGTGGCCTCGACCTGGGTTACGGTCAGAAGCATGCTCGACACTTTTCTGACCGGCGTCTGGAAACGCGGCGGCCTGGCTGGCGCTGTGCCGGGGGATGCTTTTGCAGTGCATTGCGGCCTTGGCGACAGCATGACGGCGGAAGATGTCAGCAATGGCGTCCTGCGCGTCTGCGTAGAGGTCGCCCTGGCCCGCCCGGCGGAATTCCTTTCGATCAAGGTCGAACAAAAAATACAGAAACCGTGACCGGCGAGACCGGTCAGGCAACAGGAGAAAACAATGTCTGGTGAAATCACTCTTACCGCCTCGTTCCAGGCCAAGGCCGGCCATGAACAGGACCTCGCTGCGGCCCTTGCGGCCCTGCTCGAACCAAGCCGCAAGGATTCGGGGTGTCTTCTCTACACGCTGTATCGGGACTCGTCCGCTCCCGGCCGGTTCGTATTCATCGAAAAATGGGCCGATCGGGATTCTTTGTCCCAGCATGAACGGACTCCGCATTTCCGGAATCTGCTCAAGCTGCTTCCGGCCCATGTCGAGGGCGCACCCCAGATCACCTTCCTTGAATCCAT
>JAYFRE010000108.1:0-12138 GCA_034926235.1 Rhodospirillaceae bacterium
GGACAGGGACTCGATGATCCGATCACGCGCCGGGCGGTGTGGTACTCCTACTCCGGCGGAGATGATATCCGCCAGCGCTGCGGTGCGGGCGGTCCTGACCAGTATCGCTTGATTTATAACGGGAATTGGAACGATCAGGTCCGCATCTACGATCTGGGCGGCCCCAAGGGCAGGCTGGTCATGCATGAACAGATTCTCCAGGGATTGTCGGTGGATCTGATTACCATCAATGCCGACGACCTTTTGGCGCCATGGCGCGGCAACCAGGCGGATCTGACCTTAAGCGAAACCGAATACGCCACCGTGGTCACCAGTCTGGTGCAAAGCGGGCTGTTCCAGCCGCCGCCGGTCGGGCTGCGCCTGCCGTCGGACGGCTATTATTGGACGGCGGTGGGGTGCCGGAACGGTCAGTTCGTCTTCAATGCCTGGCTCTATCCCAGCCCGCCTTTCCTTGCCCTTTCCTTCCCCGACATCCTGATGGATCTGGACCGCACCTCGGTGCCGTTCGGCGAGCCTGTGCCCGCCGGGCAGGATCTGCGCCAGGATGTCCGTACGCGCGAAGAGCAGCGCTGGACGATCCAGGTAGGCGAAAAAGGCCTGTTCTAGGGAAAACTTCCGCGCGATTTTGACAAAGTTTCGTGCGACCCTAGAGATCGCCCCGGCCGGGCTTGACGGAAGGGCCGGGGCGCCACATATCCCATTGCGTTGCGACGCAGCATCGCTCTTGCCGGGCGGCGCTGAATGTGAAGTCCGCCTGCCGTCCCGGGCGCCGACCCCGGGATGGAGTGCTTCGGCGAGAGACTCTGCCCCGCCCGAATCTAGGATAAATATCCTAAATTCGTGTTGATCTCCCAAGGAACGGTCCGAAGGCAGAAGCCGCTTGATCGGGCCAAGGGGGAACCCGACAATGATGCCGACCGTTGAACACCATGGGAAACGTCATACGGGGGAATAAATGAAGCTCTGCCGATCCGGGTACTTTTATTGCAACGAACCGTACCAATATCCGAGTCGTGTTCCCAACGCGGCACCGGATCGCTGGATGGAGCGGATGAGCGGAACAGACGACGACGAGACTGGCGGCGAAGGGCCGCAAACAGGAATCGTTACCAAGACGAGACCTAGGGTAAGGCGCCCTTCGATGTATAAGGTCTTGATGTTAAACGACGATTATACGCCGATGGACTTCGTCGTCTATGTTCTCGAACGGTTTTTCGGCAAGGGCCGTGACGAGGCGACGCGCATCATGCTTCAGGTTCATCACAAGGGTGTCGGTGTTTGCGGTGTGTACACTTATGAGGTTGCGGAAATGAAGGTGGCGCAGGTCATGGATTTGGCCCGGCAAAATCAACATCCGCTTCAGTGTACGATAGAAAAGGAATGACTGCCGATGTTGTCGCGGAATCTTGAACAGGGACTTCATCGCGCTTTGGCTTTGGCGGCCGAGCGTCACCATGAATATGCGACGCTGGAACATCTCCTTCTGGCCTTGACCGAAGACCAGGACGCGATCGCGGTTCTGCGGGCGTGCGATGTGGATATCGACCGTCTGCGCCGGGACCTGGCCGACTTCATCGACAGTGCGTTGGTCGATCTGGTCACGACCCGGGATGGCGATCCGAAACCCACCGCTGGGTTCCAGCGGGTGGTTCAGCGCGCCGCAATCCATGTCCAGTCCTCGGGACGCGAGGAAGTGACCGGGGCCAACGTCGTCGTGGCGTTGTTCTCGGAGCGGGAAAGCCACGCCGTCTATTTCCTGCAATTGCAGGACATGACCCGGCTGGACGCGGTCAATTACATTTCCCACGGGATCGCCAAGGCGTCGGGGCGCGGTCAGTCCCGCCCGGCCGAGGATGTCGATGCCGAACCGAAGAGCGAGGCTGCCGTGAAGAAAGGTCAGGAAGCTCTGGGGGCCTATTGCGTTGATCTCAATGCCAAGGCGCGCAAGGGAAAGATCGATCCTCTGATCGGCCGCGATCTGGAAATCGAGCGGACCATCCAGATCCTGTGCCGCCGTTCCAAGAACAACCCGCTTTATGTGGGCGATCCCGGCGTCGGCAAGACCGCCATCGCCGAAGGGCTCGCGCGGCGCATCGTCAAGGGCGAAGTGCCCGAGGTGTTGCTGAACGCGACGATCTATTCGCTGGACATGGGAGCACTTCTGGCGGGCACGCGCTATCGCGGCGATTTCGAGGAACGGCTGAAGGCGGTGGTCTCGGAGTTGGAGGCGCTGGACGGGGCGATCCTGTTCATCGACGAAATCCATACCGTGATCGGTGCGGGTTCGACCTCGAACGGATCGATGGACGCATCCAACCTTTTGAAGCCGGCCTTGGCGTCGGGGGCTCTGCGGTGCATCGGTTCGACCACCTACAAGGAATACCGCAACCATTTTGAAAAGGACCGCGCCCTGGTGCGCCGGTTCCAGAAGATCGACGTCAACGAGCCTTCGATCGAGGACACGGTAAAGATCCTGGCCGGGCTGAAGCCCTATTACGAAGCGCATCACCATGTGCGCTACACCCAGGATGCGATCCGTGCCGCCGTCGAATTGTCGGCGCGCTATATCGGCGACCGTAAATTGCCGGACAAGGCCATCGACATCATCGACGAGGTCGGGGCCGCGCGTATGCTGCTGCCCGAATCGCGGCGGCGCAAGACGGTGACCGTGCGCGACATCGAGGAAGTGCTGGCCAAGATCGCCCGCATTCCCCCGAAAAGCGTTTCCGCCGACGACAAGGCGGTGCTGCGGACCCTGGACCGCGATCTGAAGACGATGGTGTTTGGTCAGGACAAGGCGATCGACGCGCTTTCCTCGGCGATCAAGCTGGCCCGTGCGGGCCTGCGCGAACCCGAAAAGCCGATCGGCAGCTATCTGTTCTCTGGCCCCACCGGCGTCGGCAAGACCGAAGTGGCGCGCCAGTTGGCGCTCACGCTCGGGATCGAGCTGATCCGGTTCGACATGTCCGAATATATGGAACGCCATTCGGTCTCGCGGCTGATCGGCGCGCCGCCGGGCTATGTCGGCTTTGACCAGGGCGGATTGCTGACCGATGCCGTGGACCAGCACCCGCATGCGGTGCTGCTGCTCGATGAGATCGAAAAGGCCCATCCGGACCTGTTCAACATCCTCTTGCAGGTGATGGATCACGGCAAGCTGACCGACAATAACGGCAAGACCATCGATTTCCGTAACGTCATTCTGATCATGACGACCAATGCGGGAGCGCAGGATCTGGCCAAGCCGGCGATCGGTTTCGGGCGAGAGACGCGGGAAGGCGACGACCAGGAGGCGATTTTGCGCCTGTTCACGCCCGAGTTCCGCAATCGTCTGGACGCGATCATCGCCTTTGCGGCTCTGTCGCCCGAGGTGGTCAGCCGGGTTGTCGATAAGTTCGTCATCCAGCTTGAAAGCCAGCTTGGCGATCGCGACGTGGCGATCGAATTGTCCGAGGCTGCGCGCGCCTGGCTGGCGGTCAAGGGCTATGACAAGCTTTACGGCGCTCGCCCCCTGGCGCGGGTGATCCAGGAGTACATCAAGAAGCCTCTGGCCGAAGAATTGCTGTTCGGCAAGCTGGCCAAGGGTGGTGTGGTCCGGGTCGATGTGACCGATGACGCGCTGACCTTCGACTTCGTCGAGGGCAACACGCCGAAAAAGAAGGAAAAGGAACCGGAGATGGCCGGATAAGCCGATCCGTTTTTGAAACCTGAAAAAACTGGGCCAAGGCCGGGGGAAACCCCGGCCTTTGGTTTTTGGGGGGAGCGTTGCCGGCTTATCCGGCGTCTTTTACCTGGGGCGGGGGCGGAACTGGATGGCGGCGACACCTAAGATGGTGAGCGCTCCGCCGGCCAGGGTTGCCCAGGTCAATTCCTCGCCCAAAAGCAAGCCCGCCCCGGTGACCGCGATCACCGGCGTCAGCAGCATGAAGGGGACGACACGGTTCAGGGATAGCCGCGCGACCAATCGGTACCATATTGCATAGGATACGATCGTCGCCATGATCGCGGTGTAGACCACCGCGCCCCAGCCGGCCCAGCCGGCGGTGGCGCGGGCCTCCCCCTGGCCGGTCTCGACCCGGGCGGACAGGGCCAAGGCCATCGGCGCGGCCAGCAGCGCCACCCAACCGTTCAACCCCATGATGTTGACCGGCCCCATCAGCTTGACGATGACGTTGCCCAGTGCCCAGGAAAAGGTCGAAGCCAGGATCAGGAGCAGTCCGAGCAGATTGCTGTCCTGCGACGGTCCCCCTTCGACCACGGCCACGCCGCCGATCGCCAGCGCCATGCCCAGCCAGCCGATCCATCCCGGACGTTCGCCGTAGATCGCCAGCGCCAGCAGGGCCGAGAACGGAACGCTCAGTTGCAGCACGATGGCGGCGGTGGCGGCGTCCAGGGTGCGCAAGGAGGCGAACAGCAGGCCGAAATGGCCGACGCCAAGAACGATGGCCAGTAGCAAAGTCCAGCCCATCTTGCCTTTCGGGCGGGGGCAAAATGGCACCAGCAGGACCGCGGCCAGGATAAAGCGTAGTCCGGTCATCAGAAGCGGGGGTAATTCCTGCGCGCCCAGCCGGACGATCAGGATGTTGAAGCCCCAGATCAGGATGACGGACAAGGCCAGGAAAACGTCGCGGACGGCCATCCGGTCCTGCGGCATGGTCGGATCGGCGGTGGTTTTGGACATGGACGGCCCCCCTATGCCGTGACGGCGGTGATTTACGGCTTGCCCTCGAAGGCGAGCGGATCTGTCTGAACCGGTTCGTTTAAGGACGCGATCGGCGTGACCGCGCCCTGTGCGGTGGCGGTCAAACGGCCTTCTTGGAACATTGCTTGCCTGAAGTGAAAGCCACCGGTTTCAACCGATGTCATCGCGGTGCCGATCTCGACCGGACCGGGCCGGGCGAGGGGCGGGCGGATGTCGAGGATCAGGCCGGTGGTGATGAAGCCGGAATCGCCGCCATCCGCAAGCGCCGGGGCGGTTGAGGGAATCCCGGTTCGCGCGTTTTCAAACAAAAGAGCGATCGCACCATCGCCGATCCGCCCATGCGGTCCGGCGTCGGAAGGACGTAAGTGATCGGTGTAGCGGTGGGGAAAAGCACCGATGGTGAGCGGTTCCCCGGCCATGCCATCGGCCGGAATGGCATCCGCGTTCCTGATATGGGCCAGGCGCGGGGCGGCGTCGCGGCAAACGGACAGGATCTGGTCCGAGAAATTCCGGTCGGCGACGGCGCGGGACAGGCCGATGCCGCCCACCAGCAGGGCCAGAAAAGCGATGGCGTCTTTGGCCCGCTCTTGTTCGTCTCCCTCCGGCAGGCCGGGGCACTCTTGGATCGCGCACAGTGATTTTTTCAATTCCTGCTCGAACGCGGCGCGGAAATCGAGCGAGCTTCGCCCCGCGTCCGATGCCAGTGCGCCAAAGGCGCAACTCGCCGATAAATCGTCGCGATGGGCGGCGCTCAGATAGCGCTGTCCCAGCCGGCTCAAACGGTCCGGCCAGGATGGATCGATGCCGTTTCCGACCCAACGTCCGCGATTCTGATCCAGCGCATGGCGGAAGGCGGCAACGGCCAGTTCATCCTTGTTGGCGAAATGGGCATAGAACGCACCATGGGTCAGGCCGGCATCGGCCATTACCGGCGCGATGGCGGCTCCATCCAGCCCTTCGCACCGCAATCTTTTCGACGCCGCGTTCAGGATGCGCTGAAAGGATTCTTCTCTTTGGGCGGAGCGGGTCATGGAGCTAATCTATGCTATCTGTAATATCAATTACGTTTTCATATTATAGATAGCATGTCAATTGACGGTGGATGACGGACATCGCCTGACGGCTCGACGGGTGGCCTGCTGCCGCGTAACCTTGTGTAACCCAGCCCCGATCAGTCAGGAAAGGCAGCACCATGGAGCCCGTCAGTACCGCTGTTCCCGCCTTGGACAAGGCGATGCGGATTTTCGACTACCTTTCCGTCGTCGGACGGGCCAGCTTCAGCGAAATCCAGACGGCGTTGCAATTGCCGAAAAGCAGCGCCCACGATCTGTTAAGGGCGCTGATCGGGCATGGCTGTCTTAGGCAGGATGCCAGCGCTCATTATTCCTTGGGGATGCGTCTTTACGAACTGGGCAACAAGGCCGTCGGCAATCTCGATTTCCGCCGGGAAGCGATGCCGTTTCTTTACGAGTTGCGCGACAAAACGCAATTGACCTGCAATCTCGGCATTCTGCTGGAACGGGAGGCGCTTTACCTGTCCAAGGTGGAAAGCGCGCAGGCCATCATCGTCAAGACATGGGAAGGACGCCGGCTGCCTCTGCACTGCACGGCGCTGGGTAAGGCGTTGATCGCTTGGAAGAGCGAGGCCGAGATCGATTCTCTGTTCCCGTCCGAGGAATTGCCGGTTTCCACCGAGACGACGATACCGACCCGGACGGCGCTCAAGCAGCAATTGGCCGAGGTGCGTGCGCGCGGCTGGGCAATCGACGATGCCGAGGAAACATTGGGTGTCCGCTGCATCGCTGCGCCGGTGCAAACTTTCCGGGGCGATGTGCTGGCGGCGATCAGCCTGTCAGGTGTGGATTTTCAGATCCCGCCGTCGCGGTTGGAAGAATTGTCCATCATGGTCAAGGCTTCATGCATCGCCCTGTCCCGGGCGCTGCACAATGACGGCTGAAGGATCGGCTTGCCGATAGGGGGGTAAGGGGTAGTTCGTTCGATTGGGCGAACTAACTTTTTGGCTACTTTCGGGCTTGATCTTTTCTCCCGGTCTGGCTTTTCGCGTTCTTCCCCGCCGACATATGATAAAAAATGATTAAAATCAATATGATGCCCTGATAATACGGGAGCATTAGGAATCCGTATTGTCCGCAACGAAAGGGATGAGTTAAAATATATTAAAGTTTCATAGATGTTCGGTGAATCGAACTGACATTTTTTAAATAAATATGATAGTCATCTAAAGTAAAACTTAGATTGTTTCTTTAATGAACTTACAGTTTTTGTCAGTGGTTTTGTGTTGAACGGCAGTTCGTCAAGCCAGGATAAGGAAGATATGAAAACACAAACGATGGATGGGAACGCAGCCGCAGCGCATGTGTCCTATGCTTTCACCGAAGTGGCCTGCATCTATCCGATCACGCCGTCATCGTCGATGGCGGAGCTTGTCGATAAATGGTCCGCCCTGGGCCGTAAGAACATCTTCGGCGAGACGGTCCGGGTTATCGAGATGCAGTCGGAATGCGGCGCATCCGGCGCATTGCATGGTGCGCTTCAGGCCGGCGCCCTGTCCTCGACCTATACGGCGTCGCAGGGGCTGATGCTGATGCTCCCCAATATGTACAAGATCGCGGGCGAATTGCTGCCGGCGGTTTTCCATGTGTCCGCCCGCGCCCTGGCCTCGAATGCATTGTCCATCTTCGGCGATCATCAGGACGTCATGTCCACACGCCAGACCGGCTTTTCCTTGCTGGCTGCCAGCAGCGTGCAAGAAGTGATGGATCTGGCCGCCGTGGCGCATCTGTCCGCGATTTCCAGCCGTATCCCGGTTCTGCATTTCTTCGACGGGTTCCGCACTTCGCACGAAATCCAAAAGATCGAGGTTCTGGATTATGACGATCTGGCCCGGCTGGTGGATTGGCAGGCGATCGACGCATTCCGCGCCAATTCCCTGAATCCCGATCATCCCGCCGCGCGCGGCACGGCGCAGAATCCGGACATCTTCTTCCAGACGCGGGAAGCGGTGAACAAGTTCTATCTGGAAATTCCCGGCATCGTCGAACGCTACATGGCCGAAATCAACCGGCTGACGGGGCGGAATTACAAGCTCTTCAATTATTACGGCGCGCCGGACGCGGAGCGGGTCATCATCGCCATGGGTTCGGGCTGCGAGGTAGCGCTTGAGACCATCGAGGCTCTGAACGCCAAGGGCGAGAAGGTCGGGCTGATCAATGTGCATCTCTACCGCCCCTTCGCCGCAGACCGGTTGCTGGCGGCATTGCCGGCCAGCGTGCGCAAAATCGCCGTTCTGGATCGCGCCAAGGAACCGGGTTCGGCGGGCGAACCGCTCTATCACGATGTCCGCAGCGCCTTTTACGGCAAGGCCGATGCTCCGCTGGTGGTCGGCGGCCGCTACGGGCTGGGGTCCAAGGATTTTACCCCGGCTCATGTCGCTGCGGTTTTCGAGAATCTGAATCAGGAAACGCCCAAGGACGGCTTTACGGTCGGCATCCTGGACGATGTCACCTTCACCTCGCTGCCGCCTTACGAAGGCGACATCGACACCACCCCGGACGGCACCATCTGCTGCAAATTCTGGGGTATGGGGTCGGACGGCACCGTCGGAGCGAACAAGAGCGCGATCAAGATCATCGGCGATCACACCGACATGAACGCCCAGGCCTATTTCGCCTATGACGCCAAGAAATCGCGTGGGCTCACCGTCTCGCACTTACGTTTTGGCCGCCAGCCGATCCACTCTTCCTATCTGATCGACAAGGCCGATTTCGTCGCCTGCCACAACCAGGCCTATGTCCACCAATATGATCTGCTGGCCGGGTTGAAACCGGGCGGTACCTTCCTGCTCAACTGTCAGTGGGACGTAAGCGATCTGGGCGGAGTCTTGCCAGCCCAGATGAAGCGGTTCCTGGCGCGCAACCGGATCAAGTTCTACACCGTGAACGCGGTGAAGATCGCCCGCGAACTGGGATTGGGCGAGCGTGTCAACACCGTCACCCAGGCGGCCTTCTTCAAGCTGAGCGGTATCCTGCCGGCCGAAGAGGCGATGGATTATCTTAAGAAGGCGGCCGTTTCCTCCTACGCCAAGCAGGGACAGGCGGTGATCGACAAGAACTTCGCGGCGCTGGACCGGGGCATGGCCGATCTGGTGCCGGTCGATGTGCCCGAGGAATGGGCCGATGCCAAGGACATGTCCAACCGCCCGCGCGATTCCCTGCCGGATTTCATCGAAAACGTGACCATGGTGATGAACCGCCAGGAAGGCGACAGCCTGCCGGTCAGCACCTTCAACGGCCGCGAAGACGGGTCCTTTCCCATGGGCACCACGGCCTATGAGAAGCGCGGCATCGCCCAGATGGTGCCGATGTGGCTGGCCGACAATTGCATCCAATGCAATCAATGTTCGTTCGTCTGTCCGCATGCGGTAATCCGGCCCTTGCTGCTGGACGAAGAGGAAATTGCGCGCGCGCCCAAGACCATGGCCATCAAGCCGGCGTCGGGAATGAAGCCCTATGGCTATACGCTTGCTTTGTCCGCGCTGGATTGCACGGGGTGCGGCACCTGCATCGATGTCTGTCCGGCCAAGGAAAAGGCGCTGGTCATGGACACGCTGGAAAACCGGCTGGAGCGCAATGACGAGCATTGGGCCTTTGCCCGCAGCGTGACCGTCAAGCCGATTTCCGAAAAACAGCGCCTGACCGTCCGGGGCAGTCAGTTCCTTCAGCCCTTGCACGAATTCTCAGGAGCCTGCGCCGGTTGCGGCGAGACGCCTTATGCCAAGCTGGTGACGCAATTGTTCGGCGACCGCATGATGATCGCCAACTCCGCCGGCTGTAGCCACATCTGGGGCGGCAATACGCCCTCGATCTCCTACACCACGAATGCGCGGGGGCAGGGACCGGCCTGGGGTGTCACCTTGTTCGAAAACACCGCCGAATGCGGGTTCGGCATGCATCTGGGCGCGGTCCAGATGCGGCGCGCACTGGCCGGTAAAATCCAGGCGGCGTCGCTGAAATCCTTGCCGCCCGAACTGGCGGCGGCGGTCGGCGACTGGCTGGACCACAAGGATGAAGGTGAGGGGACGCGCGAACGCGCCGACCGTCTCGCCGCCGCACTCGCTACGTTCAAAGGCGACGATCCGTTGCTGAACGATATCTACACCCGGCGCGACTTCCTGGTGAAGCAGTCGCAATGGATCTTCGGCGGCGACGGCTGGGCCTACGACATCGGCTATGGCGGGCTCGATCATGTGCTGGCGGCCGGCGAGGACGTCAATGTGCTGTGCTTCGACACCGAGGTCTATTCCAATACCGGCGGTCAATCCTCCAAAGCGACGCCGACCGCTGCCCTGGCCCAGTTCGCCGCCAGCGGCAAAAAGACCCGCAAGAAGGATCTGGGCGTGATGATGATGTCTTATGGCTACATCTATGTCGCCCAGGTCGCCATGGGGGCGGACAACCGGCAAACCTTGAAGGCGATCGCGGAGGCGGAAGCCTTTCCCGGGCCGTCGCTGGTCATCGCCTATTCGCCTTGTGTCAGCCATGGCATCCGTGGCGGCATGGCGATGAGCCAGGCCCAGGCCAAACGGGCGGTGGAGGCAGGTTATTGGAGCCTGTACCGCTACAACCCCCTGCTGGCCAAAGAAGGCAAGAATCCCTTCATCCTGGATTCAAAGGACCCCACCGCCGATTTCCAGGAATATCTGTCGAGCGAGGTGCGTTTCGCGGGCCTGAAACGGCAATTCCCGGAACAGGCCGAAGAATTGTTCGCCAAGGCCGAGGCCGACGCCAAAGCCCGGCACGCCGTCTACAAAACGCTGGCGGCCCAGTGAAACGCAAGGGGACGGACCGATGATACGGGCCCGTCCCCTTTTGTTTTTTGCCGTCTGTTCCCTGCCGTTTTTATCCGGAAAGAGAAACGCGCCCGAAACGCGTCTTTTTCGGACAGGCAGGGACAGAGATTGAAGAAATAAGGCTGAGGATAAGAGGAGGAAATTTTGTCCATTTCAGAAATTTATCGATCTGACGACGACACCCTTTACGAGGCGACCACTAATGCTCCCGGCCCACAGGGGAAACTGCCCCTTACCGCCGAGATGCTGCTGGAGCATCCGAGCGGCGACATCTTCGGTATGACGATGAATGCCGGCATGGGATGGGAGCCGGACAAGCTGCTGGGCACCCAGGTCATGGTGATCGGCACGGTCGGCGGCATCCGGGGGGCGGACGGCAAGCCCGTAGCACTCGGCCTCCATACCGGTCATTACGAAACCTCGATGCTGATGGACGCGGCGGCGCGCGAAGTGACCGCAGCCGATGGCGTGCCTTATGCGGCGTTCGTTTCGGACCCTTGCGACGGGCGCACGATGGGAACGACGGGCATGTTCGATTCGCTGCCCTACCGCAACGATACGGCGATCGTGTTCCGCCGTCTGATCCGCTCCGCACCGGAACGCAAGGCCGTCGTCGGTGTGGCGGGCTGCGACAAGGGATTGCCGGCCCTGATGATGGCGCTGGCCTCGATGCATGATCTGGCTTCGGTCGTGGTTCCCGGCGGGGCGACGCTGATGCCCACTGCCGGCGAGGATGCGGGCAAGGTGCAAAGCATCGGCGCCCGTTTCGCCAACCACGAACTGACGCTGGAAATGGCGGGCGAAGTCGGCTGTCGGGCCTGCGCCTCGCCCGGCGGGAGCTGCCAGTTTCTGGGCACCGCCGGCACCTCGCAGGTGGTGGCCGAAGGGCTGGGGCTGGCGCTTCCCCACACGGCCTTGTCGCCGTCGGGGCAGCCGGTATGGCTCGAAGCCGCCCGCCAATCCTCGCGCGCAGTGCTGAAGCTGGTTCGGGACGGCATCACCGTCAAGGACATCCTGACCGACAAAGCGATCGAGAACGCCATGGTCGTTCATGCCGCGTTCGGCGGTTCGACCAACCTGCTGCTCCATCTGACCGCGATCGCGCACGCCGCCGGCTGTCGCCTGCCGACGGTCGAGGATTGGTCCGAGATCAACCGCCGGGTGCCGCGTCTGGTCAGCGTCCTGCCGAATGGCCCGATTTATCATCCGACCGTGCGCGCTTTCATGGCCGGCGGTGTGCCGGAAGCGATGCTGCATCTGCGCAAGCTGGGCCTTTTGCATGAAGATGTGCTTACCGTCACCGGGGACACGCTGAAGGCCAATCTCGATTGGTGGGAATCTTCCGAACGCCGCCACCGCTTCCAGGGCCTGCTCAAAAAACAGGATGGTGTTGATCCGAGCGACGTCATCATGTCGCCGCAGCAGGCGGCGGACCGCAAGATGACCTCGACCATCACCTTCCCGATCGGCAACATCGCCCCGGAAGGGTCGGTAATCAAATCCACCGCCATCGATCCTTCGGTGATCGACGAGAACGGCGTCTATTACCACAAGGCCAAGATCAAGG
>JAYFRE010000035.1:0-12215 GCA_034926235.1 Rhodospirillaceae bacterium
GGCCGCATCGGCGAAGACCGGAATGTCCACTCCGCCCTGGGTGTGCAGCACATAGGTCTTGGCCAGTCCCTCGACCGCGATCATGGGGCTGTCGTCCGTGACGGTTTCGGGGAAGCATTCCGCGGCGGCGGGGATGAAAAGGGTCATGGCGTCAGCACCGATGCGCAAAGAAGCTGGGTATAGGGGTGATGGGGGTCGTCCAGTACTTGATCGGTCAGGCCGGATTCGACCACCTCGCCCCGATGCATCACCATCAAGCGGTGAGCCAGAAGCCGGACCACGGCCAGATCATGGGTGACGATGACGGCGGCAAGACCGAGATCGGCGACCAGCCGGCGCATGAGGTCCAAGAGCCGCGCCTGGACCGAAACGTCGAGACCGCCGGTGGGTTCGTCCATGAACACCAAACGGGGTTTGGTCACCAGATTACGGGCGATCTGCAAACGCTGCTGCATGCCGCCGGAAAATGTCTGGGGCAGATCGTCGATGCGGGCCGGATCGATTTCCACCTTGTCCAGCCATTCCGCCGCCTGGGCGCGGATAGCGCCGTAATGGCGCGCGCCCACGGCCATCAGCCTTTCGCCTACATTGGCTCCGGCAGACACATCCATGCGCAGGCCGTCGTGCGGATTCTGATGCACGATGCCCCAATCGGTCCGCATCAAGGCGCGCCGTTCGGGCTCGTTCATGGCGTAAAGATCGGCGAGACCGCCGCCGTTCCTGCCGTCATAGGCGACATGGCCGGCGCTGGGGTCCAGCCTGGCCGACAGGCAGGCGAGCAGAGTGCTCTTGCCCGATCCCGATTCGCCGACGATGCCCATGACTTCGCCCGGCCACAGATCGAACGACACGTCGCGGCAGCCCAGCCTTTTTCCATAAAAGCGGGTCAGGCCGCGTACTTCCAACAGCGGGGTCATGGCGCATCCTCCGTCCGGGCCTGTCGCTGGGCGCAATAATCGGTATCCGAGCAGACATGGATGCGTCCGCCATGATCGTCGGTCAGCACCTCGTCGAGGAAGCTGTCGGTCGCCCCGCACAAAGCGCAGGCCTCGGACCAGGATTGCACCGTGAAGGGGTGATCCTCGAAATCCAGGCTTTTGACCGTGGTGTAGGGTGGCACGGCATAGATGCGCTTCTCACGGCCCGCGCCGAAAACCTGCAAGGCCGGGTTCATGGTCATTTTGGGGTTGTCGAATTTGGGGATCGGCGAGGGGCGCATCAGATAGCGGCCATCGACCAGCACCGGATAATCATAGGTGGTGGCGATGCGTCCGAAACGGGCGATGTCCTCGTAGAGCTTGACATGCATCGCGCCATATTCGGCCAGGGCGTGCATGGTGCGGGTCTCGGTTTCGCGCGGTTCCAGCCAGCGCAAGGGCTCAGGGATCGGCACCTGATAGACCAGGATCTGGCCTTCGCTCAGCGGCGTTTCGGGGATGCGGTGGCGGGTTTGGATGATGCTGGCCTCCTCCGTCCGCGTGGTCGAACGGATTTGGGCGGTGCGGGCGAAGAAACGGCGGATCGAAACGGCGTTGGTGGTGTCGTCCGCGCCCTGATCGATCACCTTCAGCCGGTCGTCAGGCCCGATCAGCGCGGCGGTGACCTGGATGCCGCCGGTGCCCCAGCCATAGGGCAGCGGCATTTCGCGGCTGCCGAACGGCACCTGATAGCCGGGGATCGCCACCGCCTTCAGGATGGCGCGGCGGATCATCCGCTTGGTCTGTTCGTCCAGATAGGCGAAATTATAGCCGGCGGCGTTTGCGTCGGTCATGGCGTCTTCTCCTGGGCGCGCAGGCGCCGGATCAGTTCCAGCTCGGATTGGAAATCGACATAGTGGGGCAGCTTCAGATGCTGCACGAAGCCCGACGCCTCGACATTGTCCGAATGGGACAAGACGAATTCGGGGTCCTGGACCGGGCTGGCGGCATCCTCGCCCAATTCGGCGGCGCGCAGTCCCCGATCGACCAGCGCCATGGCCATGGCCTTGCGTTCGGAACGTCCGAAAGCCAGTCCATAGCCCCGGGTGAATTGAGGCGGTTTTTCCGCTGATCCCTTGAACTGGTTGATCATCTGGCATTCGGTCAGCGCGATTTCGCCGATAGCGATGGAAAAACCCAGCTCTTCGGGTTCGATTTCGACCGAAACCGAGCCCATGCGAATCTCGCCGGCAAAGGGATGGCTGTTGCCGTAGCCGCGCTGGGACGAATAGGCCAGCGCCATCAGAAAGCCTTCGTCGCCGCGGGCCAGATTTTGCAGCCGCACCGGACGTTCGGCGGGAAAGGATAGGGGCTCGCGGGTCAGATCGCCGGGCGGTGTGTCGTCGGCGGGGTTGGATTCGATCAGCCCTTCCCCGGCCAGCAGATCGGCGATGCGGGGCATGGGGCCGTCCAGCGGCGTTTCAGTACAAGCGGCGGGTTCGGGCGCGGAGTCCGCCAACAGGCCGAAATCGAGCAGGCGGTGGGTGTAGTCATAGGTTGGTCCCAGGATCTGCCCGCCGGGCAAATCCTTGAAGGTCGCGCTGATACGCCGGCGGATGGCCATCGCAGCTGTGTCGATGGGCTGGGTCGCGCCAAATCGGGGTAGCGTGGTGCGATAGGCGCGCAGCAGGAACACCGCCTCGATCACATCACCCTGGGCTTGTTTCAGCGCCAGCGCCGCCAGTTCGCGGTCGTAAAGCGCACCCTCGGCCATCACCCGTTCGACCGCCAGCCCCAATTGTTCGGAAATCTGCGCCGCCGATATTTCAGGGATGGCCGGATCGCCGCGCCGGTCCTCGGCCATCAGGCGATGGGCGTTGTCGATGGCTTGCTCGCCACCCTTGACCGCGACATACATGTCTAGTCCTCCAACCGGGTGGTGCGCGCCAGGGCGGCCAGCCGGCCGGCGCAGGTGAACAAAAGATCCACGCCCATCGGGAAGCGGGCGCGGTTATCGGTCAGCCAGCCGGGGAACGATTGGGGTAATCCTTTGGGGGCGAAAACCGCCCGGTCTTTGATGCCGGGGCCGGCCAATACCCAGGGGCGGCCGCCTTCCAGTGCCGCCACCTCGATGATCAGTGTGGCCGAACGGTCGGGATAGGACGCCGTGCCCAGGTCGAAGGCGGATAAGGGCGGCATGGCGGCGGGATCGGCGATGACGGCGAACCGGGCTTCCTCGGGCCGCGAGACACGGGGGCAGCCGCAATGAAAGCCGAGATGGGCGGCCAGTTCGGGCGTGCCGGCGGCATCGTCCAGCCAGACATTCGTGTCGGCGTCGGCCAGGGTCAGCAGGATGGCGGCGGCGGCGGCGCCCAGCGGCGGCGGCGGCTGAAGCCCGTCCCCGGCGGCGACGATGCGGCCCGGATGGGCCAGAGCGTCCAGGACCGCGCGAAAGACGCGCTGGGCGTCGAAGACCGGGTCGGCCAGACCGGGGAATAGGTAGGTCATGGTTCAGTTTTCTCCCCGGACCATGGTGAAGAATTCGACTTTGGTGGCGGCAGCCTTGCGCGAATTTTCACCTTTCCGTTCGGCCTGGGTCCGTTCAAGCAGGTCGAGCATCCCGGCCATGGCCGCGTCCAGCCCCCGGTCCTGCAACAGGGCGTCGAGCACGGCGGCGCGTTCGGCCTGACGGAGGACCCGGCCGGCGATCCAGGCGTGACCGATGGTTCCGCCGTCCAGCCGCACCGAGCAGCGAGTCACCGTCATTTCCCCCAGATTGAACGCCTGTCCGTCGCCGCCGATCCGCCCCTGCACCATCATCAGGCCGGTTTCCGGCCGGCGGAGCAGGCTATAGGCGGGTAAAGACGGCAGGCGGGACCAGATCATGTCGATTTCGGCCGCGCTCGCCTTGGCCAGCAATCCCATCCAGCGACGGCGGGAACGATTTTGGTCGAGAGGCATGGATCAATCCGATATTTGTATAGACGTCTATATGAAACGGTGCTATTGGTATGATCGTCAGCCCCATGGATGGCAAGGGATAAAGGGTGACATTTCGATGACTGACACAGCGTTGGCCCGGGGACAGGGATTGTCCCTGTGGCGGCAGATCGCCGAAAAACTGGAGCAAGAAATCGTTTCCGGGCGGCATCAGCCGGGTGAAAAGCTGCCGACCGAACATCAGATGGCCGCGGAATTTTGCGTCAACCGCCATACGGTGCGCCGGGCAGTGGCGGTGCTGGAGGAAGCAGGGCTGGTCCGCATCGAACAGGGACGTGGCACCTTCGTCCAAGAAAGCGTCATCGATTACCGGGTCAAGCCGCGCACTCGTTTTTCCGAGAATGTGTCCGATGCCCGCCAGACGCCGTCGGGCCGGATATTGTCGGTGCGCGACGAGGCGGCCGAGGGCGCGGTGGCCAAGGCTTTGGAACTGCGCAAGGGCAGCCCGGTCTGGGTGGTCGAACGAGCGGGAGAGGCCAATGGACGCCCGATCAGCATTGCCTCGCATTACTATCCAAAGGCGCGCTTTCCCGAATTGGCGCGCATCATCGGCGAAACCGGCGCGATTACGGCGACGCTGGAACGCTTAGGGGTCGGCGATTATGTCCGCAAGACCACGCGTGTGACGGCCCGGACCGCGCGGATGGCCGACGCCCGCCTGTTGCAGCAGGCCCCCAACCGGCCGATCCTGATGACCGAGGGCATCAATATCGATGCGCAAGGCCGTCCGGTGGAATACAGCGTTTGCCGCTGGGCCTCCGATCGGGTTCAGATCGTGTTCGAACCCGGCGGCTGATCGACCAATCGGGCGGATGTCCAGGGCCGGCGCGTTTGATCATAAAAGCGTCATCGGGTCCCGGCCCTTTTTGCGGGTATGGATTCTCGGTTCTTCTCTTCTTTAGGATCGACGATGACCCTTCGTATCGATGGCGCCCGCGTTTTGCTGCCGGACCATGGCCTTGCCGAAACCGCCGTTACGCTGGCCGATGGCCGGATCGCCGCCATCGGCGCGGGCGGGGGCGGCAGGGCGCTTGACGCCGCCGGTCTTTTGCTGCTGCCGGGCGTGGTCGATCTGCATGGCGATGCGTTCGAACGCCAGCTCATGCCTCGTCCGGGCGTGGTCTTTCCGATCGATGCCGCCCTTGTCGATACCGATCGGCAATTGGTGGCCAACGGCGTCACCACCGCGCTGCACGGTCTGACCTGGTCGTGGGAGCCGGGCCTGCGCGGGCGGGAGGCGGCGCGAAATTTCCTCGACGCCCTGAACCGGCTGCGCCCGGTTCTGGCCGCCGATAACCGGGTCCATCTGCGCTATGAGATCTACAATACGGACGCCGCCGCCGAGATCGGGGAATGGCTGGCGGCGGGGCTGATCGATCTTCTGGCCTTCAACGATCACCTGCCGATGTTCCTGCGCCGCGTCGGCCAGCCGTCCCGGCTGGTGCAGTATGCCGAGCGGGCGGGCATGGGGGTCGAAGATTTCATCGCCCTCTTGCACCGGGTGGCGGAGCGGGAGCCCCTGGTCGGCCCCGCCAATCGCAGGCTGGCGGAAACGGCGCGTCTTTGCGGCGTGCCCCTGGCCTCGCATGACGACGAGACGCCCGCGATGCGCCGCCATTTCCACGATCTGGGCTGCGCTTTGTGCGAATTTCCCGTCGATTCCATCACCGCCCGGGCCGCGCGCGACATGGGCGACGGCGTGATCATGGGGGCTCCGAACGTGCTGCGGGGGCGAAGCCACACCGAAGGCGGGATGCGCGCCGCCGATCTGGCGGCGGCGGGGTTGGTGGATGCGCTGGCTTCGGACTACTACTATCCGGCCCTGCCGCTGGCCCCGTTCCGGCTTGTCCGCGACGGCGTCCTGCCGCTGGAACGGGCTTGGGATCTGGTGTCGTCCGGTCCGGCGCGGCTGGCCGGGCTTGCCGATCGTGGCGCGATCGCCAAGGGGTTGCGCGCCGATCTGGTGCTGATCGACGATTCCATGCCGGCCTTGCCCCGCGTGATCGCCACCATCGTCGCCGGGCGGGTGGTGCATGCTGTTCGGGATATGATGCGATGACCGCGCCGCGTTACGCCCTTTATTTCACGCCCGAACCGGGCAGCGCCTTGGCCCGCTTCGGCTGGTCCTGGCTGGGTCGCGCGCCCGAGGACGCCGTGATGCGCCCCTTGCCCGACCTCGGGCTGGAGCCCGGACGCCAAGCGGCGGTGGTCGCCGATGCGCGCCGTTACGGGTTCCACGCCACCCTGAAGCCGCCTTTTCATCTGGCTCCGGGCCGTTCGGTGGGAGAATTGCGCGCCGCCATCATCGCTTTCGCCAAGGGGTGGCGTCCTTTCACGGCTCCGGCCCCGGTCCTGGACGATTTGGATGGATTCCTGGCCTTGCGCACCCGAAGGCCGGTTCCGGCCCTGCACGCCTTGGCCGACGCTTGCGTGCGCCATTTCGACCGTTTCCGCGCCCCGGCCAGCGCGGCGGAAAAGGCCAAGCGGTTGGCCGCACCTTTAAGCGAGCGCCAGCGCCGCGCCGTGGAGATGTGGGGCTATCCCTTCGTGTTCGAGGATTACCAGTTCCACCTGACCCTGACCAGCCGGCTGGGCGAGACCGAACGCGCTTTGTGGCAGGCGGCGATCAAATCGCGGCTGGGCCGGGCCGACGCCGAACCGATGGAGGTCCGGGCCTTGGCGCTGTTCAGCCAGTCCGCGCCGGATCAGCCTTTCGTTCTGGTCGAACGTTTCGCTTTGCGGGGTGAGGGCGTCTGGGGCAGTTGAGGGAGCGCTGCCGCCGGTCGGCTATCCGGCGGCGAAGCTTTGCACCAATGTGCCGCAGACCAGATACCAGCCATCCACCAGCACGAAGAAAATCAGCTTGAAGGGCAGCGCGATCGAAATCGGCGGCAGCATCATCATGCCCATGCTCATCAGCACCGAGGCCACCACCATGTCGATGACCAGGAAGGGCAGATAGATCAAAAAGCCGATCTCGAAGGCGCGGCGCAGCTCGCTGATCATGAAGGCGGGGATCAACGCTTTCAACGGCGCGTCCTCGGCCCGGTCGACCCCTTCGCTGCGCGATAAATTCAAGAACAGGCGCAGATCCTGATCGCGCACCTGGGTCAGCATGAAGGCGCGCAGCGGTTTGACGGCGCGCTCGAACGCCTCGGCCTCGTCGATTTCCTCGGCGATCAAGGGGCGGATGCCTTCGTTATAGGACGCCTCGAAGGTCGGCATCATGACGAAGCCGGTCAGGAACAGGGCCAGGCTGACCATCACCATGTTGGGCGGGCTGCTTTGCGTGCCCATGGCTTGGCGCAGGAAGGACAGCACCACGACGATGCGGGTGAAGGAGGTGACCATGATCAGGATCGACGGCGCGATGCTCAAGACCGTCAGCAGCATGACGATCTGAACGATGCGTGTGGTGGTCGATCCGCCGCCGTCGCCCAGATCGAGGTTGAGCTGCTGGGCGGCGGCAGGGCCGGCCATGATCAGGATCAGCAGCAAACTGAACGGCAGGATGCGTCTCATGACCGGGGATCCTCGATCTCGATCTCGACCTTGGGCGTCGGGACAGCGTTTTGTTCGATCACCAGATCGGTTGCGCCGCCGATCAGCAGCAGATGCTCGGCACGATCGCGCCGGACCAGGACCAGCTTGCGCCGGGAATCGAGCGCCAGAATTTCGACGATGTCGAGCCGGCGTTTGTGCGCCGGGCGCATGGCGAAACGGCCCGATCCGAATCGGCGCAAAAGCCAGGCCAAGCCGGTGATCAGTCCCAGAACGAAAACCAGAACCAGAAGGGTGCGCAGATAGGCGTCCCATTCCATGACCGGCTTATTCTCCCATCTCGCGGCCGAGACGGTCGAGATGTTCCCGCAGTTCCGTCTCCAAGGCGTCGAGACGGTTGATCAAAACCTTGGCATCGTCAAGAACCTTCGCGCCTTCGCCTTCGGGCAGCGCGGCCATGTCTTCGCACAGGCGCACGACCCGCTCCTCCAGCACGGCGAGATCGAGCCTGGCCCCGCCGGCCAGAAGTTTGCGCGCGGTCATGACCACCGAGGTCAGCCGGGTCAACTCGTCCTTGATATGATCGACATCGCTCACGGCGCGGCTCCCTGCGGGGACAGGGGCGGCAGGCGGCGGTTGGCGAGATAGACATAAGTCAGGATTTCGGCCACCGCCCGAAAGGCTTCAACGGGGATGGGGGAATCGATATCGACGGCGGCCAGGATTTCGGCCAGATCCGCGTCTTCGCGCACCTTGACGCCCGAGGCGAAGGCCAGTTCCAGGATGCGTTCGGCCATTTCGCCCTGACCGCTGGCGACCACTTTCGGGGCGCCGTCGGCCCCGTTCTGGTCATAGGATAAGGCGACCGCGATTCGCCGCGCGGCGCCGCCGTTCCGTTCGCTGGTTCCGTCCTTGGCCACCGAAAAGCCGCCCTTTCCCGAACTAAGGCGCCCATAATGGCAAAGCGGCTTTAAAAAAAGCTTAATTCTTGACGCGATCCGGCGGTCCTTGCCGGCGTGACGCGCCCATCCTCAGGCTTGTTCGCGGGTGGCCGAGAAACGCAATTCGGGAAAATCCTGCTGCGCTCGGCCCAGAATCCAATTGCTGCGCGCCATGAAGACCAAAGCGCCGTCGCGGTCTTCGGCCAGGGCCGATGCGCCGGTGCTGTCCCGGAATCGTTCGAGCGCGGCTTCATCGTCGGAAGAAACCCAGCGCGCGGTCTCAAAGGGCGCGTTCTCGAATCCCGCCTTCAGATTATATTCGCTTTCGATCCGGCTGATGATGACGTCGAATTGCAGCATGCCGACGACGCCGACGATCCAGCCCGATCCGTCGAGCGGTTTGAATAATTGCGAGACGCCTTCCTCGGCCAGATCCTCCAGCGCCTTTCTCAATTGCTTGGCGCGCATGGGGTCGTCGAGCCGCACCCGGCGCAGGATTTCCGGGGCGAAACTGGGGATGCCGGTGAAGCGGATATCCTCGCCTTCGGTCAGGGTGTCGCCGATGCGCAAGGAGCCGTGATTGGGAATGCCCATGATGTCGCCGGGAAAGGCTTCTTCGGCCAGCTCGCGGTCGCGCGCTAAGAAAAAGACCGGATTGCCAAGCGCGATTACCTTGCCGGAACGGACATGCTTAAGCTTCATGCCGCGGCGGAACCGGCCCGAGCACAGGCGCAAAAAGGCGATGCGGTCGCGGTGGTTGGGGTCCATGTTCGCCTGGATCTTGAAGACGAAGCCCGAGACCTTGTCTTCTTCCGGATCGACGATGCGGGTGCTGGCCGGCTGCGGGCGCGGCGGTGGCGCCATGCGGCCGATACCGCCCAGCAATTCGCGGACGCCGAAATTGCGCAGCGCCGCGCCGAAAAAGACCGGCGTCAGGGTGCCGGCGCGATAAGCGTCAAGATCGAACGGCGTGGTCGCCCCCCGCACCAGTTCAATTTCGCCGCGCAATTGTTCCGCCGCTTCCGCCCCCACCAGCGCGTCCAGACGCGGATCGTCCAGCGCCATGTCGATGGCGTCGGGGATGTGGTCCCCGCGCGAGGATTCGATCAACAGCACCTGATCGCGGACCAGATCATAGACGCCCTTGAGATCGCGGCCCATGCCGATCGGCCAGCTGACCGGGCAGACGTCCAGCGCCAGCGTCTTCTCGATCTCGTCGAGCAGGTCGAAAGGATCGCGCCCTTCGCGGTCCACCTTGTTGACGAAGGTGATGATCGGCATGTCACGCAGGCGGCAAACCTCGAACAGCTTGCGCGTTTGGGTTTCGATGCCCTTGGCG
Organism: Rhodospirillaceae bacterium; assembly: GCA_034926235.1. Lineage (GTDB taxonomy): Bacteria > Pseudomonadota > Alphaproteobacteria > Rhodospirillales > Magnetospirillaceae > JAYFRE01. The sequence goes on from JAYFRE010000035.1 coordinate 9,699, forward strand.
GCGTCCAGCACCATCACCGCCGAATCGACGGCGGTCAGGGTGCGGTAAGTGTCTTCGCTGAAATCCTCGTGGCCGGGCGTGTCCAGCAGGTTGAAGGACAGGCCTTCATGCTCGAAGGACATGACCGAGGCGGTCACCGAGATGCCGCGTTCTTTTTCGATCCCCATCCAGTCGGACCGCGCACGCCGTTGTTCGCCGCGGGCGCGGACGGCGCCGGCCATCTGGATGGCGCCTCCGAACAGAAGCAGCTTTTCCGTCAACGTCGTTTTACCGGCGTCGGGATGCGAGATGATGGCGAAGGTCCGCCGATGGGCGATGGCGTCGTTCTGGGTGGTCATGGGGGCGTTTTGTCGGGCCTTGGGGGGTAAAAATCAAGCGCTCTTTGCGGGGGGCTGCGCATGTTTCGGCGGTTCATCCCCTTTTCCGCGCGGCTGATCCAGGGTTATCATGATGTCATGACGTTAAAATTGGGCCAATAAGCTGCCGGAGCAGGCATGAATCATCGATCCCTCATCCTGGCCGCGATGGCCGTTCTGACCTCTGCCCCCGCCTTGGCGCAAGAAGCGTCCGCCGCATCGTCGCCAGCGGGGTTTCTTCTGGCCGGTCTTGCCGGAGCGGCGCTGGTGGGTGCTGCCTGGCTGTTCTGTTCGGGCCGCCGGCGGCGCGATCTCGATTCCTTGCGCGTCATCGCTGAAACCCTGGCCGATGGCGGCGATGTTCCGCCTGAAACCGCGCCATCCGGTCCGCGTGCGGCGGCCATCGCCCATGCCCTTGCCACCCTTGCGCAGGCTCGCGACGAGGCGGTTCGCCAGGGCCGGGGCGGACGGCAGTTCCTGGCAACCGCCAGCCATGATCTGCGCCAGCCGCTTCAGGCGCTGGGATTGTTCGTGGCGACGCTGGCGCAGCAGCCGCTGACCCAGCAGCAACGCGCCATCGTCGATAAGATCGAAAGCTCGCTCGATGCGCTGGAGCGGCTTCTGACCGCGCTTTTGGATATTTCCCGGATCGATGCGGGCCGGGTCCAGGCGCATCGGCGCAACTTTCCCGCCCAGGACCTGTTCGACCGTCTCTCCTACGAGTTCGTTCCCTTGGCCGCCGACAAAGCCCTATCTATGCGTTTTGTGCCGAGCCGCTATGTCCTTGATAGCGACCCTGATCTTTTGGAGCGAATTCTGCGTAACCTTTTATCGAATGCGGTGCGCTATACCGAACGGGGGGGAATCGTCGTCGGGGCGCGCTTACGCGGGGATCGGGTCGGGCTGGAAGTTTGGGATAGCGGCATCGGCATTCCCGCCGGTCAGCAGGAAGAAGCATTCCGTGAATTTACCCAATTAACTAAAGAGAAATCAGGGAGTTACAGGGGGCTTGGCCTGGGGCTTGCGATCGTCCGGCGGCTGGCCGGATTGCTGGGACACGATTTGGAAGTCCACTCCGTCCTCGGGCGGGGTTCGGTATTTCGGGTGCTGGTTCCTTGTGCCGGCAAAGCAGGCGAGGGCAGAGGTGCGGATGGGGGCGGCCAATCAGGACCCGTTTTGAAGAACTCGTAGGAAATATTATGCATTCCCCGATGATATCGGGTAGTTTTCCTTAGGGGTCGAACCAGGGTCAAGCAGGAGTGGTATAATTTTATCCGGCCGGACGATAAAACGGAGCATCGTCCTATAGACCATCGCGCTCACCATCGAAAAAGATTATACCTTAAGTAAGGGGTGGGAGCCGAGGGGCGGCCAGACGAGAAGGTGGAACGCCGTGGAGACCAACGACAAGCCCATGAAAATTCTGATTGCCGACGATCACGAGCTGTTCCGTGACGGACTGCGCCATGTTCTGGAGCAGATGGACGACGACGTCTCGGTGGTCGAGGCCAGCGATTATCCGCAAGCCCTGACCCTGGTGGAAAAGGAAACGGATATCGGCATCGTCCTTTTGGATCTGTCGATGCCAGGCATGCCGTGGAGCGAAGGGCTGCAAGCTCTGCGCCAGAAGCTGCCGCTGGACGTGCCCGTCATCGTCCTGTCGGCATCCGATGACCGGCTGCATGTGTTGCAGGCGGTCAATCTGGGGGCAGCCGGATTCATTCCGAAAACGTCCAGCAGCCGCGTCATGTTGAGCGCGTTGAAACTGGTACTGTCGGGTGGCGTCTATTTGCCGCCCGCCTTGCTCGATCAAAGCGATCATAGCGGCGAGCCGCCGGCGGCCAAGGCCGCGGCGGAAGGCGCTGCCGCTTTCCTGACCCCGCGCCAGCGCGAAGTGCTGGCCCTGCTGGGTCAGGGCAAGTCGAACAAGGAAATAGCCCGTGTCCTCAATCTGGCCGAGGGGACGGTGAAGCTGCACGTCACCGCCATTCTAAAGGCGCTGAACGTCAACAACCGCACGCGCGCGGTGGTCGCGGCTTCGCAACTGGGGCTGAACGGGTCCGAATCGGACGCGTCCTGACGTCTTTCACGGACGGGGCGGGCAACCGGTATGTCCGGTTCCCCCCCCCGGTCGGTTTTCAAGCGCTCAATGGTTGAGAAG
>JAYFRE010000058.1:0-48173 GCA_034926235.1 Rhodospirillaceae bacterium
GCGTGATCGGCTCGATATAGGTGGCGTCGGCCAGACCGGGGTCGGTCATGATCGTGGCGGGATTGGAGTTGACCAGGACGACCCGGTAGCCCTCCTCCTTCAGCGCCTTACAGGCTTGCACCCCGGAATAATCGAATTCGCAGGCCTGGCCGATGACGATCGGACCTGCGCCGATGATCAGGATGGAGCGGATGTCCGTGCGTTTTGGCATCGTCGTGCTTTCGGAGAAGAGGCGTCGTTGGTTTCATCCCCCTAGGGGGAGCCGGGCGGCGGATACGGGGAAACCGCCGCCCAGCGGTTTCTTATACCTTAAAAGGCCGGCAAAGCGCAGGGGCCGCTATCCGGCCCGGGCCTGCATCATGTCCACGAACCGGCGGAACAGATAGTGGCTGTCCTGCGGTCCGGGGCTGGCCTCGGGATGGTACTGGACCGAAAAGACCGGTTTCCCTTCGACCGTCAGACCTTCGACCGTGCCGTCGAACAGCGATAGATGGGAGACCGAGACCCCGGCGGGCAGGCTGTCCGCAATCACCGCAAAGCCGTGGTTCTGGCTGGTGATCTCGACCTTGCCGGTGGCCAGATCCTTGACCGGGTGATTGGCGCCGCGATGGCCGATCGCCATCTTGCGGGTCTTGCCGCCCAGGGCCAGCGCCAGAATTTGGGGGCCAAGGCAGATGCCGAACACAGGCAGGCCGGTTTTCAGGATGGCCTGGATGGTGGGCACGGCGTAAACGCCGGTGGCGGCCGGATCGCCGGGGCCGTTCGACAGGAACACCCCGTCGGGGGCCAACGCCAGGATTTCTTCGGCGGTGGCGGTGGCGGGCACCACGGTGACACGGCAGCCGGCGTCGGCCAGACAGCGCAGGATGTTGCGCTTGGCGCCGTAATCCACGGCCACGACATGGAAACGGGGGTGCTCCTGGCGGCCATAGCCTTCGCCCAGCCGCCAGCGGGTTTCGGTCCAGTCGTAATTCTGGCGGCAGGACACTTCCCGCGCCAAATCCATGCCCTCAAGCCCGGGCCAGGCTGTGGCCTGACGCCACAGGGCGGGCAGGTCGAAATTCCCGTCCGGAGCGTGGACAAGGACGCCGGTCGGCGCGCCCGCCTCGCGGATGCGCCGGGTCAGGGCGCGGGTGTCGACCCCGACGATGGCGGGGATGCCGTGGCTTTTGAGCCAGGCGTCCAGAGAGCGGCTGGCGCGCCAGTTCGACGGGGTGGTGATGTCGGCATGCAGGATTGCGCCCCGGACCGCCGGGGTCAGGCTTTCCATATCTTCGGTATTGGCGCCGACATTGCCGATATGGGGGAAGGTGAAGGTGATGATCTGGCCGGCATAGCTGGGATCGGTCAGCGCTTCCTGATAACCGGTCATCGAGGTGTTGAAGACGACCTCGCCCACGGCCGTGGCGGCAGCGCCTGCGCCCTGTCCCCACAGGACCTGTCCGTCGGCCAGAACCAGGCTCGCGGTCGCGCCGGGCGGCGGCGGGCTGAAGGAGGGTGTTTCCGCCGGGTCGTGCGTCATCGGCAATCCTTGAATAAAAGGTCGGGGCCGCGCGCCACCGTCCCTTCCCCGGCAATTAAGCAAGCGAAATCGCCGCTATTCAACCTCATGGCGAACGAGAAGCGAAGAGCGGAACGATGGCAGGCAAATCGGCCTCGTAGATAGGCAAAACATGGCTGTGCGTCAAGGGGGCTGATAGCCGTGAGCGCTGTATTGTCGAGGATGGGGATGCGCGTGTTTCGTTCTCAATTAGGCTAAACGAGGCATCTGCATGGTTGCTTCCACCCCCCGGAGCGCGGCAATCTTGGGACCTTGGTCCCATGACCTGGTCGTTCCGAAGGGGATAAGAACGCATATGCTCGTCGCTCAAATCACCGACACCCACATCCGGGCAGGCGGCGAACCCGCCTGCGGAGGCCGGGTCGATACGGCCCGGTTCCTTCGCCGCGCCGTGGAACGGATCAACGCTTTTTCTCCCGCCATCGATGCGGTCATCCTGTCGGGCGATCTGGCCGATGACGGCAGCGCCGCGGCCTATGCCGCCGCCGCCGACATCTTGGGCGCGTTACGGCCTCCCTTGTTCGCGGTGCCGGGCAATCACGACGAACGGGATTTGTTTCGCGCCGTGTTCGGCGGCGGCTTCCTCGATCCGGCCCTGCCGTTCTGTGCGGGCGTCGCCGAGGGGTTCCCCTTGCGCCTGATCGGTCTGGATAGCTCTTTGCCCGGTTTGCCCCAGGGTGAGATCGGCGATTGGCAGATCGATTGGCTGGCCTCTGCCCTGGCGCGCGGTTCCGCCCGTCCGACGCTGATCTTTGTCCATCATCCGCCTTTCGCCTCTGGCATTTCCCGCATGGACGCGATGGGGCTGCGGGACGGCGACCGGCTGATCGCCTTGCTGGCGCGCCATCCTCAAATTCGCCATCTGGCCTGCGGCCATCTGCACCGGGCGATGGAAACGTCGCTTTATGGCCTTCCGGTCAGCGTCGGGCCGTCGCCGGCTCATGCCGTGGTGCTCGAACTGGGGCCTTCTCAGACGCTGGACTTCTCCTTGGAGCCGCCGATGTTGCGTCTGTTCCGCTTCAACCCCGCCGATGACGGGCTGGTTTCGCATCTGATTTTCGTCGATTCCGCGCCGGGGCCGTTCCCGTTCTGATTTTCCGCCGCCGTCAGGAACCGGTTTGACATGGATTTGGATGCGGTTTGCCTGTAGTCTTCCGGACCTTCGATAAAACGTGACGAGGGGACGAGCGATGCTGCGTCAGCAGCTCAAGGATTCGTTGAAGGCCGCCATGCTGGAGAAAGACGCGCGCCGTCTTTCCACCGTCCGGCTGATTCTGGCGGCGCTCAAGGACCGCGACATCGCCGCGCGGCCCGAAGGCCGCAGCGATGGCATTTCGGACGACGAGATTCTGCAGATGCTGCAATCGATGATCAAGCAGCGCCGGGACAGCATCGCCCTTTACGAACAGGGCGGCCGCGCCGATCTGGCCCGCCAGGAAGGCGAAGAGATCGTCATCATCCAGGGTTTCATGCCGGCACAGATGTCCGAGGCGGAAACCGAGGCTGCGATCGCCGCTCTTATCGAGGAGATCGGGGCCGCTAGCCTTAAGGATATGGGTCGGACCATGGCGGCGCTGAAGGAGCGTTTCGCCGGACGGATGGATTTCGGCAAGGCGAGCGGCCTGGTCAAAGGCAAGCTCGGCTGAACTTCCGTCACGGTATTTTTTGGGTCCTTGTGGGTGAGGGGCGATCCTAATGGCGTTCCCGCCGTCTTTTCTTGATGAGTTGCGCGCGCGGCTGACATTGTCCTCGGTGGTGGGGCGCCATGTGCGTCTTGTCCGCAAGGGGCGCGATCATCTCGGACTCTGCCCGTTTCACAACGAGAAGACGCCGAGCTTTACCGTCAATGACGCGAAGGGGTTCTATCACTGCTTCGGCTGCGGCGCGCATGGCGACGTCATCGCCTTTGCGATGAATCTTCAGTCCTTGAGCTTTCCCGAGGCGGTCGAGCGTCTGGCCGCCGAGGCGGGGCTGGAGGTGCCGGCCCAACTGCCGGGCGAACGCGAGCGCGCACAGAAAGCGGCGTCGCTGCATGAAGCGCTGGAGGCGGCGGCTGTTTTCTTCGAGAAGACTCTGCGGCGTCCGGTAGGGAGATCCGGACTCGATTACCTGACCCGGCGCGGTCTGGACGAGGCGACGATCGCACGGTTCCGGCTGGGCTTCGCGCCTGATTCGCGCACGGCGCTGAAACAGGCCCTGACCGAGGCGGGCATCCCGGAGGCGCTGTCCGTCGAGGCCGGCCTTTTGATTCGGCCCGATGGACCGGGCGACAGCTACGACCGCTTCCGGGGCCGGGTGACATTCCCGATTACCGACCGGCGAGGAAGGGTCGTCGCTTTCGGCGGACGCATCTTGAATGACGGGCAGCCGAAATATCTGAATTCTCCTGAAACGCCCCTGTTCCACAAGGGGAGCATGCTCTACGGCCTGGCCCAGGCGCGCGAGGCGGCGGCGCGCGCCGGTTCCGTCATCGTCGCCGAAGGCTATATGGACGTCATTGCTCTGGCCTCGGCCGGATTCGCCCATGCCGTCGCGCCGCTGGGGACGGCTCTGACCGAAACCCAGATCGAATTGCTCTGGACGATGGCCGCCGAGCCGGTCCTGTGCCTGGATGGCGACGAAGCCGGACGCCGCGCGGCCGAACGCGCGGCGCTGCGGGCGCTGCCGCATCTGAAGCCGGGGCGGAGCTTGCGCTTCGCGCTGTTGCCGACGCCGGAGGACCCGGACAGTCTGATCCGCGCCAAAGGCGCCAGGGCCATGGCCGAGGTGGTGGCCCTGGCGCAACCCTTGCATGAGATGCTCTGGAGTCATGCCCTGTCCGGCCATTCCATCGACACGCCCGAACGCCGGGCGGCGCTGGAAGCGGCGTTGGCTGATCTGGCCGGACAGATCGCCGACTCGTCCGTGCGCGAACAGTATCAGCGCCTTTTCAAAGACCGGTTATGGGAATTGATGCGCGGTCGCCGCGCACGTCCGGCCTTCGTCCCTGGAAGACGAAGCGTTCCGGGACGGATGAATGTTCGTCCGCGTTCCATCGACCGGGGGATGGATGGCCGTTTGCCGGGGGCTGGATTGCCGCCGCGTCCCCGTCCGGCCCCGGCGGTGCAGGAAGGTTTGCTTTTATGGATTGTGATCCGTCATCCCGCCTTGCTGGAAGAGGTAGCCGAACGTCTGGGGAGCCTGCTTTTCGCGGATTCCGAACTTGACAAGCTTCGAGGTGAAGTCTTAAAGCAGCTTGGCGGCTGGGGGAGCCTTGATTCCGAGCAGGCACTGCTCTACCTGAAAGAGCATGGATTCTCCTGGAGCTTAAGCAGCCTTGTCGATGGTGGCGCCTTGGAAACGAAAGACGCCATCGATCCCGATTCGTCGATCGAGGCAGCGCGCGGCCTGTGGGAACACGTTTATAAACTCTATACGGAAAAGGACCTGTCCGCTGAACTCCGGCATGCCGAACAGCGTTTGGGTGCCGATTTGTCGGAAGAGTCCTTGGCTTATTTGACCGCCTTGTGGACCCTGATGAACCAGGAACCGGATTCTTAAAAAGCGATTGGGACCTGCATTTTTCCCGGACCGTCCGTCAGGACGCCGGGAGCGGGAAAAGCGGGAATATAAAACCGTCCCTCTTCGGCGGGATGGGTGAGAGATACCCCGGAAATAGGGTGTCAGGGGTTTGGGCGCGGACTTGGGAGCGGTGAGTGTATGGCTAACAAAGCGACGAACACGGCGGATGTTTCGGAATCCCAGGAAGAGCATCTCGACGGGCCATTGCTCGATAATCTGGGGATCGCGGTCAAGAAGATGGTGGCACGCGGCAAGGAGCGGGGCTACGTCACCTATGACGAGCTGAACGCCGCCCTGCCGCCCGAAGAAGTGTCTTCGGAACAGATCGAAGACACGATGGCCATGCTCTCCGAGATGGGCATCAATCTGGTCGAGAACGAGGAAGCCGAGGAAGCCGCAACGGGCGAGCCCGAGGCCGCCGCCGACGGCGAATCCTCTACGGCCGGCAATGTGGACGAAGAGGATCTGGGTCGCACCGACGATCCCGTGCGCATGTATCTGCGCGAAATGGGATCGGTCGAGCTGCTGTCGCGCGAGGGCGAGATTGCCATCGCCAAGCGCATCGAAGCCGGTCGCGAGATGATGATCGGCGGCATTTGCGAAAGCCCGATGACGATTCGCGCCGTGCTGGATTGGCGTGACGCGCTGGTCGAAGGCAAGATGCTGCTGCGCGACATCATCGATCTCGACGCCACCTATGGCAGCCCGCGGGCCGATATGTCCGAGGACGAGCTTGAGGCCGGCCCGCCCGAGGAAGTCGACGGCGCCGCCGCAGGCGAGGAAAAGGCTGGGCCGTCCGGCGATTCCGCGGATGAGGAGCTGGAAGGCGCCGGCGCGGACATCGAGGGCGAGAGTGAGGGTGAGGGCGAGGAAAACGCCGTTTCGCTCGCATCGATGGAAATCGAATTGCTGCCCAAGGTGATCGAGACTTTCGCCTCTATCGCCGCGACCTACGCCAAGATGTCGAAACTGCAGGAAGCCCGGCTCACGGCCTTGCAGAAGGGCGACAAGGTGCCGCCGACGACCGAGCGGCGGTATGAGAAGCTGCGCGCCGAGATGGTCCATCTGATGGACGGCGTGCATCTGAACAACGCCCGCATCGAACATCTGGTCGATCACATGAACGGCCTGAACCGGCGGCTGATCGGCCTTGAAGGCAAGCTTTTGCGCCTGGCCGAATCGTGCCGTATCAAGCGGCAGGACTTCCTGGACGGCTATTTCGGCAACGAGCTTGATCCCAACTGGCTGGAACGCGTCGCCGCGCGGCCCGGACGCGGTTGGAAGGATTTCACCACCAAGCACGCGGAAGAGGTCAACACCCTGCGCGGCCATATCGGCGCGGTGTCGCAGGAAGCCGGGCTGCCGATCTCGGAATGGCGGCGCATCGTCGCTACGGTGCAGAAGGGCGAACGCGACGCCAGTCGCGCCAAGAAGGAGATGATCGAGGCCAATCTGCGTCTGGTCATCTCGATCGCCAAGAAATACACCAATCGCGGGCTTCAGTTCCTGGATCTGATCCAGGAGGGCAATATCGGCCTGATGAAGGCGGTTGATCAGTTTGTATACCGGCGCGGCTACAAATTCTCGACCTACGCCACCTGGTGGATTCGCCAGGCGATCACCCGTTCGATCGCCGATCAGGCGCGGACCATCCGCATCCCGGTGCATATGATCGAGACCATCAACAAGCTGGTCCGCACCAGCCGCCAGATGCTGCACGAGATCGGCCGCGAACCGACGCCGGAGGAATTGGCGGAAAAACTGACCATGCCGCTGGAAAAAGTGCGCAAGGTCCTGAAGATCGCCAAGGAACCGATCAGCCTCGAAACCCCGATCGGCGACGAGGAAGACAGCCATCTGGGCGATTTCATCGAGGACAAGAACGCGATTCTGCCGCTGGACGCCGCGATCCAGGCGAATTTGCGCGAAACCACCACACGGGTTCTGGCCAGCCTGACCCCGCGCGAAGAGAGGGTCTTGCGGATGCGGTTCGGCATCGGCATGAACACCGACCACACGCTGGAAGAAGTCGGCCAGCAATTCTCGGTCACGCGCGAACGTATCCGCCAGATCGAGGCCAAGGCGTTGCGCAAGCTGAAACATCCCAGCCGGTCGCGCAAGCTGCGGAGCTTCCTGGACACCTAACGGCTTCAACGGCCATGAAGAAAACGGATGGGGCGGGCTTTTCTTAAAGCCTGCCCCATTTTCTATCGGGCCGAACTTTCCAGCCAATGCGCTGTCCTGCCCGGCGCTCTCTAGATTCCCTCAGCCATCTCTCGCCGGTTTTGACAGGGCGAGCTTGAAGCGCGGGCGATGAGTCGATATTGTTCATATATAAGATTATTTGTTCATTATACAGAACTAACAATCCGATAAGACGACCACCGGCTTCGGGGAGCAAACATGGCCAGAATCCGTTGCGCAATCATCGGTTCGGGGAATATCGGTACGGACCTGATGATCAAGGTGATGCGTTCCGCGCGCCATCTGGAGATGGGGGCGATGGTCGGCATCGATCCTCAATCCGATGGGCTTCAACGGGCGGCTCGTTTGGGTATCCCCGTCACGCATGAGGGTATCGACGGTCTTCTGCGCTTGCCGGGTTACAAGGAGATCGGCATCGTCTTCGATGCAACCTCGGCGGCGACGCATCAGCACCATGACGCTCTGCTGCGCCGGGATGGCAAGAAGATCATCGATCTGACTCCGGCGGCGATCGGGCCTTTCACCATCCCGGTGATCAATGGCGCGGCGACGCTGGACGCCCCGAACGTGAATATGGTGACCTGCGGCGGCCAGGCGACGATTCCGATGATCTATGCGGTCAGAAGGGCGTCGGAGCGCGTCCTTTATGCCGAGATCGTCGCTTCGATCGCCTCGAAATCGGCTGGACCCGGCACACGGGCCAATATCGACGAATTCACCGAAACCACCGCCAAGGCCATCGAGGTGCTGGGCGGGGCCGAACGCGGCAAGGCGGTGATCATCCTCAACCCGGCCGAACCGCCTTTGATGATGCGCGATACGGTGTTCGTGCTGTCCCAGGGCGGAGATCGGGGCGCGATCCGGGAATCGGTCGCGGCGATGGCCGAGGCGGTGCAACGTTATGTCCCCGGTTACCGGTTGAAGCAGGAGGTGCAGTTCGAATCGATCGATGATTCCGCGCCGGTCCGCATTCCGGGACTTGGCCCCGTTTCGGGGCTGAAAAGCACGATCCTGCTCGAAGTCGAGGGGGCGGCTCATTATCTGCCTGCCTATGCCGGCAATCTCGACATCATGACCTCGGCGGCCCTGGTTACGGCCGAAAACTGGGCGGCGGCCCAGCGTGAGAAGGAGATGGCGTGATGGCCCGCAAGGATAAGACCAAGCTTTACATCCAGGACGTCACCTTACGCGACGGCATGCATTCGATCCGCCACCAATATAGGCTGGAATCGGTGCGCGCCATCACCCGGGCGCTGGACGCCGCCCGGATCGACGCCATCGAAATCTGCCAAGGCGACGGGTTGTCGGGGGCGTCCTTCACCTATGGTTTCGGCGCGCATGACGATCTCGACTGGATCGGCGCGGTTGCGGAAAACTGCCGCCATGCGGTGGTGACGGTGCTGCTCATTCCCGGCATCGGCACGGTGCATGATCTGAAAGCGGCCTATGCGGCAGGGGCGCGGTCGGTGCGCGTCGCCACCCATTGCACGGAGGCCGACGTGTCGCGCCAGCATATCGAGGCCGCGCGCGGGATGGGTATGGATGTGGCCGGATTCCTGATGATGGCACATATGGCCGCGCCCGAGATGCTGGCCGAGCAGGCCCGGTTGATGGAAAGCTACGGGGCGGAATGCGTCTATGTGACCGATTCGGCGGGAGCCTTGCTGCCCGAAAGCACGGCCGAGCGAGTGCGGGCGTTAAGGCAGGCGTTGAGACCAGAGACCGAAATCGGCGTGCATACCCACCATAATCTGACCCTGGGCGTGGCCAATGCGGTGGCCGGGATCGAGGCGGGTGCTGTGCGTGTCGATGCATCGCTGGCGGGCATGGGGGCTGGGGCGGGCAATGCGCCGCTGGAAGCCTTGATCGCCGTGCTTCAGCGCAAAGGGATCGAGACGGGCTGCGATCTGTTCGCCCTGATGGACGCCGCCGACGATCTGGTGCGCCCCTTGCAGGATCGGCCCGTGCGGGTCGATCGGGACAGCATCGCCCTGGGTTATGCCGGGGTCTATTCGAGCTTCCTGCGCCATGCCGAAAAGGCGTCGGCTCTGTACGGCGTGGATACGCGGGCGATCCTGACCGAATTGGGGCGACGGCGCATGGTTGGCGGTCAGGAGGATATGATCGTCGATGTCGCGCTCGACCTTGTTGCCGCGCGTGAAAAAACGGTGTGAGCGTCCGGTCAGCGGATCAGCAGCACGAGGATCGGCAGCGTTAGGTAGGAAAAGGCGGTCGAGACCAGGACCATGCTGGCGACTTCGCCCGGCTCAGCGTCGTTGAGCTGGGCGAAGAGATAGTTGAACAGCGCCGAGGGCATGGCGCTTTGGATTACCAGCACGCCGCGATAAATCCCGTCCAGCCCTAGTGCGGAAGCGATCAGCCAGCCGATGACGCCGCCGGAGACCACGCGGAAGGCTGACAACAGGAAGGTGCGGCGGAAGTTCTGGATGTGGAGCTGGGCCATGGCCACGCCCAGCGACATCAGCGCCAGCGGGATGCATAAGGCCCCGCCCAGCCGGGCGGTATTGTCGATCCAGACCGGTACCTTGATGTCGAGCAGATTGATCGCCAGGGCGATGACCAGGGCGTGGACGAAGGGCAGCTTCAGCAGCTGGCGGATGTCGAAACGCCCGGCGACGATCGCCGGTATGGCGGTGAACTGGCCGATCATGCCCGCCGTCATATAGATCATCGCCAGCGCCATACCGGTTTCGCCAAAAGCGAACATGCTGACCGACAGCCCGAGATTGCCGCTGTTGGGCAGCATCAGGGACGGCAGATAGACGCGCATCGGCAGCCGGGCGATCTTGAGCAGAATCCAGCCGGCCAGAGCAAAGGCGATGTGGCAGATCAGCGCCGCCATGCCCATGCGGACGATTTCGCCCGGCGGCGGCGCCATGCTGGTCAGGGTGACGAAGACCAGGCAGGGCGTCGAGACCAGGATGATGATCTGCAGGACCATGGCCTGGTCGAAGGGGAGTTTGATTTTGGCCCAGATATAGCCGATGAGCGAGATCACGAAGACCGGCGCGACGACGGCGGCAATGTCGGCGATAAGCTCCATGCCCTGACCGGTTTCCTGTTTCTAGACCGCGAAATATTTGGCCTGAGGGTGCATCAAGACGATCGCCGAGGTGCTCTGCTCAGGGTTCAATTGCCATTCGTCGCTCAAGGATATGCCGATCCGTTCGGCGCCGAGAAGGGCGAGAAGCTGTGCCTGGTCCTCGATATGCGGGCAGGCCGGATAGCCGAAGGAATAGCGCGATCCCCGGTAATGTTGTTTCAAGAGCCGGGCGATGTCGCGGTCATCTTCGGCCCCATAGCCCAATTCGGCGCGGATGCGGGCATGGACATATTCGGCCAATGCCTCGGTCATCTCCACCGACAGGCCGTGCAGATGCAGATAATCCTTATAGCGGTTGGCGGCGAACAGGCGTTGCGCTTCCTCGCTCGCCTTCTCGCCCATCGTCACCACCTGCAGGCCGATGACGTCGCGTTCCGGGCTGTCGATGGTGCGCACGAAATCGGCGATGCATAACCCGCCCTCGCGCCGCTGGCGCGGAAAGGCGAAGCGTCCGGCCTCGGTCTTGCCGTCGGGCTCGAACAAGACGATGGAATCGCCGTCGGCGGCGCAAAGCCAATAGCCGTAAACCGCGCGGGGATTGAGGACATGGTCGGCCTCGCAGCGCTTCAAGAGATCGACCGCCATGGGTCTTAGTTCGCGCGCCGCCCAGGCTTTCCATTCCTCGGTGTCGCGTCCGCTCCTGCGATAACCCCACTGGAACTGGAACAGCATGAATTCGTTGAGATAGGTGACCAGCGTCTGAAGCGGCACATGCTCGACGATCCGTGTGCCCAGGAAGGGGGGATGGGGCACGTCGTGACTGGCGGCCAATTCGGCGCGCATCAGACGCACTTCCTCGTAATCGGCCGGGCGTTCGGGCGCACTCGTCCGATCGACCCGTTTCCGCCGCTCCGGCCCCTTGGATTCGCGCACGATCCTAAGCTTGGCCAGATGGTCGTCAAAGCGGCCTTCGGCGATCTTGCTCATCAAACCCAGCCCGTCGAAGGCGTCGCGCGCATAGGCGACCCGGCCCGAGCCATAGGCGGCGACGCAATCTTCTTCGACATAGCCGGCAGTCAGCGCCGCACCGCCCAGAATGACCGGAATATCCAGCCCCTCGCGCGTCATTTCTTCCAAATTTTCGCGCATCACCACGGTCGATTTGACCAGCAGTCCCGACATGCCGACCGCGTCGGGGCGCTGTTCGCGCCCCGCAGCGATGATCGAGCCGATCGGCTGTTTGATGCCCAGATTGACGACCCGATAGCCATTGTTGGACAGGATGATATCGACCAGATTCTTGCCGATATCGTGGACGTCGCCCTTGACCGTGGCCAGAACGATGGTGCCCTTGCTCCGCCCGTCCGTCTTTTCCATGAAGGGTTCGAGATAGGCAACGGCGGCTTTCATCGTTTCCGCCGATTGCAGCACGAAGGGAAGCTGCATCTTGCCCTTGCCGAACAGTTCGCCCACCACCTTCATGCCGTCCAGAAGAAGCTGGTTGATGATGTCGATCGCCGCCCAGCCGGCGGCCAGCGCCCGGTCCAGGTCTGCTTCCAGCCCGGTGCGATCGCCATCGACGATGCGCTGTTTCAGACACTCCTCGACGGTTTCGGGGCGCTTGCGTTCGGCCTTGACCTCGCCGTCGCGTCCCTCGAACAGGGCGATGAAGGCGGAGAGCGGATCATAGCCTTCGGCGCGGCGGTCGAAGATCAGATCCTCGGCGATTCGCACCTCCTCCTCGGCCAATTTGTGCAGAGGCAGGATCTTGCTGACATGGACGATGGCGGCGGTCATGCCCCGGCGCACGGCGTGGTCCAGGAAAACCGAATTCAAGACCGCCCGCGCCGACGCTTTCAGCCCGAACGAGACGTTGGACAGGCCGAGTACGATTTGACAATCGGGCAGTTCGCGGGCGATGCGTTCGATCGCGTCCAATGTGTGGAGCGCCAGCTTGCGGTCGTCTTCGTTGCCGGTGCAGATGGTGAAGGTCAAAGGGTCGAACATCAGGTCACAGGCGGGCAGGCCGTGCCGGGTTACGGCGAAATCATAAAGCCGATGCGCCAGCGCCACCTTGGTCTCGACATCCTTGGCCATGCCTTCTTCATCGATGGTCAGCGCGATGACCGCTGTGCCGAACTTCCGCGCCAGGGCCAGTCTTTGGGCCGCCGGTTCTTCGCCATTCTCGAAATTGATCGAATTGATGACCGGCTTGCCGCCATAGAGTTTGAGCGCGGCTTCGATTACCGGCAGCTCGGTCGAATCGATCACCAGGGGCGCGTTGACCGACCCCCGCATGCGCGCGACCACCTCGGTCATGTCGGCGATTTCGTCGCGGCCGACGAAGGCGGTGCAAACATCGATGGTGTGCGACCCTTCGCGGGTCTGTTCGCGCGCCATCGCCACCGTCCCGTCCCAATCCCGGCGTTCCTGACAGTCGCGGAATTTCTTCGAGCCGTTGGCGTTGCAGCGCTCGCCGATGGATAGAAACGCGTTTTCCTGGCGCAAGGACACCGGGCTGTAGAGCGAGGCGAGCGCGGGAACCCAATGGACGCTGCGGGCATTTGGAACCGGGCGCGCCGCCGTCCCGCCCCGGCGGCGCAGCATGGCGTCGATGGCGGCGATATGGTCGGGGGTCGAGCCGCAGCAGGCGCCCAGCAAATTGATGCCGTCATCGGTCAGGAATCGTTCCTGCCAGACGGCCATGTCTTCGGGTCGCAAGGGGTAGACGGTCTGCCCATCGATCAGTTCGGGCAACCCGGCATTGGGCTGCACCGAAATCAACCCAGGCCAGTTGGCGGACAGCCAGCGGACATGTTCGCTCATTTCCTGCGGACCGGTGGCGCAGTTCAGCCCCAGGAGCGGGACGCCGAGCGCCTCGATCACGGTGGCGACGGCGGCGATATCGGCCCCGACCAGCAAGGTGCCGGTGGTTTCGACGGTCACCTGGACGAAGATGGGGATATCGGCTGTCACCCGGGCACGCGCTTGTTTGACCGCATTGACGGCGGCCTTGATTTGCAGCGGGTCTTGGCAGGTTTCGATCAGGACCGCGTCCACGCCGCCGGCGATTAGCCCGTCCGCCTGGACGATCAGCCCGGCCTCCAGGCTGTCGTAATCGATATGACCCAGCGATGGCAGCTTGGTGCCCGGTCCGACCGAGCCCAGCACGAAACGCCGCCTTCCGTCATGGGCGAAAAGATCGGCGGCTTCGCGCGCCAGTTCGGCAGACCGGCGATTGATCTCGAAAGCGCGGTCGGCCAGCCCGAACTCGCCCAGCGTCGGCGGCGAAGCGCCGAAGGTGTTGGTCTCGACCATATCCGCCCCGGCCGCGTAATAGCGGCGATGGATGTCTCGGATCAGGTCGGGGCGCGACAAGCTCAGATAGTCGGTACAGTTCTCGTGCCCGTGGAAATCTTTTTCCACCGACAGAGGTAAGGACTGAATCTGGCTGCCCATGGCGCCGTCGCACAGCAAAACCCGCTGGTGCAGATGGTCGAGAATATCGCTCATTCGTCTTCCTTGACCGCCTTTCCGGCGCGGACGCCCAGGATGTGGCAGATGGTGAAGGTAAGGTCGGCGCGGTTCAGGGTAAAGAAATGAATGTCATCCACCCCTTCCGCGACCAGTTGGCGGCATTGTTCGGCGGCGGTGGTCGCGGCCACTAGCCGGCGGGTGTCGGGGTCGTCGTCCAATCCTGAGAAGAGGTCGGCCATCCAGGCCGGCATCGAGGCCCCGCAGGCGGCGGAGAATTTCTGCACCTGGGCGAAATTGGTCACGGGCAGGATGCCGGGGATGATCGGAACCGTGATGCCGGCTGCCGCCGCGCGGTCGCGGAAGCGCAGATAGACGGCGTTGTCGAAGAAATACTGGCTGATGGCGCGATTGGCGCCGGCGTCGATCTTGCGCTTCAGATTATCGAGATCGGCCTCGGGGCTTTGCGCTTCGGGATGGGTCTCGGGATAAGCGGCGACGCTGATGTCAAAATCGGCGACGCGCTTCAGCCCTTCGACCAGATCCGAGGCGTGGACATAGCCTTGGGGATGGGGACGATAGCTGGTTTCACCTTCGGGCGGATCGCCGCGCAGGGCGACGATGTGACGAATGCCGGATTCCCAATAATGGCGGGCGATGTCGTCCATTTCGCCCCGGCTGGCGCCGATGCAGGTCAGATGAGCAGCAGCGGTAAGGCCGGTTTCGCGGGCGATCCGGGTCACGGTCTCGTGGGTGCGCTCGCGTGTCGAACCGCCAGCGCCATAGGTTACCGAAACGAAAGCGGGATGCAGGGGCTCCAGCTTTGTGACCGCTTCCCACAGGGATTGGGCCATCTTTTCGGTTTTGGGCGGAAAGAATTCAAAGGAGACGGACGGGACGCGGGCCGGGCTCGGCACAGCGTCCGGGGCGGGGGTGGGGTCGTCTTTCAACGCTGATCTCCGCTGGATTGGGCGGGCGGCAAAGAAGCCGCGCGCCAGATGATGACCGTCAGGGGACGGCCGGGCAACAGGGTCGTTTCGATGGCGGTGAGGCCTTCTTTCTCGCACCATCCCGCGATCTCGGCGGCGCTGAAGCCGAGCCGGTGGTGGCGATGCTCGGTTCTGAGCGATTCCTGGGCGTGCGGGGCGAAATCGACGATGACCAGCAGCCCGCCGCTCTTCAGCAGGCGGGCGGCTTCGGCGACCGCTCGGGCGGGATGTTCGGCGAAATGCAGCACCTGATGGATGATGATCGAATCGAAACTGCCATCGGCGAAGGGCAAGGCATACATGTCGGCCTGGCGCACGCGGCAATGATCGAGGCCGGCGGCTTCCAGCCGGGTGCGGGCGATGGCCAGCATGTCGCGCGAGCTATCGACGCCGATAGCGTTCTGCGCTTTCGGCCCCAGCAATTCGAGCATGCGTCCGGTGCCGGTGCCGATATCGAGCAGCGCGCCGATGCGCCGCCCGGCGAAAGCATCGATGATGGCCTTCTCGACGATCGTTTCGTCCACATGCAGCGAGCGCAATTCGGCCCAACGCCCGGCATTGTTCCTGAAATAGGCGGCGGCGGCGGCGGCGCGCGCTTGTTTGTGCGCCGCTAGCCTTTGCATATCGCCCGCAATCGGCGGTGCGTCGGCGGGCAGAGACTCAATGGCCGCGCGCGCCAGTCCGGCGTTCGGCCCCTGTCCGGCGAGCCGGTAGAACACCCAGGCGCCTTCCGGTTTGCGCTCGATCAAGCCGGCGTCGCAAAGAAGCTTCAGGTGGCGCGATACGCGCGGCTGGCTTTGCCCTAAGATACCGACCAGGTCGCTGACGGCGAGATCGCCTTGCGCGCACAGGGCCAGCAACCGAAGCCGGGTCGGTTCGGCGATCGCCCTTAAGGCCAGAAGAGTGTTTTCCATGAGACGGTCCGTCTGATTTATAAAATCACATAAACATATCTTTATGTGATTTGGAAGGGGCGGGAAGAGGGGTACGTATATTTCCTCGCCTCTGGTCTTTCGGATGAGCTTGTGTTAACCAATATCCTCAGGACCTGGAGACGGGAAAGGGCGGCTTCCGCCCCCATGGCCCGTATCTGCAACATTGCTCGGATCGGACCATGCGCCTTAAGCTTTCCTCCAAAATGGCCGCCTATTTCGGCGCGGCGCTCTTCTGCGCCGGACTATCCGGTTGCGCGACCCCCCCGCCCGCCGATGATCCGGAAGCCGTCGCCGAGTTCGAGCAGATCAACGACCCGCTCGAACCGATGAACCGGGCCATCTTTTCCTTCAACCAGGGCGTGGACACCGTGGTGCTGCGCCCCGTGGCCAAAGGATACCGGGCCGTGGTGCCCGAATTCGGCCGCGACCGCATTTCGGATATACTGGACAATCTGAAATCGCCGTTCGTTTTCGCCAATCAGGTGCTGCAGGGCAACCTCGATTATGCCGGCGTGACGCTGGTGCGCTTCGTGCTGAACAGCACCTTCGGTGTGTTGGGTATCGCTGACGTCGCCACCCCGATGGGTTTGCCGGGACGGGATGCCGATT
The DNA here is from genome assembly GCA_034926235.1 of Rhodospirillaceae bacterium. Lineage (GTDB taxonomy): Bacteria > Pseudomonadota > Alphaproteobacteria > Rhodospirillales > Magnetospirillaceae > JAYFRE01. The sequence continues at coordinate 16,399 of JAYFRE010000058.1, forward strand.
TCGGCATGACCTTGGCCGCCTGGGGCGCGGGCGAAGGCCCCTATTTGATGCTGCCGATATTGGGTCCGTCCAATCCGCGTGACGGCATTGGCGTCGCCGTCGATTGGTTCGCCGATCCGGTTGATATCTATCTTTCGAATCACGATGCAGAATGGGCCGTCTGGACGCGCGCCGGCGTTTCCGGCGTTGTCGCCCGCGAAGAAGCGTTGGATCTGTTAGATAATCTCGAACGTACGTCGCTTGATTATTATGCGGCGCTGCGCGGTGTTTATCGCCAGAATCGCGCCAAAGTGATCGAGGACGCCATCAGGGCGCGCCCGGAGAAGACGTTACCGGCCAGGCCGTGACGCTTCGGGACGAAAGGTTAAAGGCCATTTGAGCGACAGGGTCGCCCGGTCCCGGAATTCCGGGCGGGCGGCCTTCGTTTTTTCAGGGATGAGAAACAATGCGGGCGCTTTTGCCGCGCGGTCCATTGAACGCGAAGGAGATGCGGTCATGACGGGGCATCGTCAGGAAAAAGACAGCATGGGCGTCATCATTGTTCCCGCCGATCGTTATTGGGGAGCGCAGACACAGCGCAGCCTGGAAAATTTCCGCATCGGCGGCGAACGCATGCCCGAAGCCCTGATCCGCGCCCTGGGCGTGCAGAAGATGGCTGCGGCCCGGGCCAACCTTCATTTGGGCATATTGGATTCCCGTCTGGCCGAGGCGATCCTGACCGCCGCCGGCGAGGTTGCCGAAGGAAAACTGTCCGACCATTTCCCCTTGGTGGTCTGGCAGACCGGCTCGGGCACGCAGACCAACATGAACGCCAACGAGGTGATCGCCAATCGCGCGAACGAGATACTGGGCGCGCCGTTGGGGGCGAAGTCGCCGGTTCATCCCAACGATCATGTCAATATGTCGCAATCCTCGAACGACAGTTTCCCCACGGCGATGCATATCGCTGCGGCGATCCAGGTTTCGTCGCGGCTGCTGCCGGCTTTGGCGCATCTCCACGTGGCGCTCGAGGCCAAGGCGGCGGTTTTTACCGACATCGTCAAGATCGGACGGACTCATCTCCAGGACGCCGTGCCCTTGACCCTGGGGCAGGAATTTGGAGCCTGGGCGGCGCAGGTGGCGGCGGGACGGCGCAAAATCGATCGGTTATTGCCGGATTTATGCCGTTTGGCCCAGGGCGGGACGGCGGTCGGCACCGGGCTGAACGCGCCCAAGGGATTCGCGGAGCGTTTCTGTGTCGAGGCCTCCGCCTTGACCGGACTGAATTTCCGTCCGGCCGACAATCTGTTCGCCGGCATCGCCGCCCATGACGAACTGGTCGAACTGTCGGGGACGCTGAACAGCCTGGCGGCGGCTTTATCCAAGATCGCCAACGATATCCGCCTGCTGGGGTCGGGGCCGCGCTGCGGTCTGGGCGAACTGGCTTTGCCCGAAAACGAACCCGGTTCCTCGATCATGCCGGGCAAGGTCAATCCGACCCAGGCAGAGGCGATGGTCATGGCCTGCGCGCGGGTGATGGGCAATGCGGTGACGGCTACGATCGCCGGCGCGGGCGGGCAGCTTCAGCTCAATGCCTGCAAGCCGGTGCTGATCGATGCCGTTCTGCAATCGATCCGGCTTCTGGCCGACGCTTCGGACAGTTTCGCCGACAAATGCGTCGCCGGCATCGAAGCCCGGATCGATCGGATCGACAGCCTGATGGAACAGTCGCTGATGCTGGTGACGGCCTTGAGCCCCCATATCGGTTATGACCGCGCCGCGGCGATCGCGCACAGCGCCCATGTCGAAGGAACCACCCTGCGCGCGGCGGCGCTGGCTTCCGGGGCGGTGTCGGCAGAAGAATTCGACCATTGGGTCGATCCCGGGGCGATGGTGGGCCGGGCCTGAGGACAGGGGATGTCGTGGAAGAACCCGCGCGCGCCATCGTCAAACAATCGGTGGTGATCCGGGGGCATGCTACCAGTGTGTCGTTGGAACCCGAATTCTGGGATGCGTTGAAGCAGGCGGCGGCGCGGCGGCAGATGTCGCTGGCGGCGTTGATTGCCGAGATCGACGAAACCCGGCGCGGCAATTTGTCGAGCGCGCTCCGAGTCTTCGCCTTGAAAGAGGCTGGGCGGCGGGACGGCGAGGCCTAGCCGGGAGAAAGCCTGGGCTGCCGCCCAGACCTGCCCGGAGGCTTGAGCCTCCGGACCACCCGTTTTTCATTTCAATGACTTAAAGATCCGGCGGGTTCGGGAGGCTTTCGCCTCCCGATTGGGGACCCGTGGGCAAAGCTCCCGAAGAGCCCCGGCTTCTTGAATCTTCCGGCCTCTGTCCGGCTATTGTTTCGCGTCGATATTGGGCAGCGTGATCATAATCAGCCCGGCCAGGCAAAAGAAACCGGCGCAGACCATGATGCCGGTGGCGAAACTGGACGCCTGGGCGATATGCCCCATGACGAAGGGGGCGAAGGCCGCCGTTCCCCGGCCGATATTGAAGCAGAACCCGGCGCCGAGCGTACGGACCCGTGTTGGGAACAGATCGGGGAAATAAGACCCCATCAGCCCGACGAAGGCGGTGAAGAAGGCATAGATAGGTCCCATCACCAGAAGAGCGGTCGGGTCCGTCATCATGATGTAGATCGGCAAGGTCAGAGCGGTACCGAAAAAGGACAACATGATCGCGGTCTTACGTCCGATCCGGTCGGCCAGGATGCCGAAAAAATTATAGCCGACGAACATACCGACATTGAGGATGACGAAGAACAGGGATGCGTCTTCAGGGCTGAGGCCGCGTTCCTTGGACAGGAACAAAGGCAGCCAGGTGCTGCATCCCCAATAGCCGATCAGACCTGCGCTGGCGGCAAGAGTAGCCAGGATCGTTTTCGGGGCGAGGGTTTTGGAAAAGATTTCGGAAAAGGAGACGCGGTCTCCGGCTTTCTGGGACTGTTTCTGTTTGGCCCAGACTTCCGATTCCGGCACGAAAATCAGGAAATAGAGCGCGGGCAGGATCGAGCCGGCACCGGTCAGGAAGAGAGCCTGCCAGCCGAAATGAGGGATGATGGCATAGGCCAGAAAGGCCGCCAGTCCCGCGCCGACGGGAAAGGAGCTGAGAACGAAGGACGCCGCCCGGCCCCGCTGATGCGCAGGCCATGTTTCCGCGATATAGGCGACGATAATGCTCCACACACCGCCCAGCCCCAGACCGGCCAGGAAGCGGAGCAGGAGAATCTGGAGCCAGCTATTGGCGAAATAGATGGCCGCCGTCAGCAGTCCGAACAGCACCAGACTGTAGAACAGGGTTTTCCGGCGGCCATAATTGTCGGCGCACCATCCGACGACGAAGCTGCTGATGCCGACGCCGATCATCGTCGCGGTCGCCAACAATCCGCCTTCGGAAGGTTTCAGGCCAAGATCAGCCAGGATGTATTTCATGGACATGGCCAACAGAAATATGTCCATGGCGTCGAACATATATCCGAAAAAACCGCCCCCAAGAACGTGCCATTTTACATTTTTACTTCTGCCTTTATTTTGAGATACCATGACATTTCCCCGATTTTATATTATGAATTGAGCATGGCTATGGTTCTGCACCATCCTGCGCTTGCCGCTTTTATTTTTATAGGCAGGCAAGAGACGGTGAAGCCGAAGGGGGGCAGCCGGTCCAGATTGGTCAGTTTCTCCATCTGGAAATATTCCTTTTCGATACCGGCGAAATGGCCTTCCCAAATCAGCGATGCGTCGCGGGTTTTCTCGAAATCCTGATTGATCAGGCCGAGCGGGCGATCCCAGCTCCAGGCGTCGGTGCCGACGATCTTTACGCCCTTCTCCAGCAGATAAAGGGTCGCCTCGCGGCTCATGCCGCAGCCGGCGGTCAGATAATCGGCGCTTCCCCAGCGGGTCTGAGCGCCGGAACGGACCAGCACGATATCGAGAGGCTTTAAGCTGTAGCCGATGCGGGACAGCTCGGTTTCGACATCTTTGGCCATGATCCGGTACCCGTCGCCTTTGCTCGAAAAATCGAGCAGGACGCCATCGGAGATGCACCATTCGAGCGGTATCTGATCGATCGTGCGCGCGGGCTCGCCGTGATTCATGGTGGGGTGAAAATGCCACGGCGCATCCATATGGGTGCCGCTATGGGTGGTCAGATGGACATATTCGAGCGCCCAGCCCAGCCCGTCCGGAAGATCGGCCTCCGTTGCGGTCGGGAAGAACTGCTTCATATGCTCGGCCCCCTGTGCGTGATCGACATAATCGATCGTGGTCGGCATGGATGGGGGGTCGCAGGGGGTGCGATCCTCGATCGTGACGCTGAGATCGATGATTTTCATGGGCTTCCTCTCCAAAACGTTGTTCGGCTGTTTGGATGAGGAGGAGGGGTGTGACCGTTATGACGGGACATCCCGCTATCCGTTGCTCGCGCTTTGTGCGCATTGGCCGTCCGGACAGAGTCGACCTACCCAAACGTCATAAAAGGTAATCTTGATTGAACGTACGTTCAAATAAATTTTTCAGGGTTCTCGTCACCTGGCGACGGGACCCGCGAAGATCAGGTTCGAGCGTGGAAAAATGAAAAGCCGCCCCGGTCGGGACGGCTTTGCCGCGATGGTTCGTGGAAAAAGATCAGAGTTCGGTGAAGCGCGCGATCGATTCCAGGGGATTGGTCAGGTCGGATTTCCGGTTCGCCGCAAGCTGGATGAGCCCCGCCGTTATGAAGGAAACCAGATTCTGGCAAGCCTCCAGCTTATCTTCGACCGAGCATTGGCCGTGCGAAAGCGTGGCGATCCGGTCGGTTTCGGAAAAGGTGTTGCACATCAGCCCGACCATGAAATCGAATCCCCATTGGACGCTTTTCTCCCGCGCGCCGGGCATGGAGCGCCGGAGTTCGGCGATGAAGCGTTCCGCGGTCGGGTTGAACTGGCGGGTCAGGATGTCGAGATCATGCATCAAGAGCCGGGAAACGAGCCTGGAATAGCTGCGCCAGCCGCTGCCGCCATGCAGATGCCAGAACAGATAGGGCGTGATGAAGGCCTGGACGATTTTCTCGATCGCCAGGGGTTCCGCGCCGGCCTCATCGAGATATTGGTCTAAAAGCCGCATCCGGCATTCGCTCAAACGGCCGATGCGTCTTTGGATGACGGCGCGATACAGCTCTTCTTTCGATCCAAAGTGATAGTGAACCAGGGCGAGTTTGACCCCGGCGGTTTGGGTGATCTGACGGATCGAAACGGCATCGTAGCCGGATGCGGAAAAAAGCTCCTCGGCAGCGTTGAGGATTTTATCGGCGGTCGAAAGGGTCATCGGGCAAAAACATTCGTATGCGGCCGCACGGGCCGTGATCGGCCATGGGCCGTGACGTCCGGGAAAAGAAAGCGTCCTGCATAAGGGCCTGGACGCTGTCTGGCGATAGAGGGAAATAAACGGCATCTGACGGGCAAATCATAGCAGATTTTCCCTCTATTCCGGCGATGCGTTCCAGGCCGTCTAGCTTCCGGTCCGCCCCTGGCAGACCCGGGCGATGAATTCGTCGATGGTGCCGTTCATGGCGCTGGTCTGGCGGCTTAGATTCCCGGCTGCCGATAGCACCTGCCCGGAAGCCTGGGTCGCGGTCCCGGCGACTTCGGATACCTCGGAGATGGTGCTGGCGACGATTTCGACATTGTGTGCGACATCACGGATGGCGGTGCTGATGCCGCTAACCGCGTCCATCTGCTGTTGCGTGGCGTCGGCAATCTGGCCCGAATTCTCGTTGATCTCGCGAATCATGCCGACGATCCGACCGACGGCTTCAGCCACACGGCCTGCCGATGTGCGGATGGCGTCGATCTGGGCGGTGACTTCCTCGGTGGCATGGGCGGTCTGCCCGGCCAGGGTCTTGACCTCATGAGCGACGACGACGAACCCTTTGCCGGCTTCGCCTGCGCGGACGGCTTCGATGGTGGCGTTCAGCGCCAGCAGATTGGTTTGCCCGGCGATGCTGTGGATCAGGTCCACGACTTGAACGATGGCGTCCGCCGCCTCTCTTAGATTCTGGATCACATTCTCGGTTTCGGCGGCGACATCCATGGTGCGCCCCGCCATCGACGCGGAATGGCGGATCTGGTCGGATACTTTGCGGATATCCGAAGACATCTGTTCGGTCGCGTCGGCGACGTTGCGCACACGCTGGGACGCATCCTCGGCGGCCAGAGCGACCTTGGCCGACTGGGCCGATGTCTTGCCGGCGATATCGCTCATATGGCGGGCGGTTTGCTCCAGTTCGTTTGCCGTACCCGCGACGGCGTCGGACAAGCCCCGCGCCGAGGCCCCGACATCGGAGGCTTCTTTGGCATAATCCTGGGACCGCTTTTCCATATGGTGCAGGGCGCCATTGATCATTTGCGCATGCTGCTGGAATTCGCCGACCAGCCCGTCGAGCAGAATGGTGCGGAAATATTTGCCTTGCGCCGTTTTGGCCATGGCCGCGTCCGATTCCTTGATAAAGGCTTCGGTCAGATCCAAAAACCGGTTGATGGCATGGTTCATGCGCCCCATCGGCCCGCTATGCGTGGACAAAACGATGCGATGGTCGAGATGGCCGTCGGCGGCGGCGTCGAGAACGGCGCTGGCCTGGCTGAGATATTTCCGGCTTTTGAAAAGGGCGGCGATTTGGACCGCGCCGCCCAGGATAACCGGAAGGGCGAGGACGGTTTCGATATAAGCACTGTGATAAAGGCCTGCCGCCGCCAGAGCCAGCCCGGCGGCAACCATCAGGAACGCCAGGGTTTCAGAGAGAGAAAACGAATTCATCGTAGGTCAGTCCCAGGCTTTTTAGCTTGTCCACCAGGGCCGAAAAGGCACGATTCATGCCGGCGTCGGACGAATTGTCCTGTTTCTCGATGGCGAGAAGCTCGGCGTAAAGAGCGGTGACCTTGTCGATCGCGTCGCGTCGCGGCGAACGGCGGCTGGAATGAAAGCTGATGATTTTGCCGTTATCGTCGAAAGTCGGGGTGATATGGGCCAGGACCCAGTAATGATCGCCATCTTTCGACCGGTTCAGGACATAGGCGAAGCATTCCTCCCCCCGGAAGATCGTGTCCCACAACAGTTTGAACACGCAGCGCGGCATGGCCGGGTGGCGGATGATGTTGTGCGGTTTTCCGATCAGCTCCGCTTCGGAATAGGACGCGATGCGGCAGAACACCTCGTTTGCATAGATGATGCGTCCGGTGCGGTCTGTTTTGCTGACAATGATTTCGCTGGGGCTGAAGGTTTTCTCCACGCCCGTCAAATGGACCTGCCTGCTCATATTCCCCCTCGTCCGCCGGCTTCCGGCGACGAAGACACCGTGAAGTTTCTCTACTCTATGATTGGCTTCCGTCTTTGAGCAACCGCTATTGTATTTTACGAAAGGATGACATCCTTCAGAGCATTGTTTTAAAAAGAGATGCGAGTAATATTTTGTCGATTTTTTAAAAAATCGTAGGAAAAAGTTCGGCTTGAATGAAGCCTGAAGGCCGGGCCTGGCGGACCGGAAACGGGGTGTAAAAGAGCAGAAGCTCAGTCCGAGAAGGACTGAATGGCGGCCAGGAAAACCTCTCCATATTTGTCGCGCTTGGCCTGACCGACGCCGGAAATGCTCGACAGGGCCTCTTGGCTGGCGGGACGTTTTCGCGCCATTTCCAACAGGGTGCTGTCGTGAAAAATAACATAGGGCGGCACACCTTGCGCATGGGCGAGATCGAGCCTGAGCGCCCGCAGACGGTCGAACAGGGGCGCGTCCTCGTCGCCGACGGAAACCCGGCCCTTGACCGCGCCGCGTACGGTTTTTCCCGCTGCCCGGTCCCGGCGCAAAGATAAGCTCTGTTCGCCTTTGAGCACGGCGCGGCAAGACGGGGTCAGGGCAAAGCCGCCATGACCGTCCCCATCGGTACGCAAAAGACCGGCGGCCAGAAGCTGACGGAAGATCGAACGCCATTCCTCGCGGCCGAATTCGCGACCGACGCCAAAGGTCGGAATCTGGTCATGCCCGAGATCGCGAACTCTTTCGGTCGCATTGCCGATCAGCACGTCGATAAGGTGGCCGGCGCCGAAACGCTGGCCGGTGCGGTAGACGCAGGACAAGGCTTTTTGCGCGGCGGTGGTGCCGTCGAAGCTTTCGACCGGTTCGAGGCAGGTGTCGCAATTGCCGCAGGGTTCGCTTTTATCACCGAAATAGGCCAGCAGCACTTGTCGGCGGCAGCGGGTGGTCTCGCAATAACCGAGCAGCGCATCCAGCTTGGCGTGTTCCAGCCTTTTCTGCGCCTCGTCCGCGTCGCTGGCTTCGACCATCTGGCGCAGCCGCGCCACATCCTGCATGCCATAGACCATCCAGGCGTCGGCGGGCAAGCCGTCGCGCCCCGCTCGGCCGGTCTCCTGATAATAGGCTTCCAGGCTTTTCGGCAGGTCGAGATGGGCGACGAAGCGGACATTGGGTTTGTCGATACCCATGCCAAAGGCGATGGTCGCCACCATGACCACGCCTTCCTCATTGATGAACCGGTCCTGATTGGCCGCGCGCACCGATTTGTCCAGCCCGGCATGATAGGGCAGGGCGTCCAGTCCCGCTTCCTTCAGGAACCGGGCCGTATCTTCGACCTTGGCGCGCGACAGGCGATAGACGATCCCGGCCTCGCCCGCATGTTCGCTTTCGATGAAGCGCAGCAATTGGCGTTCCGCGCCCGATTGCTTTGCCGCCACGCGATAGCGGATGTTGGGACGGTCGAATCCGGCGACGAACTGGCGGCCATTTTCGAGGTGCAGCTTTTCGACGATCTCGCGGCGGGTGGGCCCGTCGGCGGTGGCGGTCAGCGCGATGCGGGGCACACCCGGGAAATGCCGGTGCAGGGCTGCTAATTGCAGATATTCGGGCCGGAAATCATGCCCCCATTGCGAGACGCAATGGGCCTCGTCGATGGCGAACAGCGCCAGTTTGCACCGGCCGAGCTGGGTCAGGAAGGATTCCGTCATCAGCCGTTCGGGCGCGACATAGACGATATCGATCTCGCCGCCGCGCATCCTGCGTTCGATTTCGACTTGATCGGTGAAGCTTTGTGCGGAATTGAGCGCTTCGGCGCGCACCCCCAACTGCCGCAGGGCCGACACTTGATCCTGCATCAAGGCGATCAGAGGAGAAATCACCACCGCGATGCCGGAGCGGATCAGCGCGGGGAGCTGATAGCAAAGAGACTTTCCGCCGCCGGTGGGCATCAGAACCAGCGCGTCGCCGCCTTGGATCAGATGATCGACGATGTCGGCCTGCGCGCCCTTGAACTGCTCGAAACCGAAGACGGAGCGCAGGATGTCGATTGGGGCGGGCATGGTTCGACGTTGTAGCGCCGCCCTGTCCGACGGGCAATGACGAAAGTTTTAGAACCCGCTTGATCGTTCTACTTCAGTGGTCGTTTGACGCGATTCTTTGCGCTTCCGGTGCTCAGCAGACAGATGTCCGCTGCGCTCCGGTTCTTGCAAACCATGCCAGCCGCCTCGCCGAAGCGAATTCTAGAAACGGGTTCTTAGGGCCGGTGGCGGAAAGGCCTCTCTCGCCGGGGTTATTTCTTGCGGAAGGCGTCTAGGGTGATGACTTCGGCCCCGTTCGGATTATCGGTGGCCGCAGCAGGCTCGCCTTCGGTTCCCTTGGCTTCTTCGGATGCGGGCGCGTCCTGCGGAACAGGAGGCGTATCGCTGTCGACCTGGAACTGGAGCCCGAATTTGGCGGAAGGGTCGGCGAAAGCGGTCACAGCGGCAAAAGGAATATGCAGCTTCTCGCTGACATGGTTGAAGGACAGCGTGACCTCGAACCAGTCTTGCGTGACGTCGAGATCCCAGAACTGGTGCTGGAGAACGATCGTCATTTCTTCCGGATAGCGGGCGCGCATCGGCGCAGAAAGCGTTACGCCGGGATGATCGGTGCGGAAGGTGATGTAGAAATGATGGTCGCCGGGCAACCCATTGATGCTCAAGCTCAAAGCCTCGCGCAGGACGCCGCGCAGGGCTTTTTCGACCATCCTGTCGTATCTTAGTTCATCCGTCGCCATTGTTCCCGTCGATCAGAATGCGCCGTTCGGTTCCGGCGCTTTTGAGAAAAGTGGGGGGACTTCTGTTGCCCGGCGTCCCCCCGGACCGCGCTTACGGACTAAGCCGCAGCGGCAAGTTCAACGTTGTCGTTGGCACTTGTTAGGGTTGACCCGATAACGGTGGTATCATGCCGAGCACAAACCTTATCTTTACTACGCGCGTCGATCCTGTTTCGCCCCCATAAGGCCCGACTATCCCGGTTTGGCCGGAAATATCGGGAATGGTGGAGGCGCCGGGTACCGCCCCCGGGTCCGCAACGCTTATTCCATAAGGTGTTTAGCGCCATAGCCGGAAAATCCGGCACCTCTAATATAATGTCTTTCAGACGGTTGCGCCAGCCCGCAAGCGTCGTTTTGTCGTCGTTGGATGGCCCGTTCCGCTTCCCCATTGCTTTTTTCTATAGGAAGATGGGGTGTCGGGAGAGGCGATCCTTCCCATATAAGAAGAATACGACGCGACTATTCGGAGGTTTAGAATGAGTGGACATGTCTACAAATTGATCGAGTTGGCCGGCAGTTCGCCCAAATCCTATGAGGACGCCATCGAGGGCGCGATCGCCAAGCTTGGCGAGGAGGCGAACGAGCTGCGTTGGTTCGAGGTGCGGGAAATGCGCGGCCATATCGACAAGGGCAAGGTTGCGCATTACCAGGTTGTGTTGCGCGTCGGCTATGAGGGCTATCGCCCGTAGCATCCCGGTATGCCGCCCGCCCTGCCGCCGTTCCAAAGAATGGGGGACTCTCTCTCTTTCCGGCGCGGGGCGGGACATCCCGGTCAATGACGCGTCCTTTAATGATAAGGATTTCCGTCATGAGCGATCCTGTGCACGATAAGATAAGCGAACGGGCCTTTGCCTTGTGGGAACAGGCCGGGCGTCCCGATGGGTGCGATGTCGACCATTGGCTGGCAGCCGAGGCCGAAATCCGGACCGGAAGCGCGGGCGTGAAGAAAGCTGCGCCCCGTAAAACCGCGCCAAAGAAGACGGCGGCTATCCGAAAGGAACCCGCCGCGCGGAAGAAACCGCCCGCTGGACCTTAGACGCAAAGGCCGGGGCGGGCCGTTTGCAACAGAAAATGAAGGCAGGCCGTGATGGACCCGCGTGACATGTATGCCGAGGTCAATATTCTGGTTTCGGCGATCGCCCGTGAATTGGGCCTATCGGAGCGGGAGGCCGCCCAGGCCATCGAAAAAGGCGAAATCGCCATTTCGATGGAACAAACGCCGGGTGGCGGACGCTTCCTGGCGCTGGCTTACAAGGGACGCAAGGGCCGGATCGACCAGAGTCTGTTCGGACTGGGCCACCCCTAATCCGGAATGGGGGCGGGCGGCGGCGTTTCACCAAAAGGCAAGCGGCCGTTCCGGTCTTCGATTTCCAGCACCCATAGATCGTAATCGCGCTCGATTTCGCGCGCGATATAGGCATCTGCTTTGGGTTCGTCCACGGGGTTTTGGCCGGTTCCCGCCTGCCAGGCCAGTGCGCCGGTGGCGGTGCGGGCCCGTGACAGCACGCGGAAGCGGCCATCCATGAAATTCTGTTTGATCAGCAGCGCGCCCGCATCCGGATCGCCCCTGCGCGCCACGGTGGCGATGATGCCCTCGGTGGCCAAGGCGCGGATTCCGGCCTGAATCCAAAGTTTGGATTTTAACCTGGGCTCGCTCATGGCCGGTTCTTCCCTGTGCGCATGGACCAAGGCGCGGTCTCATCGTTTTTCAGCCTTGAAACCGTCCCGGGAAGGAAGGCGCGGATAGGGGGGATAATTTTGTCCACAATAACGCCTTTCAGTTCTTTCCTGCGGCGGGGTTTGTCTTTGATTGCCCGAAGGACAGGAGCAATCGGTATCACGGCATATTTTCCTTATGCGGAGAGCGTGAGTCTTAAACCGCACAGTCCATTGTATTAAAACAATTTTTCGTGAATTTCAGGCGTTTTTATAGGGGCCGTGTCCCTTCTGGTAGAGGAAAAATGGATTCCTGCCGGTTCTTGGTGGGCAGAGAGAAAAACCAAAGATTTCAACTATTAGATTTATAGATTTTCTTTTACCCTCATAGGGTGTGGATTTTCTTCCCTTAGTCCACAAACTTATCCACAGACTTCATCACACCTTATGCCAGCGATGCGAGGTTGTCCTGCTTACTCCTGCATGGAGGAAAGAGAGGGAAAGCGAGCCAATGCTTCGTTTTCCAAGGCACGCGTGGCGGGTTCGATCCGGTCTTTCAGCGTCGTCATGAAACTCTTGCGGTCCAGATCGGCAGGAATTGGTTCCAGAAAGGCGATGGTGATGATTCCGGGATAACGCAGGAACGCATTCCTGCCCCAAAAAAGGCCGGAATTCAGCGCCACCGGGATCACGGGCGCGTTCAGGGCCGAACGCAGCATGGCCACGCCCGAATGATAATCGCCTGTCCGGCCCGGCGGTTGCCGGTGTCCCTCGGGAAAGATTACGATCTGGCGGTCGTCCCGGATGGCCTGGACCGATTCTTCGGTCATCTGTTTCAGCGCCTTCATGCCCGCGGCGCGGTCGATCGGAATTTGCCCGCTTTTGGACAGGTACCAGCCGATGAAGGGCAGACGCAGCAGTTCCTTCTTCAGGATGAAGGCGGGATCGCTGAGCAGACGGTGGAAAATCATCGTATCCCAGGCCGATTGATGCTTGGCGGCGATCAGCACCGGTCCCTTGGGCAGGTTTTCCAATCCCCGGCACTCATAGGAAAGGCCGAGCACGGTCCGTTGCAGGAAGAGCGCCCCGTCGAGCCATAAGCGCGCCCCGCATTGCATCCAGAGTCTCGGTCCCAGCAGCAAGGGCAGATAAATCAGACAGACGAGCAGCGTCCAGGTCACGAACAGGACATGATAGCAAAGGGAACGGACGGCGGTCACGTTAGGGATCCTCCTGCGATTCCAGCCATTGACGGAGCGAGGCCGCCAGGAATTTGTTGTATTCCGAAAAAACGAGTTGGGTCGTCCCCGGCCAGCGCCACCATTCGGATCCTTTGACCGCGCCGGGGAAAACCGGGTTGGGGATGATCTGAATGTCAGGCATGGCGCGGCGGAATTCGACCAGACTCCGGCGCATATGGTAGCTGGCGGTGACCAGACGGAGCGATTTGTATCCCTCTTCGCGCATCCAGACGGCGGTTTCGACGGCGTTGCCGGCCGTGTCGGCGGCGGCATGGCCCAGCACGATTCGGCTGGCCGGGACGTCCCAGGGCTTTTGCAGCGATCGCAGCAGATCGGCGACGCCGACGCCCGGATGTACGCCGGAAATGAACAGTTTCTTGCCGAGCCCCTGATGCAGGAGCGCAAAACCGGTATCCAGCCTTTCGCTGCCCCCGGTCAGGACGACGATGGCGTCCGCCGGTGTGGCGTTGTCTTCGACCCGGCCCAGAAGATCGTCCGCGAACCACAGAAGGCCGCCGATCCAAAGAGTGGCCAGGCTGCAGAGCAGGAAAAAAAGGAAGCGGAACCCCGCCCAGGGTGAGGTGGAGGGCAGCATCGGCGCGTCCCTAAATCATGCGGGCCAATACGCGGTGAACGGTCAGCCGCGCGGTCAGCATCGCCAGGGCGGCGGTCAGCAGCGGCAGGGTCAGCACGACGGCCCAGCCCAGCCAGGGCAGGGACAATCCGGCGACGAAGCCGCTTTCCATCCGGGCGCTGACGGTTTCGATGGCGATCATCAGGGGAATGGTGGGGACAAGCCCCATCAGGCCGCCTTTCAATCCCAGGAGCGCCGCATGACGGGCGAATTCGCGCGCGATATAGTCGTCAGTGGCGCCGATCTGGTGCAGAAGCCGCACCGTTTCCCGATGGATGGCCATGCCGGTATGGGTGGCGAAGACCACCATGGTCGAGGTGACGGCGGCGATCAGCAGGGCGGTGGACAAGGCCAGCCATTCGATCCGGCGCGACAGCCCGGTCAATTTCGAGAACCACAGCCGGTGGTCGTCGATCGAGACCCCCGGTACGGCGGTGGCGATCCGGGCGGACAGGGCGGTAAGGTCGGGCATGTTCTGGGGATCGATGGCAACATCGATCAGCATCGGCAAAGGCAGCTCGGCGAGCAGATCGCTCCCCCCCAGCCAGGGTTCGAGCAGGGCGGCGACTCGTTCCCGGTCGAGCGTTTGTGCCGAGAGGATTCCGGGTGTCTCTTTCAGCAGGGCGATCGCGGTTTCGCTCCGCCGCCAGGTTTCTTTACTCGATTTCTGGGCATCGCCCGGCGCTGCGGCGATTTCGACCGTGATGGTGCCGACAAGATCGCGTTCCCAGCGGCCGATCAGGCTGTTCAGAATGAAAACCGCCGCGATCGCCAGGGCGCAAAGCAGCACCATCGGCGCGATCAGCCAGGGCAGAAAGGCGCCGGATGTGTCGTTTTTCAGCGGCAGCACGGAGTGGCGGCCTGTGGGGGGACGGCGCTTGTTCATTCCTGAATCAGCCGGCTCTGGTCCAGATGCAGACGTGGATAGGACATCCTAGAGACCAGCGCTTCGTTATGGGTGGCGATGATGACGGTGGTGCCGAGCTTGTTCAGCTCCTCGAACAGATAGATCAGGCGCATGCCGATCTGGTCGTCCACATTGCCGGTCGGTTCGTCGGCGAGCAGCAGTTCGGGGCGTCCGATCACCGCTCTGGCGATCGCTGCGCGCTGTTTTTGCCCACCGGACAAGGTTCTCGGCAGGGCGTCGAGTTGTTCGGACAGTCCGACCCAGGACAAGAGGTCGGACACAAAACGGCGGATTTCCGATTCGGGCGCGCCAGCCACGCGCATGGGCAACGCGACATTGTCGAAGGTCGACAGATGATCGAGCAGGCGGAAATCCTGAAACACGACGCCGATGCGCCGTCGCAGCGAAGGCAGGATGTAGCGGGGTGTGCGCGCCATGTCGCGCCCGAACAGCTCGATCCGCCCGCGCGAGGGCTTCTGGCCCAGATAGATCAGGCGCAGGAGCGACGATTTTCCCGCGCCTGAATTGCCGGTCAGGAAACAGAAAGAACCGGTGGGCAGGGCGAAGGAAATGTCCTGAAGAATCTCAGGACCATGTCCATAGCGCAGTCCGACATGGTCGAAATGAATCACATTGGTCATGCGCGGTCGGATTCCGTCTTGCCTGGGGCCTCGTTTCCAGGGGCCTCGTTTCCTGGGGCAGAGGATCGCATGTCGGGCGCGGCCACGTCCAGCGCATGCTTGTGTTGCTGCAGGCGGAGCCCTATAAAGGAAGCTCTTGTAACGATGCGTCCGGTCGATGATCGTCACCTGCCCTTATTGCGAAGTCCGTTTTTCGGTTCCAGACGGCGCCATCGGTCCGAAAGGCCGTGCTTTGCGCTGCGCGCGCTGTGGCGGGCGCTGGCATGCCGATCCGCCGGGCGCTTTTGCGGGCGTTCCGGTCGATGGTATCGCCGAGTCCGCACCGGAGACGCCACCGCCGTCAACCCCGCCTGCCTCGTCCCAGCCGGGGCTTTTGCCCGGAATCGATCTCGACACTCTGGAGGACGCGCCTCGGGAAGACGACGCGCCGCCGGGGGGCGACAAATCCCTGCTCGACGTCACGTTCGACGCCAGCGATTTCGATGGCAGCGCCGAGTCGCCCGAAAACAGCCGGGACGATGGGGAAACACTGGACGATCCGCTTTCGGCGGACGAACCTGCGCCCATTCCCGATCTTTTCGTTTCGCCGGGTGCGCCGCCCCGCCGGCCGGCCCGGCGCAAGGGCGGTTTCGGATTGTGGCTTCTGTTCCTGCTTTTCGTCGGCGCAGGTAGCGCCGCCGGGCTCTATCTGCTTCAGGACGAGGTCATCACGCGCTTTCCGCAGGCGGCGAAGATCTACGAGGATTTGGGACTGCGCGCCAAGATCGTCGGCGCGGGGCTGGCTTTCCGTAACATCGATTCCGAACGGGTTATGCAGGGCGACAGCGAAGTGCTGACCGTGCGCGGCGTCATCGCCAACATGACCGAGCGCTCTCGCGATGTTCCGACCCTGCATCTGGTTCTTTATGATGGCGACCGGATCGTCCAGGAAAAGATCGTGCAGCCGCCGCAGTCCAGCCTTGATGGCAGGGCCAATATCGGGTTCGTCCTGACATTGGACGCACCCGATCCCCATGCTACCCGGTTTGAGGTGACCTTCATCGCGGTCCCGGCCGACGAGGCGGCGTCTCCGGCTTCGTCCGGCGGGAAGTGACAGCGCCCGGCCTGGCGTCTTTTCCTCGCAGGCGGGATCGTCCATAATTCTTCCGGCCACCATTTCCAAGAGGCCTTTCGGGTGCCAGACGAGGACCGATCCGACCCCGACCCCGACCCCGGCCACTCCGCGCGGATGCCGGCGTCGCGTCTTTTGCGCGCCTTCGCATCCCAGTGGACGGCGGAACGCGTCCGCCTTGGAGATGTCGCCGATGCGCTGGGGGACAGGGCTTACGGTCTGCTTTTACTGATCTTCGCCTTTCCCAACATCTTTCCCCATCCCATCCCCGGCCTGTCCGCCCTGCTGGGCGTGCCGCTGATGCTGGTTGCGGTGCAGCTTCTGATCGGTCTGCCGAAGCCCTGGTTTCCGAAAGTACTGGGCGACCGGTCGATGGCGAGAGCTGATTTCGTCCGGATGGTCGAGGCGATCATTCCCTGGATCGAACGGATGGAGCGTTTCTTGCGTCCCCGGATCCTCTTCTTGTCCGGCCGTTCGGCGGAACGGATGCTGGCCGCCTTGTGTCTGGTCCTGGCGACAGTGCTCGCCTTGCCGATTCCGCTCGGCAACATCCTGCCGGCCCTGGCCGTTTCCCTGATCGCCTTGGGATTGGTCGAACGCGACGGCGCGGCCATCCTTGCCGGGGTCGTCGTCGGCGCGGTCAGCCTGGCCGTGGTCGGCGCGGTCGTGATCGCGGCGTTCAAGATGTTCATCTTCTTTCTCGGTCAGGCGTTCTGACCTCGATGGGTTGAAAAGGAGCCTACCCAGGAAAAGCCATGTCCTTTGCTTTTGAAATCGGAGTCATTGCCTTTCTGGTCATCCTGAACGGCTGGTTCGCGATGTCCGAGATCGCCATCGTGTCCTCGCGCCGCGCTCTTCTGGCGCTGAAGGCGTCCCAAGGCAACAAGGGTGCGCAGCTGGCGCTGGCGCTGGCCGATAATCCCGGACGGTCCTTATCCTCGGTCCAAATCGGGATCACGCTGGTGGGCATTCTGGCCGGCGCTTATTCCGGCGCGGCTTTGACGGACAAGCTGGCGCTGTGGATCGCCGAAACGATCCCGTCCTTGGCGCCGTTTTCGGGTATTGCCGCGATGGCGGTGGTGGTCGGGCTTGTCACCTATGCGTCTCTGGTGGTGGGTGAATTGGTGCCCAAGCAGATTGCGCTGGCGAACCCTGAAGGAATTGCGGCCCGGGTTGCGCGGCCTGTGACGGTGATCGGGCGGATCGGCGCGCCGGTCGTCTGGGTTCTGGAACATTCCTGCCAGCTGTTTTTGAGGCTTTTGTCGGTCCAGAGCCTTTCGGGTAGCCGAGTGACCGAGGAAGAAGTGCGCGCGATGATCGCCGAAGGCACCGAAACCGGTGTGTTCGAACCGCAGGAAAAGGAGCTTTTCTCTGGGGTAATGCGCTTCGGCGACCGCAAGATCCGGGCCATCATGACGCCGCGTAACGAGGTGGTGTGGATCGATTTGGCCTGGGACGAGGCGCGCATCTTGAAGACCGTGCGCGAAAGCCCGCATTCGCGCTTTCCGGTGTGCGAGGGGGGGCTGGCCAAGGTCCTGGGTGTGGTTCAGGCCAAGGATTTGCTGGATGCGGCGCTCGATGGCCGCGCGCTCGACGTTGCCGCCGCCGTCCGACCGCTTCAGGTGGTGCCCGAAAGCGCGCCCGCGGTTTATACGCTGGACATCCTTCGCCGGGCGCGGATTCACATGGCGCTGGTGGTGGATGAATATGGCAGCATCGAAGGGATCGTGACCGGGACCGACATCCTGTCGGCGATCATCGGCAATGTGACCGAACATGGCGAGGATTACGACGGCGCGATCCTGCTGCGCGAGGACGGGTCCTGGCTTTTGGACGGGGATGTGGCGGCGGATGTGGCGGCGGAACGGATCGGCTGCCACATCATGAAGGATGATGACAGCGATTACACGACGGTCGCGGGCTTCATCCTGTCCCGTGCGCGCAGCATCCCTGCGGCGGGGGATGTGTTCGTCTGGGACGGTTGGCGTTTCGAGGTGGTCGACATGGATGGACGGCGCATCGACAAGGTGCTGATCTCCAAGGATACGGTGCGGATGTGAAAAGCGTGGACCCCGCGCCGGATTTAGACTTTGTCGCCGCCGGAGCCGGGGACTATAACCACGAGACGGCCAGGAAAAGAGATCAAGGAGCCCGTTCCCCGTGAGCCCGTGCAGCATGACAGGATACGCCCGCATCCAGGGGCATGACGCCCAGCTGGGGTGGGTCTGGGAAATCAAGACCGTCAACGCACGGGGGCTGGATATCCGGAGCCGCTTTCCGTCGGGCTTCGACGGGATAGACATCCCGGTGCGTGATGCGGTGCAAAAGCGTCTGGCGCGCGGCAGCGTGACCATTTCGCTTGGGGTGACGCCGGTGATCGGCAAACCGGCCTTCGCCGTGAATGAAGCCCTGTTGGCCTATTATGCCGAGGCGGCGGCCCGCGCGGCGTCGGCGTCCGGTCTGGCCCCGGCGGCGATCGACGGTTTGATGGGGCTTAAAGGCGTGATCGAGACCGCCGAAACCGGGGAACCGGCTGTGGCGGACGAAACCAGCCTGCACCCCGCCTTGATGGAGTCCTTTACCGAGGCGTTGGCGGCGGTTCTGGCGATGCGCCGGGATGAAGGTGCGCGTCTGGCGGTGGTGCTGCAAGGCCAGCTCGACGAGATCGAGTCCCTGGTGACCCAGGCGGAAGGATGCGCGGCGCTCGATCCGGTCGTGATCCGGGAGCGGTTGCGCCAGCAGGTCGCCACACTGATCGAGGCCGCACCAACCCTGTCCGACGAGCGTTTGTTGCAGGAAGCGGCGCTGATCGCCGCCAAGGCCGACGTGCGCGAAGAACTGGACCGGCTGAAGGCTCATCTGGCGGCGGCCCGCGAGATGCTGTCTTCTCCTCAGGCGGTCGGGCGGCGTCTCGATTTCCTGTGCCAGGAATTCAACCGCGAGGCCAACACCTTGTGCTCGAAGGCGGGAGCGGTCGATCTGTCGCGCATCGGCATGGCTTTGAAAGCGGTGATCGAACAATTCCGCGAACAGATTCAAAACATCGAATGAGTGACGAACGGATGAACAGCGGCGATCTTTCCTTCATGCGTTCGGTTTGGGGCGAAACGGTGGTGGGCCGCCCGCTGATGCTCGTCCTGTCCTCGCCTTCGGGGGCAGGTAAGAGCAGCATTTCCCGTGCCCTGATCGAACGCCATCCCTCGATGATGCTGTCAGTGTCCTGGACCACCCGTCCGCCGCGTCCGGGCGAGATCGATGGAACGCATTACCATTTCGTGCCGCCGGACCGGTTCGAGGCCAACATCGCCGAAAACGGATTCTGGGAACATGCGCGGGTCTTTGACCATCGCTACGGCACGCCCAAGGCTCCGGCGCAGAAAGCGTTGGACGAGGGACGGGACGTTCTGTTCGATATCGATTGGCAGGGCGCGCAGCAACTGGTCCAAAACGCCTGGGCGGACATCGTCAGCGTTTTCATCCTGCCGCCGTCGCTGGCCGAACTGGAACGAAGGCTGCACACCCGCAGCCAGGACAGCGACGAGGTGATAAGAGGCCGGATGGCCCGCGCCGCCGTCGAGATGAGTCATTACGCCGAATATGACTACTGCATCGTCAACCATGTGCTGGAAGACAGCGTCCGCGCGGTGGAGGCGATCCTGGAAGTGGAGCGGCTGAAGCGCCATCGTCAGAGCGGGCTGGCCGAATTCGTCAAGCGTCTGCGCGGCATGGAATAACCGCCGGCCCGGGGTGACGGGCCGGCGGATACCAAGATTGCCTCAGTCCAGCCCGAGCCGCATCGGGCAAAGATTGGGCGAGACCTCGAAATCAGCCTCGGTGATGGCTCGGATATCCTCCACATCCAGACCGGGGAAGGTTTCGATCAGAACCAGTCCCCCGCCCTTGGGTTTGACGCTGAAGACGGCTTTTTCGGTGACGATGGTCGTCACGCAGCTACGGCCGGTCAAAGGCAGGGCGGAGCGTTTCTTGACCTTGCTGTCGCCGGCCTTGTCGATATGCTGCAAGGCGGCGACGATCTTGGGCACGCCATAGCACAGATCCATCGCGCCGCCCGGTCCCGGCCACCAGCGGCCATGACGGTTGATCGCCCAATTGGCGATATTGCCTTCCTGATCGACTTCAAGCGCGCCGAGTACGGTCACGTCAATGAAGCCGTTCCGCATCGCACCCAACGATGTCGCCAGATCCAGCATCGCCGCTCCCGGCAGCAGCGAAACAGGTTCGGTGCCGGCATTGGTGATGTCGCTTTGGGCGTCCAGGGTGGCGGGTTTGGGGCCGAAGCCGAAGCAGCCATTTTCACCGTGAAAGGATACGGTGACTCCTGGGGGCAGATAGTTGGCGGTCAGGGTGGGGATGCCGAAGCCGAGATTGACGATTTCACCGTCTTCGACTTCCATGGCGCAGCGCCGGGCGATGATTTCCCGCGCGCTCAGGCGGGATAAAAGGGTGTTCTTGTCCATTACTCCATCCTCTCCCATCAGAGCATCGGCGCAAGGCGGCCCAGCTTGATCCAGTGATCCCGATAGCGACGGTCCTGCTCTGCCAGGCTGTGACCTTGCACTACCGCGTCGATGAAGGGGTGGGGGATGCCGACCCGTTCCGGGGGAATGGTGCCGACGGGCACGATCTCGTTGACTTCGACGATGGCGTAATCGCCGGCCATGGCCAGATCGCGCTGATTCTGCTGCCCCGTATAGCGGAACTCGACATTGCCCAGCGGGTCCGCCCGCCAGCCCTTGACGATCGACACATCGGCGCGCAGCGGTTCCTCGACGAAATATTCCTTTCCTTTCACGGTGATCTTTTGCTTGGGTTCGGCCAGATCCGGGAACAAACCCGGCTCGTCCAGGATGCCGACGCCGACCGGCACCAGAACGCCGCCGAGCCCCAGGGCTCCAGCGCGCACTTTTTCGGCCCAGGTGCCAAGCGGAAAGAACTGTTCGATTTTCAAGGTGCCGGCGAAATAGGCTTCCGAGGATTCGGCGGTGGTGCCGACATGGGATGCAATCAGTTCCCGGACCAGATCGGCCGAGAACAGATTGGCCTTGCCGAAGCCGCCAGCCATACCAGGCGTTGCGCAGATCAGCGTCAGATCGCCGATCTTGTGTTCAAGAATCCATTCGATGCACCGGGCCGGTTCCCCGGCACCGACAAATTCGCCGACCATCAGGCGCGTGCCCGCTTTTACGCGGGTCATCGCCTCGTCCAGCGCCATGACTTTGTTACGCGACATGTTCGTTCTTATCCTCCCTGTATCGGCAGGCGGGATCACCGCCTTAGATCGGAAGAATCTAACCATATTTGCGGGCAGGGGCCGATACGAAAAGAGCCAGGACTCGAAAAGGAGGCGGTCAGGCGGTTCTTTCGTCCAGGGCGCGGGCCAGGGCGCAGAATCCCTCCACTGGGATCTCCTCGGCGCGGGCGGTGCCGTTCAGGCCGGCGGCAGCAAGCAGCGCCTCGGCCTCGCCCAGGGATTTCAGACTGGAGCGCAGCATCTTGCGGCGTTGGCCGAAGGCAGCGGCGGTGACTCGTTCCAGTGTTTCCATGCGGGCCGGGGCCAGGGGCTGGGATCTTGGAACCAGACGGACCACGGTGCTGGAAACCTTGGGCGGCGGCGTGAAGGCTTCGCGCGCCACCTTGAACAAGGGCTCGACCGTGCAACGCCATTGCGTGATGACCGACAGGCGGCCATAGGCGGATTGGCGGGGATGAGCGGCCAGCCGGTCCACGACTTCCGACTGGAACATCAAGATCAGGCTTTCAAAGGCTTCCGCATGACGCAGCCATCCCAGCAGAAGGGCGGTCGAAATATTGTAAGGCAGATTGGCGACGATGCGCCGGGGAGCGGGGCCCAATTCATGTGCGGCCACCTTGAGGGCATCGCCGGCGATCAGGTCCAGCCGTCCCGGATAGGCATGGCCAAGTTCGTCCAGGATCGAAAGCGCGCGGTCGTCGCGTTCAATGGCGACAAGCCGGGTGGCGCCTTCTTGCAGAAGTGCGCGCGTCAGACCACCCGGCCCGGGGCCGATCTCGATGGTGGTGCCTTGGGACAGGTTGCCGGCGGCCCGCGCGATGCGGCCCGTCAGATTGAGATCGAACAAGAAATGCTGGCCCAGCGATTTGCGGGCCATCAGGCCCTGGGCGGCTTCGCGCAGAGGCGGCAGAGACGGGGCGTCGCCGCCCCGTCCAGCGGGCGTGTCCTCGGAGGGAAGAGAGCCGGACATTCTCTTTAAATACGGATCTCGACGAAAGCTGCCCGACGCAGATCGCGTATGCGGCGCTGCGCCATCAGTTCGAGACGCTCCCGTTCGATCGATTGCTCGATATCTTCCCGTGACGGCAGGCCAGCCTTGCTCTCGTTCCGGTCACAAAGGACCAGGACGCGAGAGAATTCCGACGTTTCGATCGGATCGCTGGCCTGACCCGGCTTGGCTTGTTTCGCCCAGTCCAAAAATTCCGGGGGAATGGCGGAAATCGGCATCATGCCCGGACGGTTCCAGTCGGCGCCGCCGATTCTGTGGGCGGCTTGTTCGTAATCTTCGCAGTTCTTGGCGCGCGCGATCGCCGAACGAAGGGCGACGAGTTGGCGCGCGCGTTCAGCCTGATTCGTACCCGGAAGGGGGTAGAGATTGATGGCCGCCAGATCGATGGCGGGTTCCCGGGCCTGACTTTCTCCGGCGATGCGGGTTTCGCGCAGCATCAGGATGTAATAGCCGTCCAGCAGCCGGATCGGCGGAGTCACCTGCCCCGGCTCCAGCTTGGATAGGGCATGGGTCAATTCCTCGTCCAGCATACCTTCGGACACCCAGCCGAGATCGCCGCCCGACGCACCGCCGGTCTGGCTGAACTGGCGCGCGAGGATCGAAAAATGAGCGCCACGACGCATCTGGTCGAGCAGATTGGCGGCCAGTTGCGCCATTTCTGCATCCTCGCGGGCATTGTCCACCGCGAGGAAGATTTCGGCTGCGAGATATTCCTTCTTGCCCTGGTTGGCCTTGATCGCAGTCAGCCGGTGGTCGATTTCCTCTTCGCCAATGCGGATGGTCGGCAAAAGCGTGCTGCGCACCACCTTGACCCAGGACAATTCCGAGCGGATCTGGCGGCGGATCGTCTCAATATCGATGCCGCGTTCCTTCAAGAAGGATTCCAGCCGGCCCTTGGGCATGTTGTTCTGCTGTTCGATGGACCGGATGCCGTTATCGATCTCGCCGTCGCTGATCGTGATATCCAGGCGCTTGGCTTCCTGAAGCTGAAGGCTTTCGTCGATCAGCCGGCGCAAGACCTGCGGGACGATCTGGGCGCGGGTTTCGGCCTTGTCGGGCAGATTGGCCGACAAGAGTCCTAAGCGCGTGCGTTGTTCGAGGTCTCGCAAGGTCACGATATCCTCGTTGACCACCGCCGCGACCCCTTCCGCCTCTTGCGCCCGCACGGGAACAGCGGAGGCTGAGAACAGCACGGTTAGACACAAAATGACAATGGAAAACAAGGGCTTGATCATCAGAACACACTCACGGGGAATTCGGCGATGGTTTTGAACACAAAGCGCATGATGACATATTCGCCTGCGGTGACGGTCCTGACCGTGGTATCGCGTTTGCCGATTTCGGTGGATACCAGCAGGCATTCGTCCTCGTAGGTTATGTTCAGCCCCGTATTCAGATTACCAGAAACAGGGCCGATATTGCGCGTGGTGTAGATCCCCGCATGCCAGTTCTTCGACACGCGCGAACCGAGTGAGCCCCTGATCTGCTGACGTTGGTCGAAGGCGCTGCCCTCATCATGCTTTGGGTAATAGACATAACTCAGATTGAGTTTGAGCGGTGCCGCGCCGATCTGAGTGAAGGCCTCGCTGCGGCGGATCGAGCCGCTGTCATGGGCGAGACGGTAGCGGTAGCCCATAGTGAGGTTGGGCGAGGGCGCGACGGAAACACGGCCGACGATATCCGAGAAACGGTCGTCCACGCCGCTACCCAGTGGGAATATCTGGGTGGGGCGAAGCTGGTAGAGCTGGCCGATGGCCGCGTTCAGGGACGTCTGGCCTTTGTCCAGATAGGTATATTCGGCGCCATAAGCGACCCGCGAGCCGGTCAGGACGCGGTCGTAACCCGAAAAAGGCGTCGAACTGAAAACATTGATGTCGTCCAGCTCGAAATCCAGGCTGTCTTCGTTGGGGATATCTTTGGAGTTGCTGCCGTTAGGGGCGACGGTGCCGACGACGATCGGCGTGATCGCGTGCGAGGATGCCGCGCCGACCTTGGATAAGGGGAACCGCCATTCCAGCGATGCCTGGGGAATGGCGCGCAGCGCATTGACGTGGCCTTTCCGGTCTTCGGTTAGATCCTCGCTGTTGTAGCCATCGATTCCCAGCGAGGTGGTCAGGGTGTAAAGCTCGCCGGTCTTCGCGGTGTGAGGCAGGTTCCAGGCGGTCAAGGTGTTGATGCGCCGGCTGCTGGTGCCTTCCTCGCGGTTGATCGACGCAGCACGGGTGTCGAAAGTCCAATAGCCGCCATAGGCGCCCGGATCGCCGGTATGGGCATAGGTGAAACGCGGCAGAATGATCGGCTGCTTCGATTGCAGATTGGCCGTTTGGCGCGCCGGCAGGGTTTCGTAGAGATTCTGGAACGCGAAGGCTTCGAGAGAGGCATAGGAACGATAACCGAATCCCTCGATATAGGGGCGCATGGTCAGATAGGGGTCGGTGTTTTCCTGATTGAACGTGCGCAGATAATAGCGGTCCGATGACCGTTTGGCGTTCCAGCCGGCGCGCCAGACATCGTTCAAATCGAACTGGGTCTTGCTGTCGATGTGCCAGCCGGCGGTGTCTTTGTTATAGATCTCCGACTTCGGCAGGCTGGATACGCTGAAATGGGTTCTCGACCTTCCGTTCTCGCCCTGCCAGCGATACAGGCCGCCGAGCTGATTATAATCTTTGCTGCTCACCAGCGGGATCAGGGTGATGTCCTGATAAGGGCCCAGTGTCTGGAAATAGGGCACGCGGATCGATGAGCCGACGATTCGGTTATTGAGGAAGGAAGGCGGCAAGACGCCGCTTTTGCGTTTAATCGTCGGGTCTGGATGTTCGAAATAGGGCGAATAGAGCGTGGGTATGCCAGCGATTTCGAGCCAGGCGTCGTCATATTGGATCGTGCGCTTGACCTCGTCATGGGTGATTTTCTCGGCGTGGACGGCCCAGAGAGGCGGTTTCGACGGATCTTGGGCGCAGGGCTCGCAGGCGGTGTAGCTTCCCTGATCCAGGATGTTGCGGGTTCCCGCCTCTCGCCGGCCCCGGATGGCGGTCAGGCGGGCATCATCGGCCAACAACACCCGGATACGCTGCGCCACGGCGCGCTTCATGTCGCCCGACAGTTCCGCATAGTTGGAAAAGGTGACCGAGCCCGAGGGTTCGAGGATGCTGACATTGCCCGAGGCGACGATGACGTCCTGCTTCAGATTGTAGGACAGCGCATCGGCCATGAGGATGCGCCCTCCCTGTTCGATTTCAACATTGCCGGTGGCGCTGACAGTGTTCAGATCGCGGTCGTGAACGATTTGATCGGCGCTGATCTGAACCGGTTCGGTGCTGTCCTTCGGCAAGGACGGCACGGCCAGGGCCGGCGTCGCCAGGCTGGCCAGCGCGGCGATCAGGAGAGTAGGGCCGAGGCGGTCTCTTCTTTTGGGCACGTCCGGCATCTCCTCGTCACCTAAGCCGGATGGGCGAGACCGGCCTTTTCCAGGACGGCGCGAGCAGGACCAGGGCAGCAGCCAGGGCGGGCACGATCGGCGTAATATAGATCAGCGGCAGGAAAATCAGCGACCGGGCGGCAAGGTTCGATACCCCAAGGGCGGCGGCCTGAATGGCGAGCATGAGCCCAATGGCCAGCATCAGGCGGTCGCCCTGGCCGCGTCGGTTGAAGCCGCCCGCCAGCAGACAGGCCGTGGCGATGAGGGCAAAGGCGAAATGGTAAAGCGGCGAAGCCAATCTTTGGTGCCCCTCGACTCGGAACTGCCGGAAATCGACGGCTCCCACCTCGGCTTCGGTCGCCGAAAATAATTCACGCAACGACCGTTCGCGGACATCGCGGCGGCGGATGGCGTCCGGCTCGGGGGAATCCGAGAATTCCATCGCATAATTGTCGAAAGATAGCAATGACAGGCGATCGGAGCCTTTGGTGATTTGTTGCCTTGTACCGTTGAACAGCAGGACCTTGGGCGGCGCTTCGCCGTCCGCGCTCTGGATCAGGGCACCACGTTCGGCCATGAGGGTGACGGTGCGCAAGGGCGAGCGGCGGTCATGGACGATGATGCCGAGCAACTCGCCGTCCGAGGTCCGCGCGCGGACATAGACGGTGATGCCCTTGGCGACCTGATTGAACATTCCTTCATGCAGAATGACGCCGGAAACATTGTTGCGCAGCTGCCATTGCATCTGGCGGAAGCTGTCCACGGTCTTGGGGATGATCCAAATATTGAGGGCAAGACCGATGACGGCGCAGATCGCGGCCAGGAAAAGCGCCGGTCTGGCTAGCCCCATTTGGCTCAGGCCCGCCCCCTTCAGGACCGAGATCTCCCGATCATTGATGAGCTTGTTGTAGGTGAAAAGAACCACCGAAAACAGCGAGACAGGCAGGATGACGGCCAGGAAATTCGGCAGAACCAGCAAGGTGAGCTTGAGGAAGACGAGGATCGACGCGCCCTTATTGACCGTCAGCTCGACGAATCGCAAGGATTGCGTAAGCCACAAGATGGCGGACAGCCCGATGGTCACGAAGACCATGGCGACGGAAAGCTGGCGCAGGATGTAGCGGTCTATCCCCAACATTTGGGGCGGATTATGGCCGCGCTGCGGGACGAAGAACAGAGCAAAGCGTGGGCCGGGGGCGGAATTTGCACCCCTTTCCCACCTGTTCTTTCCGTCGCCGTTGCGGACAGGCCCGCCTCACAGGACTTTGCCGGGGTTCATGATTCCCTTAGGGTCGAAAGCGGCCTTGATCTTGCGCATCAGGACAAGATCGATCGGCGCCTTGTAGTGCGTCAATTCATCCCGCTTCAACTGGCCGATCCCGTGCTCGGCGCTGATCGAGCCATTCATGGCGTGCACGATGTCGTGGACCACCCGGTTCATGCGCGGCCAGTCTTTCGTGAAGGCGTCCTTGTCGGCGTCTTCCGGCTGGTTGAGATAGAAATGGATGTTGCCGTCGCCGACATCGCCGAAGGGGACCGGGCGAACGCCGGGCATCTCTTTTTCCACCGCCGCGATGGCGGCGCGGATAAAGGCCGGGACCGAGGATACCGGCACCGAGACGTCATGCTTGATGATGCCGCCATAGCTTTTCTGCGCCGTGGGAATTCCCTCGCGCATGTGCCACAGAGCATGACGTTGTTCGAGCGAACCTGCGATCACGGCGTCGGCGACGTCGCCGGCCTCGATGGCGTCGCTCAGCAGGGTTTCGAGATTGCCGCGAAGATCGGCGTCCGCACGCGAACTGGACAACTCCATCAGCACATACCAGTCATGGGCGTCGGCAAAAGGGTCCGAAACGCCGGGGATGACCGAGGCGGCCATTTCGAGCCCGATGCGCGGTACCAGTTCAAATGCGGTGATTTGATCGCCGCTGGCGGCGCGGGCGCGCGCCAGCAGGCTGATCGCCTGATCCAGCCCGGTCAGGGCGCAGAAGGCGGTCTGGCTATCCTGAGGTTTGGGGAATAGCTTGATCACGGCGGCGGTGACGATGCCGAGCGTGCCTTCCGAACCGATGAACAACTGCTTCAAATCATAGCCGGTATTGTCCTTGCGCAAGGACCTCATTCCGTCCCAGACCGACCCGTCGGGCAGGACGGCTTCCAGTCCCAGCACCAGATCGCGGGTATTGCCATAACGCAAGACGCCCGAACCGCCGGCATTGGCGGCGATATTGCCGCCGATCTGGCAGCTTCCTTCCGCGCCCATGCTCAAGGGGAACAGGCAACCGGCGGCGTCGGCCGCCTTTTGCACCGCTTCCAGGATCGCACCGGCCTCGACGGTCATGGTGAAATTGACCGGATCGATGGCGCGCACCCGGTTCATGCGGCTGACATTCAGGATGATCTCGTTGCCGCTGCTATCCGGCGCGGCGCCGCCGCACAGGCCGGTATTGCCGCCCTGGGGGACGATGCCCACCCCTTCCTCGGCACAAAGCCGCACGACCGCCGCCGTTTCCTCGGTCGAGGCGGGGCGCGCCACAGCCCGCGCCCGGCCCAAAAACAGGCCGCGTTCCTCGGTCAGATAGGGGGCCATGTCTCCGGCTTCGGTCAGAAGTCCGCGCGGCCCCAGGATGGCGTCAAGACGGGAAAGAAACATATCGGTCATGGACCATCCCTTTATCAACAATGGCGTCGCCGGACAAGACGCGGCGGCGTAGAAATTCAGGCGGCACGCGGTGCGGCGGCGCGCTTTAAGCGGTCATTGATGGCCAGTCCCAGCCCGTCGCGCGGAATAGGCATCACGGCGATGCCGGTGAAGGGGGGGCGGTCGAGCGCCCGCAGCATCGCGAACAGATTGGCGGCGGCCTCGGTCACATTGCCGGACGGGCTGAGATTGAGATCGGCCGCCACCGGAGAGGTTCCGAATGCCAGCCAGGCCTCGCCGGGCCGAGGCCGGTCGGCCTCGATGCGCACCGGCAGGGATGGGGCATAATGATGGCTGGTCATGCCGGGCGAACGCGGCCCCTCCTTGCCGGCTTCCAGCACCAGGGAAACCGGACCCAGTTCGGCCTCGATCCGCTCGCGGGAGACGCCGCCGGGCCGCAGAATGATGGGGACCGGAGTCAGCAGAGCCAGTACCGTCGATTCGACGCCGACCCGGCATGGGCCGCCATCCAGGATCATCGACACCCGGTCGCCCAGTCCGGCTTCGACATGGGCGGCGGTGGTGGGGCTGACCGTGCCGGACGGGTTGGCGCTGGGACCGGCGATGGGGATGCGGGCGGCGCGCAGCAGATCGAGCGTCACGGGGTGCTCCGGCACTCGTACGGCGACGCTGTCCAATCCTGCGGTGACCAGCAGGGAAAGTCCTGAATCTTTGCGGCGCGGCAATACCAGCGTCAGCGGCCCGGGCCAGAACAGTTCGGCCAGCCGGCGTGCGCGGGCGTCCATCTCAACCAGGCGCTCGGCCGCCTCGATATCGGCGACGGTGGCGATCAGCGGGTTGAAGGATGGGCGGCGCTTGGCTTCGAAAATAGCGGCGACGGCCTTGTCGCTGGTGGCGTCGCCGCCAAGGCCATAGACGGTTTCGGTCGGGAACGCCACGAGCTCTCCGGCTCTCAGCCGTTCGGCGGCTTCGGCGAGCGCGCTCGGAGTGGGGATCAGGATGGGCATTGTCTTACAGTCGTTTCATTGAAAAAGCCCAGGACGGGCAAGACGTTACTAACCAATCATAAACAAAAGTCAGAAAAAGGCCGCCCAAATGTCCTGGGCGGCCTTCGTTTCGACTTTCCTGGATCGGACCACGGCTTGCATGATCCGGAGCCAAGTCACCGCAAAGGCATGTGCGGCGGCTAAAGAGGAGTGATTTCTATCGCTCCCGTAAACTATAGTCGGACCAACTCATGTAAATGTCAAGAAGAGAGGGGACGTCCCCCTTTCTCGTCTTTCATCGCCGGAATTGGTTCGTCAACAGCGTCCCCAGGCGACAAAGGAGGTGTTCTCGAACCCGTTCTTGCCATAGATCAGCGGCGCGCCTTCGGGCGAGGTGATGCGTCCTCCGGCGGCATCGAGAATGGCGTGACCGGCGGCGGTGTCCCATTCCATGGTGCGACCGAAACGCGGATAGAGATCGGCTTTTCCGGCGGCGATCAGCGCCAGCTTGAGGGAACTGCCGAGTTGACGGACCTCCTGGACCGGCAGTGGACGGATGAAATCATCGAAGCGTCCGGGCGCGCGGTGCGAGCGGCTGGTCAAGGCCACCATGCCGTCTTTGGGTGGAAATCGGGCGGCGATGGGCGTGGGCGGGGCTCCTTTGTCCTCGACCCAGGCCAGACCGGGCCGGGCAGCGAACAGGAGATCGGGCACCGGCGCGTAGATCACGCCCAGGCAGGGTCTCCCCTCCAGGATCAGTCCGATATTGACGGTGAATTCGCCGTTGCGCTTGACGAATTCCTTGGTGCCGTCGAGCGGATCGACCAGCCAGAAGGTGCCGCCATCGGTTTCCGGATGCTTTCCCTGGGCGAAGGCTTCCTCGGAAACGACGGGAATCATGGGGGCGATCTTGGCCAGCGTGTCCAGGATCACCCGTTCGGAACGGATATCCGCTTCGGTGACGGGGGAGGCGTCGGCCTTGCGCGTTACCGCGAAATCGCTGCGGTAGACCTCGATCACGGCAGCGCCGGCGCGGCGCGACGCATCGATCAATGGGCCGAGCAACTGGCCGGCCTCTTCTTTTTTCATATCAACGCCTCTCGACGGCAAGGAAGCGGGCGCGGAACGCGCTTTCAGGTTCGGCGAGGCGAAAATTCCTCGGTTCCCGA
Organism: Rhodospirillaceae bacterium; assembly: GCA_034926235.1. Lineage (GTDB taxonomy): Bacteria > Pseudomonadota > Alphaproteobacteria > Rhodospirillales > Magnetospirillaceae > JAYFRE01. Next base: position 47,186 of record JAYFRE010000058.1, read on the forward strand.
TGATCGGTCGATCGCGGCTGGGACGCAAGAGGAGGAATCCTTCTGCCCTGCTCCGATCCTTCATATTGTCCTCTTGGCGGGAGGCAGGAATAATGTGCGGCCACCTTTCACCGGAAACGGGTGACAAAGCGGGGGCGCGCAAGACGCAAAGGAAAGGGGCCATGGTTCCAGGACATCCGATGGACGCATTGACCGAAATCGCCGGTCGGCTTGAGACGGCGGCCCGGACGGCGACGCCGGTCGCCCCGGTTGCGGATGATTTGCCCGAACGCAGTGTTTCGGCGGCCTATCGGGTGCAGGAAATCAATACTCGCCACGCGCTTGACCGGGGGCGGCGGTTGATCGGGCGCAAGATCGGCCTGACCTCGGCCGCGGTGCAGAACCAGCTCGGCGTCGATCAGCCCGATTACGGCATGCTGTTTGCGGACATGGAAATTGTGAATGGCGGCAAAATAGCGCCGGGACTTCTGATCGCCCCCAAGGTGGAGGCCGAAATCGCCTTCATCTTGAAGCATGGGCTGGATCATACGGGGATCGGGCTGGGCGATGTTCTCGACGCCATAGATTGGGTCGCACCGGCCCTGGAAATCGTGGACAGCCGGATCGCCGGTTGGGCTATTTCTATTTACGACACTATCGCCGACAACGCGTCGTCGGGGCGTTTCGTTCTGGGCGAGACGGCGCGGCGTCTCGACGGACTCGATCTCCGGCTGTGCGGCATGGTCTTGGAACATAACGGCATACCGGCCAGCCTGGGCGTCGGCGCGGCTTGTCTGGGGCATCCCCTGAACGCGGTGCGTTGGCTGGCCGAGGTCATGGCCAAGTCCGGCCGCCCGCTGGGCGCGGGCGACATCATTCTGTCCGGCGCGCTGGGGCCGATGATCGCTGCGTCGCCCGGCGACGGTTTTTCGGCACAGATCGGCGGGTTGGGGACGGTATCCGTCGGCTTCGCGCCATTGGCTTAAGGATGTGCCCGGAGGTCAAGAGA
>JAYFRE010000134.1:0-5799 GCA_034926235.1 Rhodospirillaceae bacterium
CACATTCTGGGTTGGGGCCAGTTGCCTGATGGCCCGCCCTTGCTGGGCCGTGGGCAGAGTGTTGATGATGCCGAGCACGTCGGTCTGAAAGAGTCCCGCCTGAGCTGAGCTGCTCGTGGAGATTCGGTCCAGCGCCGCCCCCATAATGCTGCCGACCGGACCGGAAGATGCCCCTCTCTGCTGGTAGCTGCTGCTTTGAGGAAGAGAGATAAGGATGATGATAATATCATCCAGAAGGATGAACTTTCCAGATCCTCCGGTGATAGTCAAAAATTCAAGTACTGATGATGTACCACTCGCCACAGCCGTTCCGGCATATTGAATATAATTACCGGAATTATTCGAAACAGCACTTGTGCCGCTCGGAAACGTTTGCCCAGGATGAGGCGTGGTTGCCGTCAGGATTGATGTTCCATCGAATGTTGCGGCGATAGTCGCCGTTGGGTCATACACGTTCGTTGCATAGAAAGAAATGGAGTATGTCGCGCCTGCAACCGTTGAGATTGTTTGTAACAACGTCCTGGATCCGGAAACACTCCCCGATACGTTGAAGTATGATCCAGAATGCTGATCATATATTCCCGTGTTCCCATTAATCGCTTGAATGCCGGTTCCCGACCAAGAACCGGACGCTTCAAAACCGCAATTAAGGACCAGATTACCGGACACAGCGTCACATGTGCTTGCCGCCGCATAGGCATCGGTCATCGTCATCCCGAGGATGGATAAAGAAAAAAATACGCTCTTGATTGGCGGAACTCTTAATTTCATTCTGCCCCTTTTTTGACTTACCCCACACTCGGCGTCGCTGCCGTCCAAATATGCAAAGTGTTTTCCATCAAAGTTATGTGCAAATTTTTTATTATTTCGACCACCTATACAAGTATTTAATAACTTTCCTTTCGACATTTTATCGCCCCCCGACTACGCGACAATATTTTTTATAAATACTCTGGCAAGTTAATACTTCAAGATAAAACTACAAATGGACAGATCCCTGAAACGTAATTTCCGGTTTATGTAGAATACAACAGGAGATATTTCTACTTTCAGTTGATCTGCAAACTATATTTTCCTGGCCTGTTTGAGGCGATTCCAGCTCCCCTGCCTCGGCCTTTTTGCCCCAGAGTCCAGTTTCTCTTGTCCGCGCCGCTTATAGAAACGGGCCATCTTGGTCGCAACACGTCGGACGGATGGGACTCGACAGTCGCCCGAAAGGCGACGGAGCGGCGGATATGGCTTCGCGGCTGGCCGCCTATCCTTTGGGCCGTTACCCAGGCTAAGATAAGGAAAACACATCGTTTCGGTCGTTCGCTCCAAGGCAGCTTAGAGCTACAGAACGGAAGAGGCACAAGCCAAGCCGCCGCTATTCTTAAGTGCCGCGATTTCGCGAGCGGGGCGTTCTCAGGAATAGATATGGACGCTGCCCTGGGCGGCAGGCAGATAGTTCACGCCGATCCAGGTAATCATCAGCAGCACGAAACCGATCAGCGGAATCGACAGGGTCAATTTCGGACGGACATCCTTCAGACGCAGATGGATATAGAGCATATAGGCGGCAGCGGTGATGAAGGCCCAGGTTTCCTTCGGATCCCACGACCAATAATGGCCCCAGGCCTCCTTGGCCCAGGCAGCGCCGGTCAGCAGGCCCAGCAATAAAAAGCCCAGCCCGACATAAGTGACCGTGTCGATGAAGGAGGTCAGCCGACGATCATCTTCGTCCTTGCCGATGCGGACGAGTTGAAAGGCGGCGGCGATGGCGGCCACGCCCAGCATGGCATAGGACAGGATGTAGACGGTGACGTGCGGCACGAAGTAACGACTTTGAAGCGCGGGCATCAGGCTGATGGAATGAATTTCCGGTTTCAGAACGTTGATGCCGACGAATACGCTGGCGATGATCGAGGAAAGCGCCAGAATCCAGGGATATTTCCAACGCTTGTAGGTCAGGAAACCCAGAAGGGATAAAAAGAAAGAATACCAAAGCCTTGTCTCGCCCATGGTGCGCATCGGCGGACGATCCAGGGAAACCCACAGCCCGGCAATGAAGACCGCCAGAAGGACGATGCCGGCGATCATCGCCAAATCCGCCAGAAGCGGTTTTTTAAGGATGAACAGAATAAACAGCGCGGCGAACCAGCAGGATGCGGCGATGGGGCCCAGCCAGTTGAATGTGTCCCAACTCATGCCGTCTGCCCCTTCACATCCTTGCCGCGGCCCTTCCAGATCAGGCAAAGGGCCCCGGCCATCATCATGTAGATTCCGACGAATTCCACGATCAACCACGGATCGTAAACCAGCTCGAAACCGCTGTAAGACGACAAGCGGCCGGCCTGGGTGTCATAGCCATATTGATAAACCAGCCAATCCCCCACTTTCAGCGGCTTGTTTACCTCAAGCAAGGCCCGTATCCGCTCGCCGGTTTTGGCGTAAACGGTAATGTCGGACATGAAGCGTTTGGGTTCGGGCTGCGCCATGACGACGGCATATTGGTCGTCCAGCGGCAGCGCCTTGATCGCCTGAACCGTATTGCCCGCGGCAATCCAGCCCTTGCGCTCCTCCCCCGTCTGGCGGTTGCGGACGGTAATCTCGGCGGCCTGGGTCGCGCCGGGCATGGGGTTGGGGCTCCACTCTTCCTCACCGCTGCGAACGGCATAGTGAAGATACCGATCAACGCTGACATCCCAGCCGCCAAGAGCCCCGTTGGGCTTCCTTTCGTCGATCTGCAGCCACTCCGCCCCACCTTCGGGTTGTGGAACGCCGGTCTTGCGATCGATGATCGTGATTTTCGGAGGATATTCCTCCATCTCGAATTGGTTCAGCTGAACCGCAATGGGTAATTCGAGCAGGGTCTGGTTGTTGTCGAACACGCGCCATTCCGTCTCGCCTTGCGTGACATACATGACATGACGCTGCATGTCGGCGGCGCCGAGGCCCAGACCCGCCAGAAAGATCCATAATCCCAGATGGTTGAGGTAAAAGCCGTAATCGCCGAGCCGAAAAGCCACAAGACGCTGTGCGATCGTCAGGCCAAGGCAGAAAAGCCCCAGCCCGTATAAAAGCACGAACGGCCAGCACGATGTGATCTGCGCCAGCCCCAACCGCAAGATCCAATCATCGCCGAGGGCCGCGCCGCTTTTAAGCTGCGGGATCAATCCCATGGCCAGACCGAATAGCAGCAGGCCGCCGATCAGCGCCACAGCCAGGGGAACGCTGGCCAGCCAGGCAATGACCGGGGTTTTACGGAACGGCAGGCACAAACCGATCAGCCCCACCATGCCGGCAAGGGCTATATAGTTGCCCGGTCTGGACAGAATGTAGAAATCGAACGGACCGAAAATAACCTGTAATGCGAACCCAACAACAACAATTCCAGAAATAAATGCAATGCTTTCTTTGTATTGCCATGGGAACTGCCACATGGGTTTGGTCATTCAAGCCTTACTTTCATAAAAAGTGCTGAAGCGATATTTCGGATAATCGCTTCAGCACCGAACGATTCACAATCTTATTTTTTGTTATAAGGCGCCATTTTCTTTTGCTTTCTCAAGCCATTGCGGAACGACAGTCTTCATCCACTCCGCCTTGTTCGCTTTGAGAACCGCCATATCGAGCCCGATATAGGCCTGCGCTTTTTCCTTGGTGGAAAGATCCGGCATATCCATCTGGGTCACGCCATGGGCGAACAGCACCTTTTGCAGTTCGAGCTGCGCCAGCAGCGCCCGATCCAGGCTGTTGGCCAGGATGCGCTGGGTTTCCACGGGCGCATGGAACGATGCGCCATGCGAGGCGACGGCCATGTCCCACCGCCATTGAGACTGACGGATCAGTTGCAGGGACGTAGCCATGGCTTCGGGCTTCACATTCTTGTCCCAGGCGATCTTGGCCATGATGTGGGCCTTGGCCAATTCCTGCTCAACCCGGCCCCTCAATTCAAGAATCTTGTCCTGATATTCATAGACATAGCCCTTGAGCTTTTCCTCCGATTCCCGGTGGCAGGTCTGGCAGGTGGAGGCGATTTTTTTCAGCGGACTCATCACCTGGTGGTCCGAGTACTTCACGCCGCCTTCCGAAATATAAGGCATGTGGCAATCGGCGCAGGAAACGCCGCGCTGTCCATGCGGCCCAAGCCGGGCCAGTTCGTAATCGGGATGCTGCGCCTTCAGCATCGGCGCTTTGCTCAAGGAATGCGTCCAGTCCGAGAAGCCGGCTTGATCGTAATATTGCTCCATCGCCTCGACGGTCATGCCCTTGTCCCACGGGAAGGTCAGGTATTTGCCAGGGCCTTTGAAGTAATATTCCACATGGCATTGTGCACAGACCAGGGAACGCATCTCCTGGGTGGTCGCCTGCGCCACGTCCCGTCCTTGGCGTTGGAACGCTTCGACCAATGCCGGCCGGGTGATGGTCAGCTTCATCGTCGACGGATCGTGACAATCGGCGCAGCCGATCGGATTGACGATTTCAGACCCCAGGGCGCCCCATTGCGTCTTGTAGAATTGCTCTATGCCGAGTTCCTGCATCATCCTGGGGACGTCCGGACTTTTGCAGGTCCAGCAAGTCGCGGGCTGCGGTCCATCGGTCGGGGTTTTCGGCTCGCCGGTGCGCAGGCTCGCTCTGATATCATCTATGGCGAACATGTGGCCGCGCGGCGCGCTGTAATCCTTGGAAAAGGCGTAGCCCGCCCACAAGACAACCATCAGCGGATGGGCTTCCAGCACGTCTTCTTGCATGTTGCCCAAATGCTTGCTGCGGAAATCCATGTTCTGGGTCTTTTTCCAGGTTTCATATTCCCTGGAATAGTTCAGCCCCCAGACGCGGCTGTGGGGCTCGATCCCGGTGATTTGGACAACCTTGTTGGCGGTAATCCCCGCCACCTCGGCGCGACGCTCGGTGATCGAGGCGGCCAGGAGCCCCAGACAGAACACCCCGACCATCACCACGACGAAGATCGTCCAACAGAGGACAGATCGTTTGTTTTTCGAGCCTAATGTGTTCACGGGACGCCTCCCTGGGGCTTGGAGTTCATCATCGCCTTCAGCCAGTCAGGGACCGGAGACGCTGGCAGCGGAACGATCGCGCCGGGCGATGAGGCAAGGTTGCTGATGTTGGTGTGGGGAACCTGCGTATGACAGTCCCAGCACGCCTTTCCTTCCCCCTTCTGCACGTCGGCGAAGGAAATCCTGCCGGTATCGACGATGTGGGTATTGAGCTCGGTATGACAGCGTATACAGTTTTCCATGATCACCGCCTTGCTTCCGTCCCGAGGCCGGATGACCTGGGGTTCGCTCCGCATGGTGAAAACGGCGGCATGATACAAGCCGTCCTTGGCCTTGAACGCATAGGCCGACAGAATGGAATCATGGGGGACGTGACAATCGTTGCATGTCGCATACCGGGCGTGGGAACTACGGTCCCACGACTGATAATAGGACGACATGACGTGACAGTTGACGCAGGCGGCGGGATTGTCGGAAAGGTAGGAATAGGCTCGGGACATGTAAACCGTGTAGGCGCCCAGCCCGACGACCAATCCGCCAATAGCGAATATCGGCAAGACCCATCGATTGGGAATCCGGCTGAGAATCTTTTTAATCAATTCCCGCCTCCTGCACTGGTGTGAACGAGCGACGAACGTCTCATCCGGTCCGGACGAGACAAAGCCTAGGTCCTGTTGACAAAGGGGATTCCCAAATTCGCCCGGACGTGATTCAACACTGGTCTTTGCGGAGACCATTGGCATGCGTGGCGACCTGACGGACGAGGAATGGGGGATCATCGGGGAGTTGTTGCCCGCCG
>JAYFRE010000092.1:0-41239 GCA_034926235.1 Rhodospirillaceae bacterium
CCGCGTTCGAGCTGACCCTGCACCATGCCACGGCGGCGATTGATGTCGCCGATGATGTCGCCCAGATATTCCTGGGGCGAAACCACCTCGACCTTCATCATCGGCTCCAGCAGGATCGGCGAGCAGCGCTTCATGCCTTCGCGGAAGCAGGCCTTGGCGGCGATTTCGAAGGTCAACGCGTTCGAGTCGACGTCGTGATACTTGCCGTCCACCAGGGTCGCCTTGAAATCCACGGTCGGGAAACCGGCCAGAACGCCGTCTTCCTTCTGAAGTTCCAGGCCCTTGTTGACGGACGGCACATATTCCTTCGGCACCGAGCCGCCGACGGTCTTGTCTTCGAAAATGAAGCCCTGGCCGCGTTCCAGCGGTTCGAAGATGATCTTGACCTCGGCGAACTGACCCGAACCACCGGTCTGCTTCTTGTGGGTGTAGACATGCTCGACCGACTTGGTGATCGTCTCGCGATAGGCCACCTGCGGCTTGCCCATCACGCCTTCGACGCCGAATTCGGTGCGGATGCGGTCCATGGTGACTTCGAGATGCAACTCACCCATTCCGCGCAGGATCGTCTGTCCGGTTTCGCGGTCGGTTTCAAGCTGCAGCGAGGGATCGGCGCGAACCATCTTGCCGAGTGCTGCGGAGAACTTCTCCTGATCACCCTTGGCCTTGGGCTCGACCGACACCGAGATAACCGGGTCGGGGAAGCGCATGCGCTCCAGCACCACAGGCTTGGCCGGATCACACAGCGTGTCGCCGGTATCGGTTTCGGACAGCGAAACCAGCGCGACGATGTCGCCGGCGCGGGCTTCCTCGATCGGGTTCGGCTCCTTGGCGAACATCTCGACCATGCGGCCGATCTTCTCGCGCTTGCCGCGGGTCGAGTTCAGCACCGACATGCCCTTGGTCAGCACGCCCGAATAGACGCGCACGAAGGTCAACGAGCCGTAGGTATCGTTGATGACCTTGAAGGCCAGGGCGGCGAAAGCTTCCTCGTCCGAGCAGATGCGCTCGCCATTCGGTTCGCCATCGGCGTCCACGGTGCGGATGGCGGCGATGTCGGTCGGCGAGGGCAGCAGATCGACGACCGCGTCCAGAACCTTGGTCACGCCCTTGGTCTTGTAGGAAGAGCCGCACAGAACCGGGGTGAACCCGCCAGTGATGGTGCCCTTGCGCAGACAAGCGATCAGGGTTTCCGTGCTCGGCTCCTCACCGGATTCGAGATAGGCTTCCATCGCCGTCTCGTCCTGCTCCAGCGCGGTATCGATCAGCTCGGCGCGAGCGGCCGGCACCCAGGCCAGATTGTCGAGGTCTTCCTTGACCGTGATGTTCAGCTTGGTGGCCAGGTCGTCGGTCACGTCCCAGATTTCCGGAACGGCTTCCTTGTCGTCCGAGAACCAGACATAGGCCTTCATCTCGACCAGGTCGATCATGCCGCGGAAATTGTCTTCCGAACCCAGCGGGACCTGGATCGGCAGCGGACGGGCGCCCAGGCGGGTGCGGATCATCTCGACGCAGCGGCGGAAATTCGCGCCCGAACGGTCCATCTTGTTGACGTAGCAGATGCGCGGCACGTTGTAATTATCGGCCAGGCGCCAGTTGGTCTCGGACTGCGGCTCGACGCCGGCGACGCCGTCGAACACCACGACCGCGCCGTCGAGGACGCGCAGGGAACGGTTCACTTCGATGGTGAAATCGACGTGGCCGGGGGTGTCGATGACGGTGACCTTCTTACCGCGCCAAAAGGCGGAGACGGCGGCGCTCTGGATGGTGATCCCGCGCTTCTGCTCCTGCTCCATATAGTCGGTGGTGGTCGAGCTCTTCAGATCCTTCGTCTCATGGACGTCGACAACGGTGTGCTTGCGTCCCGTATAGTAGAGGATGCGCTCGGTCGTTGTCGTCTTACCTGCGTCCACATGGGCGATGATGCCGATGTTTCGGATGTCGGAGAGAGGCGTTTGACGGGGCATCACAAAAATTCCATGGTAGTTTGAGTTAAACGGGACGTGTCACCGGGTTTCCATCGAGACGTCCCGGTTTCGGCAAACATGCTGCTGTACAAGGGACTGTCCAGCGTCTTACGACACCGATCAGCGGCGCTCCGGCCAGCCACGCGATGTGTCCTAACGGAATCGTCTCCGGAACACCAACGATTTTTTGGTGAATCCGGCTGCGAATTGATCTTGATCCTTATAAAGAACCATTCGCGGCGGCGCTATCTAAAGCCTTAGCGCCGCTGCGTCAAGTTCAAGGCGGCGGATCATAGCGAACCCGCCCGGCCGAGGCAAGATCGGCCAAGCCGCACGAAATATCTTTATCCAACCGTCACCATCCCCCGCTCCGATAGGCCCACCGGATGGGGCAAGGCTTGCGCGAAGCGGCGTCAACCGATAGGTTACGCGCCAGAACCCCGCCCAGAACAAGGCCCTTTGCGATGAACGTCATCCTTATCCCGCTGTTCAAGGTCGTCAGCATCGCTATCGAGCTTTACATCTACGCTCTGATCGCCCAGGCCATCTTAAGCTGGCTGGTGACGTTCAACGTCGTCAACACGCAGAACCGCTTCGTCTACTCGCTGTTCGATGTGCTGGGCCGGCTGACGGAACCGGCCTTGCGGCCGATCCGGCGCTTCCTGCCCAATCTGGGCAATATCGACATTTCGCCGGTCATCCTGATCCTGGTCCTTATCTTCCTGCAAAGCGTGCTCGCCCAACTGGTGTTCTCGCTTGCCGGACTCTGATCCTTTCTCACCCGCCGATGGGGGGCTGCGCCTTGCCGTGCGGCTGACGCCCAAAGCGGCGGCGGATCGGATATTGGGCATTGCCCCCACGGCGGAGGGCGGCGCCGTACTGAAGATCGGGGTCACCGCCGCGCCCGAAGACGGCAAAGCGAACGCCCGGCTGGTGGCCCTGCTGGCCAAGCAGTTTCGCGTCGCCAAAAGCGACATCGCCCTGATCCAGGGGCAAACACAGCGCAACAAGATTCTCTTTCTGAAAGGCGAGGCCGACGATCTGCGCCGCCGCCTGGACACGCTCGCGAGGCCGACATGACCGAGACCCGTATCATTGATGGAACCCGTGTGGCCGACGCGCTGCGCGAACGGATCCGCGTCCATGTCGAAGCCGGGAAGGCCGCCGGCCATGCAACCCCCGGCCTGGCCGTGGTGCTGGTCGGAGCCGATCCCGCCAGCCAGGTTTATGTCCGTTCCAAGCATAAACGCACGCAAGAATGCGGCATGGCCTCGTTCGAGCATATCCTGCCCGCCGAAACCGGCGAAGACGCGCTGCTGGCGCTGATCAATGATCTGAACCGCGATCCGGCCGTGCATGGCATCCTGGTCCAACTGCCCTTGCCGCGCCACATCGATTCAGGAAGAATCATCGAAGCGATCGACCCGGCCAAGGATGTGGACGGGTTCCATCCCGTCAATGCCGGGCGGCTGATGACCGGCGGACCGGCGCTGATTCCCTGCACGCCCCTGGGCTGTCTTTATCTGCTGAAGAGCGTCCATCCCCGGCTGGACGGCCTGCGCGCCATCGTCGTCGGACGGTCCAACATCGTCGGCAAGCCGATGGCCCAGCTCCTCCTGCGCGAATCGGCGACGGTCACCATGGCCCATTCGCGCACCCGCGATCTGGCCGGCGAATGCCGCCGGGCCGACATCATCGTCGCCGCCGTCGGCCAGCCCGAATTGGTGCGGGGCGACTGGATCGGCGAGGGCGCGACGGTGATCGATGTCGGCATCAACCGCCTGACGCCCCCGGACGGCGGCAAGTCCCGCCTGATCGGCGACGTCGCCTTCGCCGAGGCGATGGGCGTCGCCGGGGCGATCACGCCGGTGCCGGGCGGAGTCGGCCCGATGACCATCGCCATGCTGATGCGCAACACGCTGGAAGCCTGCTGCCGCCAGACCGGGCGCTCCTTTCCGGACGATCTCTGAACGTCTTCCACCCTTGATCCGGCGCGGACCCACCCCCACATCCAATGTGGAGATAGGGGAAGCCTTACGCATGGGCGATCACATCGGACCGCCCAAGGTCTTTGATCGATTTCTTCGATCCTAACTTCCTAAAAAACTCGTTTCCCCCGTAGGGCCGTTCTCCCTAGAATAATTACTGTTATTAATCAGTTCCGCAATACGGAGGATTTGATGTCTTTGATCAATACCGAAATTAAGCCGTTCCGTGCCGACGCCTTCAAGGAAGGCAAGTTCATTTCCGTCACCGACGCCGATCTGAAGGGGAAATGGTCGGTGGTGTTCTTCTATCCCGGCGACTTCACCTTCGTTTGCCCGACCGAGCTTGAAGATCTGGCCGAGAATTACGCCGAATTCCAGAAGCTGGGCGTTGAAATCTACAGCGTGTCCACCGACACCCATTTCTCGCACAAGGCCTGGCATGACACCTCGGACGCGATCAAGAAAGTCCGTTACACCATGATCGGCGATCCGACCCATGTCCTTTCCCGGAATTTCGACGTGCTGATCGAGTCCGCCGGCATGGCCGACCGCGGTACCTTCGTCATTGATCCCGAGGGTCTGATCCAGATCGTCGAAGTCAATGCCGGCGGCATCGGCCGCGACGCCCAGGAGCTTCTGCGCAAGGTGCGCGCCGCCCAGTATGTCGCCGCCCATCCGGGTGAAGTGTGCCCGGCCAAGTGGGATGAAGGCGCCAAAACCCTCGCCCCGTCCCTGGATCTGGTCGGCAAGATCTAAGGGCGCCTCGTTTCGCCCAGGGCCTTAAAACAGACCTCCGTTGCGGCATCCCAAGCCGGGTCCGGTTTCCGCCGGACCCGGCCTGGAGCCGGACGCGGGCGGCCCTGAATTGTTCACAACAATTTCCAGGAGGGTGATAAAATTTATGTTGGACGCTAATCTGAAAGGCCAATTGAAGGCCTATCTCGAGAAAGTAACCCTGCCCGTCGAACTGGTCGCATCCCTCGACGAAAGCGCCAAATCGCGGGAAATGCTCGACCTCCTCCAGGAAATCGCAGCACTTTCCGACAAGATCGCCGTGGTGCGCGACGATAGCGACGCACGCAAGCCGTCTTTTGCCATCCGCCGCGCCGGCACCGATATTTCCGTGCGTTTCGCCGGATTGCCGATGGGCCATGAATTCACCTCGCTCGTCCTCGCTTTGCTTCAGGTCGGCGGCTATCCGTCCAAGGCCGAACAGGACATGATCGCGCAAATCCGCGGCCTAGAGGGTGATTTCACTTTCGAAACGTTCTTCTCGCAATCCTGCCAGAATTGCCCGGATGTGGTTCAGGCGCTCAATCTGATGAGCGTGCTCAACCCCCACATCCGTCATGTCGCCATCGATGGCGCGGCTTTCCCCGAAGAAGCCGAGGCGCGCCAGGTGATGGGCGTTCCCGCCGTCTTCCTGAACGGCAAGCCCTTCGCCCAGGGGCGCATGAGCCTGGAAGAGATCGTCGCCAAGATCGACAGCGGCGCGGTCACCCGCGAAGCCGAAAAGATCAAGACCAAGGAACCGTTCGAGGTTCTGGTCATCGGCGGCGGACCCGCCGGTTCAGCGGCGGCGATCTACGCCGCGCGCAAGGGCATCCGCACCGGCGTGGTGGCCGAACGGTTCGGCGGCCAGGTGCTGGACACGATGTCGATCGAGAACTTCATTTCAATCACTCACACCGAAGGCCCGAAACTGGGCGCGGCGCTGGAAGAACATGTCCGCACCTATGGTGTCGATATCATGAAGTTCCAGAAGGTCGATAAGCTGGTTCCGGCCAAGGTTCCGGGCGGGCTGATCCAGGTCGATCTGGCCAGCGGCGCATCGGTCAAGGCCCGATCCGTGATCATCGCCACCGGCGCCAAATGGCGTAAGATGAACGTGCCCGGCGAAGACGCCTATCTCACCAAGGGCGTGGCCTTTTGCCCCCATTGCGACGGCCCGCTGTTCAAGGGCAAGCGCATCGCGGTCATCGGCGGCGGCAATTCCGGCGTCGAGGCGGCCATCGATCTGGCCGGCATCGTCGCCCATGTCACGCTGCTGGAATTCGACCCCAAGATGCGCGCCGACGCAGTGCTTCAGGCCAAGCTGCACAGCCTGCCCAACGTGACCGTCGTCACGTCGGCCCAGACCACCGAGGTGCTGGGAGACGGCGCCAAGGTGACCGGCCTGTCCTACAAGGACCGCAATGGCGGTCAGGAACATAAGATCGATCTGGAAGGTATTTTCGTGCAGATCGGTTTGCAGCCCAGCACCGATTGGCTGAAAGGCGCGGTGGAATTGTCGCCGCGCGGCGAGATCGTGATCGACGGGCGTGGCCAAACCTCGGTTCCGGGCGTGTTCGCGGCCGGCGATGCGACTACGGTTCCCTATAAGCAGATCGTGATCGCCATCGGCGAAGGCGCCAAGGCCTCGCTATCGGCGTTCGATTATCTGATCCGTACCGCTCCGGCGGAAGAAGCGGCGGCGTAAGGAAAAAGCCCTCTCCTCCCTTTATGCCCGCTTACGGAAAAAGCCCGTCACCCCCGGAATGGGGATGACGGGCTCTTTTTTGCCGTCAGAAAAGGCCGGAGCTCAGCCCCGGGCCATCTTGGCCAGCCGCATGCGCAACGCATTCAGCTTGATAAAGCCGGCTGCATCGCGCTGATCGTAGACGCTGTCCGCCTCGAAGGTCACATAGTCGAGCCGGTAGAGCGAACGCGGCGATTTGCGTCCCACCACCGAAACCGAGCCCTTGTAAAGCTTCAGCCGCACGGTGCCTTCGACATTGGCGCTAACCTCGTCGATCATCTTCTGGATCGCCTGGCGTTCCGGGCTCCACCAGAAGCCGTTATAGATCAGCTCGGCATAGCGCGGCATCAGATCGTCCTTCAGATGCGCCTCGCCGCGATCCAGGGTCAGGCTTTCGATCGCCCGATGCGCAACGATCAAGACGCTGCCGCCGGGGGTTTCGTAGACGCCGCGGCTCTTCATGCCGACGAAACGGTTTTCGACCAGATCCAGCCGGCCGATACCGTTGGCTCCGCCCAGCTCGTTCAACCGGGTCAGCAGCGCCGCCGGGGACAAAGCCTCGCCGTCGATGGCAACCGCATCGCCGTTCTTGAACTCGATTTCGACATAGGTCGGCTGATCCGGCGCGTTCTCGGGCGAAACCGAGCGGGTGAACATGTCGTCGGACGGCTCCACCCACGGATCCTCCAGCGCCTTGCCTTCGTAGGAAATGTGCAGAAGGTTGGCGTCGGTGGAGTAGGGGGCCTCGCCGCGCTTGTCCTTGGCAATCGGAATCTGGTGCTTTTCGGCGAAATCCAGCAGCGCCGTGCGCGAATTCAGCGACCAGATGCGCCAAGGTGCGATCACCTTGATGTCGGGCTTCAGGGCATAATAGCCCAGCTCGAAGCGCACCTGATCATTGCCCTTGCCGGTCGCGCCATGCGCCACGGCGTCCGCGCCGGTCAGCTTGGCGATTTCGATCTGACGCTTGGCAATCAGCGGCCGCGCGATCGAGGTGCCCAGAAGATAGACCCCTTCATAAAGGGCGTTGGCGCGGAACATCGGGAAGACGAAATCGCGCACGAATTCCTCGCGCAGATCGTCGATGAAGATGTTCTCGGGCCGGATGCCCATCATCTCGGCCTTCTTACGCGCGGGCTCCAACTCGCCGCCCTGGCCAAGATCGGCGGTGAAGGTCACCACCTCGCAGCCATAGGTATCCTGAAGCCACCGCAGGATGATGGATGTGTCTAGGCCGCCGGAATAGGCCAGGACCACCTTCTTGATGTCACTCGTCATGGAATACGCGCCTTAAAATGCGGTCGAAACCGGTGTCTGAGGCCGGAGTATAGGCAATCCCGGCTCCGGAGCAAGGGGACGGACCCGATTCGCCCTTTGAAAAACCCCCAACGAAGACCATATGGACCGAAGGGACATTGTCGCCGCCGAAGCGGAGGGCTATCTTATTTAGTAATCGATCAATGACACCGGGGAGGGGAGCCCCGGCACGAAACGAGGAAGACGCATGAACAGAACCGTCATGGAAGCGATCGCCGGCCGAACTCAGGTCATGGTCGATGCCGGCGAATCGGTACGCGAAACCGCGCGCAAGATCCTGGAGCAGGGCGTCAGCGCCGCCATCATCATCGAATCGGGCCGCCTGATGGGCGTCTTTACCGAACGCGACGCCTTGCGCTTTTTCGCCGAAGCGCCCTACAACCCCGACACCACCAATATCGGTGCGGTCATGACCCGTGACCCGGTCACCGTTCCGCCCGAAACGCCGATCCCGGAAGCCAAAAAACTGATGTTATGCAAGGGATTCCGCCACCTGCCGGTGGTCGATTCGGGGCGCGTTCTGGGTATCGTGTCGTTGCGCGGCCTTAGTCGCGTGATGACGGGCGTGACCGTTTAGACGAATCCCTTCATAGTGGCGAAATAAGAATCCGACGGGCGGCGAACGGTCGCCCGCGCCCAGAAGGAATCCGCATGACCGTTATCGCCATCGTCCTTGCCGGCATCCTGATCATCGCCATCGCCGTCATCGCGCTGATGGTGACCTACGGCACCACGGCGTCTCCGCAGCCCTTCGCCCCCATCGGCTCTGCCATGGCCGAAGTTTCAACGCGCGATCTGCCGCCCTTGCAGCGCTTTACCGCCCGCGACGGCCAGGAACTGACCTATCGCGCCTATGAAACGGACGGCACGCGGGCCGCAATTCTGATTCACGGCCAGGCGATGGACGGCGTCACCCTGCACCGCGCCGCAGGGGCGTTGGCCAAAGCGGGTATGTCCGCCTTCGTTCCCACGATTCGGGGGCATGGCCAGGATGGACGGCCGGGCGATATCGACTACGCCGGACAGCTTGACGACGATCTCGCGGATTTCCTTACCCATCTGCGCGAAACCCGTCCGGAAACGGATTTTTCCCTGGCCGGCCATTCCGCCGGCGGCGGATTTGTCATCCGCATCGCCCAAAGCGCCCTATCCGGCCTGTTCGAGCGATTCGTGCTGCTGGCGCCGATGCTGGATTCGGCTTCGCCCATTTTTCGGCCGGAAAGCGGTAAATGGGCGCGCCCCCATGTGCGGCGCATCGTCGGACTGATGTTGTTGGACGCGTTCGGCATCCACCGGTTTGAAGGATTGCCGATCCTGGCTTTCGGCGTTCCGGCCAAATCCTCGACGCATTTCGTGCCCAGCTATTCCTACCGCCTGCAAAAGAATTTTTCCGCGCCCGACGATTACGCGCGCAAGCTGGGCTCCATCCTTCAGCCCATCGCCCTGATCGCGGGCGAAAAAGACGAAATCCTGGTTTCCGACAGCTATGGATCGTTGCTGCTGCCCTACCGCTCCGACATCGCCATCCGCATCATCCCCAATGCCGGCCATATGGGCGTGGTCCTGGCTCCGGAAGCGCTGGCGACGCTGACCGAGACGCTTGGCGAAGGAAATCTGCCGGCAACCGGTCCGGTGGAATCCGAAACGCTTCAGGCGGAAGAAACCGAACCCGCCGGTTCCTGACCGACCCGATGAAGGCGGTCAAAGCCGGGCTTCGATCGCGTTCCAGACAAGGGCCGCGAGATTGACGCCGTCGAAACGGTCGATCTCGCGGATACCGGTGGGGGAGGTGACGTTGATCTCGGTCAAAAAGCCGCCGATCACGTCGATGCCGACGAAAATCAGCCCGCGTTCCTTCAAGGTCGGGCCGATGGCGGCGCAAATCTCGCGTTCCCTTTCGGTCAGGACCGCCCGCTCCGGGCGTCCGCCGATATGCATGTTCGACCGGGCCTCGCCCTTGGCCGGCACACGGTTGACCGCGCCGGCCGGCTGGCCGTCGATCAGGATGATGCGCTTGTCGCCCTGACGCACGTCGGGCAGGTAGCGCTGCACCATCAGCGGCTCGCGGCTCTGCTGACGAAACATCTCCAGCAGCGCGTTCAGATTGTCGTCCTCGGGCCGCAAATGAAAGACGCCCGCCCCGCCATTGCCGAACAACGGTTTGACGATGATATCCCCGTGATGCTGACGGAAACCGGCGATGCGCGCCGGATCTCCGGAAATCAGCGTCGGCGGCATCCATTCGGAAAAATGGGTCACCAGCAGCTTTTCGGGCGCGTTGCGCACGGCAGCGGGATCGTTGACCACCAGGGTCCGGGGATGGACATGTTCGAGAAGATGCGTGGCGGTGATATAGGCCAGATCAAAGGGCGGGTCCTGACGCATCAGCACGACATCGACGCTTTCCAGATCGAGATCGAGCGCCTCACCCGTCAGATCGAGCCGGTCGGGCGCGGTCCCTACATCCAGCACACGCGCCCGCGCGCGTAAAGCGCCGTCCGCCAGGGACAAGTCCTGAGCCAGATAATGGAACAAGCGATATCCACGGCGCGACGCTTCCAGCGCCAGTGCGAACGTGCTGTCACCCGGCAGGTTGAGCGCGCTCACGGGGTCCATCTGTATGGCGACGGCACGAATCATGATCGTTTCACTATCCCAACGATTAATGGGAACTACGATCCCGCGCCGGACCGCTGCGGGGCACCCTTCAGCACCACATGGCTGACGACGCGCTTCACATTCCGGATATCGCGGGCATGGGCGATGACGCGGTCCAGTTCCGCCTGGTTCTGGGCAACACCCATCAGATAGACGATGCCATTAACCACTTCGACGCTGTAATTGACGTTCTTGACCTGGCCGTCGAACATCAGCCGTCCGCGCAGATCGGTAGCGATGATCACATCGCGGCTGTAGTCGGAAAAGCTGGAGCTGTTGGTAACCTGAATTTCGTCCAGCACCTCGCGCACGCCCGCCGCCTGCCAGGCCAACCGGACCGCATCGACCCGATATTCCGGCTTTTGCACCGCGCCGGTCAGCATCACCCGGCCCTCATGCACACGAAGATCGACCTCATGGAACATGGTCGCGTCGTGACGGAACCACAATTCATTGATTTCGGCCCGGATCTTGAGATCGTCGGTAGCGCCTTCAACCCCGCGATCCTCGGTCGCGGCGACGCCGACGGTGGCGCCAGCGCCCAATACGACGGGTGCACAGGCGGACAAAAGGCTCAAGATCGGCAGGATGACGAAAAAGGGACGGAACATGAGGGGCGTCTTCTTCCGGATAATGGGCAGATATGATCAGCCAGTGTAACGGCCTAATCCCCTTCGCGCCAAGCATCGATAAGGTGGCGGGGCCAGCGCCAAGGCCGGACCAGCATCACGTCGAAGCGCGGCTGGCTGCCGCCCAGTTCTGGATGCCGCGCCAGATACAAGAGCGCCGCGCGTTCCAGACGGGCGCGCTGCCGCCGACCAAGCGCGCGGGCTGCGTCGGCTTCGTCCGCGCGCGCCTTGACCTCGATAAAGGCCAGAATTGTTCCTTTGCGGGCGACGATATCGATCTCGCCCACGCCCGAACCGCGCCGACCGCGCAACCGCCGCTCCAGAATGGCGTACCCTTTGAGACGCAGCGCCAGAACGCACAGATTTTCGGCGGCGACCCCGCGCCGCATCGCGGCGTGACGGTCGCGGATGGCCCTCATCCCCCGCGTTTTCCAGCCAGAACCAGGGCCCGGGCATAAACCGCGCGGCGGGGATGTCCTTGGGCCGCGGCCACGGCGGCGGCGGCATCACGCGGCGACATCGTTTCCAGCGCCGTAGCCAAGGCCCGGTCGATATCTTCTTCGGTGGCGGGCGCTACCGGCGCAGGCGGGCCGACCACTACCGCCAATTCTCCTTTCGGCGGTCCCTTTTCCGCGTAATGGGCCGCCAGTTCCGCCAGGGTTCCGCGCCGGACTTCCTCGTGCAGCTTGGTCAACTCGCGCGCCACCGCCGCGTTCCGCTCTCCCAGAACGTCCTGCATATCCGCCAGAGAATCGGCCAGGCGCTGCGGCGATTCGTAGAAAATCAGCGTCGCCGGGATCGGGGCCAGTTCCTGAAGCTGACGTCGCCGCGCCTGGGTCCGGGCGGGCAGGAACCCTTCAAACAAGAACCGATGGCAGGGCAGGCCGGACAATTGCAATGCCACCAAGGCCGCCGCCGCACCGGGCAGCGACGTCACCGGCACCGATTCGGCCAGACAATCCTGGACCAAGCGGTAGCCGGGATCGGACAGAAGCGGCATGCCGGCATCCGACACCAGCGCCACGACAGCTCCCGTCTTCAGCTTCGCCATCAAGGCGGGACGGACTTTTTCGGCATTGTGCTCGTGATAGGGAAACAGCGGCCGCGCCGGCAGCCCGAGCAACGAAAGCAACCGTCCGGTGACGCGGCTGTCCTCGCAGGCGATCAGATCAGCCGACGCCAGGAGCGCCGCCCCTCTGGCGGTGATGTCGCCCAGATTGCCGATCGGCGTGGCGACAAGATAAAGACCGGGAGCCGGTTTACTTCCTTCCGCCGCACCGCTAGGATTCATCGCATCCGATCTTCCGGCTGTGGAGCCTGCCATTGCGCCGTTTTCCCCTTTCCGCGCCATCGTGCGCCCTGAAGCTGTTCGGGGCCTTGGCCCTGCTTGCCCTTGTCGGCGCATGCCAACAAGTACCACCGCAGCAAATCCAGGCCAAGCCGTCACAACCCATCACGGTCGCGCCGGCGCTGCCGCCCGCGCCATCGGGACCCGCGCCGGGGTCGTTCGAGGCGCTTTTCCCGCCCGCTTCCTCCCGCAGCGGCACCGCCGCCGTTCTGGTCCCGCTGACCGGGCCGCAGGCCGGATTGGGCGTAGCACTTCTCAACGCCGCCCAACTCGCCTTGTTTGAACTGGGCGACGACAGTTTCACCATGATGGCCTTTGACACGCGCGGCACGCCGGAAGGAGCCGCGCAGGCCGCGCAGCAGGCCCTGACGCGCCAGGCCGACATCGTCATCGGCCCGCTGCTGTCCGCCGAGGTCCGGGCCGCCGCCCAAGTCACACGCGCCGCCCATGTGCCCATGCTGGCCTTCACCACCGATCGCGCCACCGCCGGCGACGGGGTCTATTTGGTCAGCTTCCTGCCCGGTCCCCAGGCGCTGACCGCCGTCAACCACGCCCGCGCGCTGGGTCATTCGCGCCTGGCCGTGCTGGCCCCCGACAATGATTACGGCCGGCTCATCGTCGAATTCCTGACCGCCAATCTGCCCGACGGCGCAGCCGGGATCGCATCCGCAACTTATTACGATCCCACCACCCTGGATTGGAATGCGATCGCGGGCAAAGTGATGACGACCAAATCCGCCCAGCCGGGCGATCCCGGATTCGACGCGCTGCTGCTGCCCGATGATGGAGACAGGCTGCGCGCCCTGGCGGCGGCTTTGTCCTTCCAGGGGCTCGACCCCGCGCGGGACAAGATTCTGCGCACCATGCTTTGGCAGGGCCAACGCGTGGGCGCGGACCCGGCGCTGACCGGCGCTTGGTATGCGGCCCCGCCCGCCGCCGCACAGGAAGATTTCGAGCGGCGCTACACCCGCGCCTTCGGCGGACGCGCACCGCGCCTGGCCTCGCTCGGTTATGACGCCATGGCCCTGGCGGTGGTTCTGGCTCGCAAGAATCCGCGCGATTTTTCCGCTCCCGCCTTGACCAATCCTACCGGATTCCTAGGCGTGGACGGGTTGTTCCGGCTGCAATCCTCGGGCACGGTGGAACGCGGATACGCCGTCTTTGAAACCACGGCCGGCGGTATCGACCGCGAAGTCGCCCCCGCCCCGCAGACGTTCCCCGCCCTCTACTGACATCCAGGCCGGAACCCGCCGCGCCCTTAAGCCTCTTGCGCGGCGGGGAATCCGGGCTTAGGTGATGGGAAAACCGTCTGACAGAGGAATGAGACGACTGGGATGAGTATAACGCGCACGGCTTTGCTGCTGGCGGCCCTGACGGCCCTGTTCCTGGGCGCCGGCTATCTGATCGGCGGCAGGGGAGGCATGATCATCGCCCTGGGCATCGCAGCCGTAACCAACATCGTCGCCTATTGGAATTCCGACCGCATGGTTTTGTCCATGTATGGCGCGCGCGAGGTCGACCGCCAGACCGCCCCGGAGTTTTACGGGCTGGTCGCGCGGCTGGCGGCCAATGCCGGTCTGCCGATGCCCCGCGTCTATGTCATCGATTCCCCTCAACCCAACGCCTTCGCCACCGGCCGCGATCCCCAGCATGCCGCCGTCGCCGCCACCTCCGGGCTTCTGTCCGCCATGAACCGGGACGAGGTCGAGGGTGTCATGGCCCATGAACTGGCCCATGTGAAGCACCGCGATACCCTGACCATGACCGTGACCGCGACCATCGCCGGCGCGATCAGCATGCTCGCCAATCTCGCCATTTTCATGCCGTCCTCCCGCTCCGACGACGGGCGAGGGGCCCCCTTGGGCGGGCTGGGTACGATTCTGGTGATGATCCTGGGGCCGATCGCAGCGATGCTGGTGCAGATGGCGATCTCGCGGTCGCGGGAATATGAAGCCGATGCCGAAGGCGCACGCATCGCCGGGTCGCCTGACGGTCTCGCCGCCGCGCTGGAACGGCTGGGGGAGTTGTCCGGGCGAGTCGCCAATCCGGTGGCCGAGGCCAACCCCGCCACCGCGCATCTGTTCATCGTCAACCCCTTGCGCGGCGGTTCACCGCTATCCTCGCTCTTTTCGACCCATCCCGATCTGTCCGACCGTATCGCCCGGCTGCGGGCAATGGCTCCGGGCCGTCCTTCGCGCACGAACCGGCGACGTGGACCCTGGGGATGAAAGAGGACGAATCCGGTCTCGACCGCGTTCAATTCGGCGGACGCGCCGCCGCTTTGGACACATTGGCCGCGGTGCTGCGCCGCCATGTCCCCTTAGATGATGCACTGACGGCGGACGGCTTATCCAGCCGCGACCGGGCATTCTGCCGCTTATTAAGCGCGGGAGTCCTGCGCCGCCTGGGCCAGATCGACACGCTTTTAGGCCTTTGCCTGACCCGTCCCCTGCCCAAGGCGGCGGGAGCGGTGACCGACATCTTGCGGCTGGGCTGTTTCCAGCTTCTTTTCCTGGGCACCGCGCCGCACGCCGCCATCGACACCGCCGTGGAAATGACCGGCGCGCTGGATTTTTCAGGCTATCGCAAGCTGGTCAACGGGGTGCTGCGCCGTCTGTCGCGCGAGGGACAGGGATGGGTCGAGGCTCAGGATGCCCCCCGTCTCAACACACCCGACTGGCTGTGGGATTCCTGGATGGCGGCTTACGGCGCAAAACAGTGCCGCGCCATCGCAGAGGCCCATCTGAACGAGGCCCCGCTCGATCTATCCATCCCGACCGACGCGTCCCTCTGGGCCGAAAGGCTGGACGGTGCGCTTTTGCCCACCGGCAGCGTCCGGCTGACCGGGGCGGGCGCGGTCACGGATCTACCGGGTTTCGCCGAAGGGGCCTGGTGGGTGCAAGACGCCGCCGCCGCCCTGCCGGCGCGGTTGTTCCCCAATGTCCGGGACGCAAAGGTTGCCGATCTGTGCGCGGCCCCCGGCGGCAAAACAGCGCAGCTCGCCGCTGCCGGCGCTCATGTCACCGCTTTCGACCGTTCAGCGAAACGTCTGGAACGGCTGAAGGCTAATCTTGACCGCCTCGGCCTGAAGGCGGAAACCATCACCGCCGACGCCGCCTCTTATCGATCCGCCGAGCCGTTCGATGCCGTGCTGCTGGATGCGCCCTGTTCCGCTACCGGCACCCTGCGCCGCCACCCCGACATCGCCCATCTGAAGGGACCGGTGGATGTCGGAAAACTGGCCCGCACGCAAGCCCGGCTGTTGAAGGCGGCCTGGGCGCTTCTGAAACCGGGCGGTGTGCTGGTCTATTGCACCTGTTCGCTGGAACCGCTTGAAGGCGAACGGCAGATCGATGAGCTGCTCGCGTCCGGCGCGCCCTTGCACCGGCTGCCGATCAAGGCCGAAGAGGTCGGGGGGCTGAACGAACTGGTTTCGCCTGCGGGCGATCTGCGCAGCCTTCCCTGCTATCTTTCCGAACAAGGCGGAATGGACGGCTTTTTCGCCGCCCGCCTGATCCGGGCTTAAAGCAGGGTGAGAGAGAACCCTGCCATGCGGTCGGGCTGCCGCCCGAACCCGCCCGGAGGCGCGGCCTCCGCCGCCGGCTAAATGCCCGCTTCCGGCTTGGTAACCAGCCAATCTCCGATGACGAGATGCCCAAGATCGGTTTCCGCCAGAACGGTCATGGCGTCATGCGCGCCCATGACAATCGGCTCGCCATGCCGGTTGAACGAGGTGTTCAGCAGCGCCGCCCGACCCGTCCGTGCGGAAAAGCCCGACAGAACGGCATAGAGACCGGGATACAGCGCCGCCGGCACCGCCTGAACTCGGGCAGTACCGTCATAGGGATGGGTTGCCGCCGGGAAATCCCGGCGCAACAGCGTCGTGTCGAAAGCATGCATCATATAGGGCGAAACCCAGGGCCGGGGCAGGCTGGCCGGAATCCGGATATAATCGTCCAACCGTTCAAGCGGAATGGCGGGCGCGAACGGCATCCAGAAATCGCGCTGCTTGATCAGCCGGTTGAGGCGCGCGGTCACGCCATGATCGGCGGGGTCGGCCAGAAGCGAGCGGTTGCCCAGCGCACGGGCCCCGAATTCCATGCGCCCCGAACAGCGCCCCACCACATGACCCTGGACCAGCAATTCCGCGATCCGATCCTCTGCCGCGTCCAGCCGCTCGAACCGAAGCCGATTCCGGAACGCGGTCCGGGCTGTGTCGAAATCATATAAGGCATCCGGTCCCAGGCATGGGTCGTCAAAAACCAGACCTTCATTCCACGAGGGATTCAGTCGCCGGCCCGCCAGCCAGGCGGCTCCGAAAGCCAGACTTTCACTGCCGCAAGACGGAAAGACATCGAAGGAGTCGATGTCTTCGATCTCCGCCAGGACCTGGTTGACTTTGACGTTCATGAAGGCGGAACCCGCGGCGACCACGCGGCGAATCCCGCTTTCTGCGATCGAGGCCCGGACCCAGCGCGCGACCAAATCTTCGGCGAAAGCCTGGGTCGCCCCGGCCAGATGGTCGAAACGCGTCTTTTGCAGATCACGGGCCAGACGCGGCCCGATCTCCGCCATCGGTTCCTGCACCTTTCGCCGGAATCGAAGCGGATCGGCGAGGTCAAGGTCCAGATAGGACCGCATGATCGCCAGCGGCCCGGCCCATCGATCGGGATCGGCATAAGGCGCCAACCCCATCAGCTTGTAATCGTGCAGACCGGGCACCATGCCCATCATGTCCGTCACCGCGCCGAAAAGCCGGGTCAGGGACTCCGTCTCCGGCGTGACCGCGATCCGCCGCAAGCTGCCCTTTTCGCCAATATGAACCGCTGCGGAGCAGCCATCGCCGCCTTCATCCAGGCTCAGCACCAGATAGGGCGCGCCAATATCCGTGCGCCGACCATAATAGGCCGACGCAGCGTGGGCGGTGTGTCGGTCGCAATCCATCATCGGAATTCCGGCTAAACCCTGCCGGTCGAGCGCGGCCCGCGCGTTCATAACTTGCGCCGCATCAGCCCCGCCCGTCATCATCACGGCGTCGACCGAGGCCGGATTGAGCTTCAGATAATCGAGGGTAAAGGCCAGCGCCTGGACAGGAAAGCCGGCACAGCCCTTACGCCGCTGGACTCGTTCCTCTTCCAGTGCGAACAGAGGCCGTCCATCCGCCATCACCACCACCGACGCGCCCGCGCCTTGGTTGATTCCCAAAATCAGCATCGTGGGCCGCGCGGATGAAAAGCATGAATCATGCCGTGATAGTGCCAAAATCTCCGGCAACGCGGCAACGGCTTACCGCACAAGACATCGCCCTTTGCAGGAAAGCGGTTAAGACGGCTATAGTCCGAAATCATTCTTTCACGCACAAACCCACCCGTTAAGGAAGGCTTTTGGGAATGACGATCCTGGTCACCGGCGGCGCCGGATTTATCGGTTCCAACTTCGTCATCGACTGGCTGACCGGCGGCGGCGAACCGGTCCTGGTGCTGGATAAGCTGACCTATGCCGGCAATCCCGCCAATCTCGACGCTTTCCGGAACGATGTTCGTCTGACCCTGGCGACGGGCGATATCGGCGATCAGGCGTTGGTCTCCTCCCTCTTGGCCGAACACCGCCCCCGCGCGATCGTCCATTTCGCCGCCGAATCCCATGTGGACCGTTCCATCGCCGAACCGGAGGCCTTCATCCAGACCAATGTCGTCGGCACCTACCGGCTGCTCGCGGCCGCGCTTGGATTCTGGCGGGACCTGCCGGAGAAGGAACAGCGCGATTTCCGCTTCCTGCATGTGTCCACCGACGAGGTTTACGGCTCGCTGGAACCATCCGATCCCGCCTTTGCCGAAACCAACCCGCACAAACCCAACAGCCCCTATTCGGCCAGCAAGGCGGCCAGCGATCATCTGGCCCGAGCCTGGTTCCATACCTATGGCCTGCCGGTGCTGACCACCAACTGCTCCAATAATTACGGCCCCTACCAGTTCCCCGAAAAGCTGATCCCGCTCATCATCCGCAACGCGCTGGCCGGTCGCCGACTGCCTATTTATGGCGATGGCGGCAATGTGCGCGACTGGATTTATGTCGCCGATCATTGCGCCGGCATCCGCCGCGTTCTGGAAGCCGGAATCCCCGGCGAGATCTACAATCTGGGCGGGGCGCAGGAAAAAACCAATCTGGAGGTCGTCCATACGATCTGCTCCCGTCTTGACGCCGTCCGCCCCCTGCCGGACGGCCGGCGCTATGCGGATCAGATCACTTTCGTCACCGACCGGCCCGGCCATGACCGCCGTTACGCCATCGACGGGACCAAGGCGTTGCGCGAGCTGGGTTGGGGCCCCGCCGAAAATTTCGCCAGCGGCATCGAAAAAACCATCGCCTGGTATCTCGACCATGCCGATTGGGTGGAGAATATCGCCAGCGGCGCTTACCGCGACTGGATGGAACGCCAATACCGGGGAACCGGTGCATGACCCTGCTGCTTTTGGGCAAAAACGGACAGGTCGGCTGGGAGCTGCAGCGCGCATTGTCGCCTCTGGGCGCTGTGACCGCTTGCGGCCGGGACGCCGATCTTCTTAACCCCGCCGGGCTGCGCGCGCTGATCCGGGAGTTAAAGCCTGCCGCCATCGTCAATGCCGCCGCCTATACTGCCGTGGACCGGGCCGAAAGCGAGCACGATCTGGCGCAGCGCATCAATTGCGACGCCCCGGCGGTCCTGGCCGAGGAAGCCGCGCGTCTAGGGGCCTGGCTGGTCCATTATTCAACCGATTACGTCTTCGACGGAACCAAGACCGGCACCTATACCGAAACCGACGTCACCGCGCCCATAAATGTCTATGGCCGCACCAAGCGGGACGGGGAGGCGGCGATCATGGCCTCCGGTTGCCGTCATCTGATCTTCCGCACCAGTTGGGTCCATGGCGCACATGGCGGCAATTTCATCAAAACCATGCTGCGTCTGGCCGCCGAGCGTTCTTCCCTGCGGGTGGTCACTGACCAGATCGGCGCACCCACCGGAGCCGAACTGATCGCCGACGTCACCGCCCATGCGCTGGGCCGCGCGATGGAGCGGAATGACGAACATTTGAGCGGGCTTTACCATCTGACGGCGGCGGGTGAAACCAGTTGGCGGGATTTCGCCGCCCTGGTGCTGGCCGAAGCCCAAAGGCTGGGTGCGTCCTTGAAAACCGCGCCGGAGGCGGTGGAGCCAATCAAAACCAGCGATTATCCCACACCGGCAAGACGCCCCGCCAATTCCCGCCTGGACACTCAAAAATTGCGGAAAGCCTTTGGCATCTACCTGCCGCCGTGGCAGGCTCCGGTGCAACGAGTCGTCGCGGAGCTGATAAAACAATGACAAAACGAAAAGGTATCATCCTGGCGGGTGGCGCAGGAACCCGGCTTCACCCCCTGACCCTGGCCGTCTCCAAGCAGCTTCTGCCGGTCTATGACAAGCCGCTGATTTATTATCCGCTGAGCGTTCTGATGCTGGCCGGCATCCAAGAGGTTCTGCTGATCACGACGCCCCAGGATCAGCCGCAATTCAAACAGCTTCTGGGCGATGGCGCACGGTTCGGCATGAGCATCACCTATGCTCAGCAACCCTCGCCCGACGGCTTGGCGCAGGCTTTCCTGATCGGACGCGACTTCCTGGATGGCGCGCCCTCGGTGCTGGTTTTGGGCGACAATATTTTCTACGGCCACGATCTGCCCGCCCTGATGACGCGGGCAGCGGCGCGGGACCATGGTGCGACGATTTTCGCCTATGCCGTGCAGGACCCCGAACGCTATGGCGTGGTTGACCTCGATGCGTCCGGACGCGTGCTGTCGCTGGAGGAAAAACCGGCAAAGCCCCGGTCATCCTTCGCCGCCACCGGGCTTTATTTCTACGATGGCCGGGCTTCCGAGCTGGCCGCGTCCCTGAAACCCTCGCCGCGCGGCGAGCTGGAAATCACCGATCTCAACCGGCGTTATCTGGAAGACGGCCTGCTTCATGCCGAAACGATGGGGCGGGGCTAGGCCTGGTTCGACGCCGGCACGCATGAGTCCCTGCTCGACGCCGGCCAATTCATCGCCACGCTGGAACGCCGCCAGACCTTGCAGATCGCCTGCCCCGAAGAAATCGCCTGGCGGCAGGGCTGGATCAATGACGAGGAACTGGCGCGGCAAGCGGCTGCTTTGGCCAAAAACGATTATGGCCGCTACCTGCAACGCCGTCTGGATATGGGAAAGACGTCATGATCGCGGCTGAACCTTTCCTGCTCCCCGGCCTATTCGTTCTTGAGCCGAAATGTTTTTCCGACCCACGTGGGTTTTTCGTCGAGAGCTATAATGCCCGGGATTTTTCCGCCGTCATCGGCCGCGATGTGACCTTCGTCCAGGACAATCATTCCTGCTCGGTCTTGGGCGCGTTGCGCGGCCTCCATTTCCAGACCATCCAGCCCCAGGGCAAGCTGGTCCGGGTCGTGCGGGGGGCCGTCTTCGACGTCGCCGTCGATCTGAGACGCGATTCGCCGACTTTCAAGCGTTGGGCGGGATTGACTTTGTCGGCAGAGAACCGGAAACAGTTTTGGATACCGGAAGGGTTCGCCCATGGTTTCGTGGCGCTGACGGAAGAGGCTGAGTTCCTCTATAAGGTCACGGATTATTGGTGCCGGGAAGGGGAACGCACCTTGCATTACGATGATCCCGCCATCGGCATCGATTGGCCGACACTAAGCGTCCCCTATCGTCTTTCCGACAAGGACGCCGCTGCGCCCTATCTAGACCAGTTGGATTTCTGATCCCAGGCTCCGCCGGAACAATCCGGCGGGGCCTGTCTCTTCCCGGCTTTTTCAGTGCCGGAAATGGCGCATCCCGGTAAAGACCATCGCCAGACCATGCGCGTCGGCGGCGGCGATGACCTCGGCGTCGCGGATCGACCCGCCCGGCTGAATCACCGCCGTAGCCCCGGCCCCGGTTGCGGCGATCAAGCCGTCCGCAAAGGGGAAGAACGCATCGGACGCCACCACCGATCCATTCGTTTCGGGTTCGATAAGACCGGCAGCCGTCGCGGCCTCCCGCGCCTTCCAGGCGGCGATGCGCGAGGAATCGACCCGGCTCATCTGGCCCGCGCCGATCCCGACCGTGGCGCCATTCTTGGCATAAACGATGGCGTTCGACTTCACATGCTTGCACACCGCGAAGGCGAACAAGAGGTCCGACAGCTCGGCCTCGGTCGGGCTGCGCCGCGTGACCACCTTGAGATCATGGAGACCGATCCGACCGATATCGCGCCCCTGAAACAGAAAACCGCCGGCCACCGTCTTTACCGTCATGCCGTCCTGGGCGAGATCGGGCATGCCATCGGTCAGCAAAAGACGCAGATTGGTCTTGGCGGCAAAAACCGCCTTGGCTTCGTCGTCGGCCTCGGGCGCGATCACCACTTCGGTGAAAAGCTTGACGACTTCACGCGCGGTCGCGCCATCGAGCCGGCGATTGACGGCGATCACGCCGCCGAAAGCGCTGACCGGATCGCAGGCCAGTGCGCGGGCATAGGCGTCCGCCAGACTGTCGCCAACCGCCACACCACACGGATTGGCGTGCTTGATGATTGCCACCGCCGGCCGTTCCAGTTCGGAAACCAGTTCGAACGCGGCATCGGCGTCGGAAATATTATTGTAGGACAATTCCTTGCCCTGAAGCTGGCGCGCCGAGACGATTCCCGGACGTTTTTCACCCGACCGATAGAGCGCCGCCGTCTGATGCGGGTTTTCGCCATAACGCAGGGTCTGAACCAGGGACGCCCCCAGAACGAGCCGGGACGGGAACGGTTCCTGCCGCTGCCGCGTCATCCAGTTTGAAATGGCCGCGTCATAGGACCCGGTGCGCGCGATCGCCCGAGCCGCCAGTGCGAAGCGCAGATCCTTGCCGGTGGCGCCGCCATTCTCTTCCATGGCCGTCATCACCAGGGTGTAATCGGCGGGATCGACCACCACGGCGACATGGGCGAAATTCTTGGCCGCAGCCCGGATCATGCCGGGACCGCCGATATCGATGTTCTCGACGCATTCCTCGAACGAAGCGCCCCGCGCCACCGTTTCCTCGAAAGGATAAAGATTGACCACCACCAGATCGATCGGCGCGATACCGTGATCGGCCATGGCCGCCTCATGCTCGGCATTGCCGCGAATGGCCAGGATGCCGCCATGAATCTTCGGGTGCAGGGTCTTGACCCGCCCATCCATGATCTCAGGGAACCCGGTGTGATCCGACACCTCCCGAACCGCGATTCCAGCATCGCGCAAAGCGCGGGCCGAACCGCCGGTGGACAGGATCTCAACCCCGCGTGCGGCAAGAAAACGTGCAAAATCGGCCAGGCCCGTCTTGTCGGAGACGGAAATCAGGGCGCGGCGGATGATCGGTTCGACCATGGAAAAGCCTCGGGCTGTCGGATTCAAACATCGTGTTGAGCGGAAGGAGGCTCTATAGCACGGAGACGCCCCGCTTGCATCGTCTTCCTCCGGGGATTTACTGAAGTGAACGGCCGAAAGGCCGCAAGGCGATTGCCGTGGATCGCGGCGATGGTTAAGGTTAACGCCTCATCGGTCCAACACCCGGCGTCCCCCGGGCAGGAAGACGGCGTGACATCGGCGATGCGATTGCTTTCCCTATTAGAGGACCCCGTGGCCCGGCGTTGGATGCGGGACCGTATCCTAGGCCGCTGGCGGACAGAACCGCCACCGCCACATCCCGCACCAATTGTTCCGTCCCCGGACATGATTCAGGCCCAATGCGCGCGCTCTGGATTCGGCGGCGGCCACAAACCTTTGGCGCGGCCACGGCCAGGGGCGCCTCTGCGCCTTTGCCTGCCCGGCTATACGCTCGACATCATCCAAGGCGAGGATGGCGCGGCGACGTCGGTCCCCTGGAACGACCCGCTTCAACACAGCGCCATGCACAGCTTCGCCTGGCTAACCGGCGAGGATGGGCCGGCGTTGCTGGCGTTACTCTGGTCGGACTGGCTGGATCGCCACGAACAGCCTGATTCCAGCCCGGTCTGGAGCCCGAGAATGACCGCGCTCCGGGCGGTGGCGCTGCTTGATATCGCGCGGAATTCCGGCCTGCCCGAACCGCGTTCCCGGACGCTCGCCGTTTTGGCCGCGCATATCGGACGGCTTTGCGCCGCTCTGGGAAAGCCCATGCCTCCGGCCCTCAATCTCGACCGGGCGATCCTGGCTCATGCCCTTGCCCGGCTCGGACTCGATCTGGGGGCGCCGGCAGCAGCCGATCTCGGCCTCGTCCTGCTGATCGAGGAGGCCGAGCGGCTTTGTGCACCATCGGGCATGAGCCTTATGGAATCGTCCTGCCATCACCTCGATTTGACACGGCTTTGCACCGATGGCTGGCTGGCCGCCCAACGAATGAGCCGCGCCGAGGCCCGTCCGCTGGAAGGATTAGCCCACCGCTTCCTCGGCGCTCTGCACGCGCTGACCCTGCCGGGCGGCTTGCCGCTTGTCGGCAACATCCTGCCGCTTTCGCCCGAAGGCTGGCTGAACGGATTGCTGCGCGGCGCCGATCCGGCCCAGGGCTGGACCGGCCTGCTTGCCCCCAAAGACCGGGACCGGTTGCTTTCCCTGCGCGATTCCGCATCCCTGGCCGATCTTACCGCTCTGGAACGAGACGGCTGGCTGCGTCAGGATATGGGGGCCTGGAGCGGGTTGTGGCACACCCCCCCCTCGGGCTGGACCCATCAGACGGGCGAGGGTCATCGGGACATTTCTGCCTTCGTTCTTCATTACGACGGCATTCCGGTTTTTACCGACCTCGGCGGCGCCCCCAGTTCCGCTCTGAATGGGGGGCCGGACGTTCTTCTGGCCGCGCAACATGGCGGGCTCATGTTGGGTGATCAGCCGCCCTATCCTGCCGATCATGCCGGATACAGCGACGCCTTCCGGCGCGAAATCGGTGGCGAAGCCCCGCGGTTGCGCGCCGAATATGACGGGGCCAGCCTGGCAATGACCGGATTCAACCGTCTTGGCGGTCCATGCGAAACCGAACGGCGTTGGCGTTTCGGCGCCGAGCGCCTGACGATCGAAGACCGGATCGGCGGCACCGGCCGGTTCCGCGTGACACGGCGGCTGATCACACCGCTGGCCGTCATTTCCGATGAAACCGGCCTGATTCTGGAAGGCCCTGGCCAGCGTTTCCGTCTGTCTAGTCCCGACGCCGCGCGCCTCTCCGCCTGTGCCATCCATCCAGGCTTTGGCGCAGCCCGTCCGGCGACGCAGATCGAATGGACCACGCGGATCAATCTCCCCTGGTGCTCCACACTGACGCTCGAACGGCTTTCTCCATGACCGACCTCGGACCGCTCATCCTGTCCGTTTTCGCGCTCGCCGTTCTCGGGACCGGAGGGATTCTCTGCTGGTTCAAAGATCGGGCCGGTTCCGAAAATCCGGGCGGACGACCCGGCGACGCCTCTTTTCCTCCCCCGGAAGACGGCGGGTTGGCGATCACCTCCACGATCTTGCTGGTCTGGGCCATCCTGGTGGCGACAGGATATGCGGAACCAGCCGCTTTGCCGATCATCGCTCTGGCCTTTCTGCTGATGGGCTTGTCCTGGCTGAGCGGTTTCCGGGAATCATCGCAACGTCTGCACATCTTCCTCCATGCCGGAGCCGCCATCGCGGCCGTCTTTCTTCTTGATGACGATGCGCGGATTTTCCAGGGGCTGCTTCCCTATTTCTTCGACCGCGCCCTGGCGGCGCTTTTGTGGGTCTGGTTTATCAGCATTTATGAGCGGATGGACCGGATCGATGGCATGACCGGAATCGAAACGATTTCCATCGGTCTTGGCCTGATCCTCGTGCCCGAATTTTATGGAGCCGCCTTGCCGGCGACCGTCGCCGCTGCCGGGCTTGGGTTTCTGATCTGGAACTGGCATCCGGCCCAGATCACCCTTGGCAAGTCGGGCAGTTTTCCGCTGGGGTTCCTGCTCGGCTGGCTCCTTTTGAACCAAGCCGCCCAGGGCCAATGGGTAGCGGCGCTGATCCTGCCATCCTATTATCTGGTCGAGATCGTCATCACCCAGACCGGGCATCTTTTCCGCCGTTCTCCCGTGCCGCTTTTCTGCGACCGGGCGATTCAGGGCGGCCTCACCCCTTCCGCCATCTCGCTGATCGTCCTCTTCACCAATGGCGCCTTGATCGCCCTTGCCGTTTGGTCCGTCCATCACCCGATCGCCGCACTTCTGGGCGCGGGCATGACCTTGGCCACTTTGCTTTGGCTCTTCCGGATACGGGAATTGGACGCAAAGAAAATCGCGTCGATTCCGAAATGACTCTGGATTCGGGAACGAAGACGCCATGCTGACGGTCAGAGCCCTGGACGCCGGCTATGGCCGGTCCCAGGCGCTGTTCGGGGTCTCGCTGGAGATCGCCGACGGCGAAACCGTCGCGCTGAGCGGTCCCAATGGGGCTGGGAAATCGACCCTGCTCAAAACCATCGCCGGGCTTGTCACACCGTCTCGCGGCAGCATCGTGCTGAACGGCGTCGAACTGGCTGGCCTGCCGTCTCATCATATCGCCCGACACGGCGTCGGCTATGTCCCCGAGGGACGGCGCATCTTCGCCGATCTCACCGTCGCTGAAAATCTGGAAACCGGCCGACGCCCTGCGGCGCGGAACCGGGCGGCCTGGACCGAAGCGCGCATCCTGGCCCTGTTCCCGCCGCTAGAATCCTTGATGCACCGCGCGGGGGGCACGCTGTCCGGCGGCGAGCAGCAAATGCTGGCCATCGGGCGCACCTTGATGGGCAATCCATCCCTGCTTTTGCTCGACGAACCAGCAGAAGGGCTCGCCCCCCTGATGGTCGCGGCGGTAGGCGAAGCGATTCGTTCGGTCAAGACCGAAGGCGTGT
This sequence comes from Rhodospirillaceae bacterium, assembly GCA_034926235.1. GTDB lineage: Bacteria > Pseudomonadota > Alphaproteobacteria > Rhodospirillales > Magnetospirillaceae > JAYFRE01. The sequence goes on from JAYFRE010000092.1 coordinate 26,313, forward strand.
CGATCCTGTTGTCGGAACAAAGCCCCTCTTTCGACACTGACCTGATCGACCGGGTGCTCACGATGGAGCGCGGACGCCTTGAGGACAAAGGGCCGGACCAAGGGCCGGCCGCAATCCCCTAATGGATGCCGACGTCGCCGCCGCCCGGTGAAAGCGAGGCGTCCGAATGGAACAGGGTCATACCGATCTGCGTCAGCAGGCTTTTGAACGCCGGATCGTCCGGTCCGTTGGCCGGCACCCGGCCCATCGCGAAACGATAAGCCCGGTTGGAAACGCAGAACGCCGCATAGACCCGAACCTCGGTCGTTATCTCGGTCGTGCCTTTCGGACCTGTCCCGCACAAATTCTGGCTGCCGCCGCTATCCGCCGCCGGCTGGAACGCCAGCACCAGGCTATAGCCGGGACGGGCCGAATCGCCGGGCTTGAGCTTGGGATAGGTGGGAGGTTGCAGGGAGGTGATCGATCCCAAATCCCGTTCGACCGCTTCCTGGAAGGCCGCTTCAGGCATGGCGAAGGGAAGGCCGCTGACATCGAGTTTGAGATCCCGACCGCCCGCCCCATAGGCGTACAACCCTTCGATCAGCGTGTCCTGCCCCATGCTTTCATCGACAACCTGCGGCAGGGAACAGCCGCCCAAGGCCGCGAGCAACGGCAGAATAACGAGATAACGCTTCGACATAGGCATTCCTCGCAAAATGTTGCCGGCTTCGTTTCTGTATAAACGACAGTGATGGTCTTTGTGCATGGGGCCGGTCGTTCCATGCCCAGCATCCTTTCTTCCTACACCAGCTTTGACCTTCGAGAAAGCTGCTAATGCCCGGATGCGCCGTCCGCAGGCTGTGTTAAGCTCTCTGCCTTTCTGTGTCGATCTGCCAGGGACAACGATGACCGGCGACAAGCCTTCTTCCGACGGGACCGACCCCAGGCTCATTCAGAATCTTCTGAAACTGGCCGCCAATCCGACCGCACGCGACTCCGCCGAACCGGCATTGTCGCGCCTGACGCCCGAAGACCGGGCGCGCGCGTTAGATCTTGCCGCGACACTGATCCGCCAGGCCCGGAAGGAAGCGGGCGGAACCCCCGCCGAAACCGGGAACGGCGAAGAGATTGCGGCCAAGCCCGCCCGGCCCGTGATCCGTCCTGGACGCGCCGATGGCGAGGATCGGCCGAAATCGCGCGAGATTCTATTCCGCGGCACCGTCTATACCTTCAAAAGCATCGGCGCGGGCAAGCCGTCCGAAAAGCGCCTGGGCGTGGTCGAACGCTGGGAAACCGAGATCGAAGTCGAAGACGGGGAAAGTTTTTCGCTCGTCATCGAGGAATCGGTCGATGGCCGTTTCAGCCCCTGGTCGTTTGAAGGCGTCTTCTTTTCCGATTTCGTCCAAGCGGCCATCGTCGGCGTGGTCGCCGGCAGCTTCCAAGCCAAATGGCTGCGCGAACAATGGCAGCATCACCGCGAACATCGGCGCTTCGTCCTGATGGTAATGCCCGTCGTCGCCCTGGCCGCGCTGGTGATCGGAATCGCCATCGGCCTGCAATTCTAGACTTCTTGAGGTCGGGCTGCCGCCCGTTGGAGGATCGGGGGTGAAAACCGCCGAAATACGCCGATTAGACGCTTTTCTTGCCCGGACTCCGGCAGATCGACCGGGCGAGAAACGGCCCGGCCAGGACGACGGCGAACAGCCTTAGGGTTTGCAACGCCAGAACGAAGGACAGATCGGCCCCGCTGCCGACCGCAATCACGGTGATGCTGTCCAAACCGCCCGGGCTGGTGGCGAGATAGGCCGTCAACGGATCGATTCCGGCCAACGCCATCAATAAAAGGGCCGATAATCCGCACAGCCCCATCAGCAGGCCGATCCCCAGCGCCATCTGCGGCAGAACCCGCAAAGCATGCAGAATCGCCGCCCGGTCGAACTGCAAGCCGATATGACAGCCGAGCAGGGCATAGGCCAAGGCCGGAACCGGGCCGGGCAGGGCCATGTCGAGGATTCCGGCGCTTTTCAGCGCAGCGCCCAGCACCATCGGCACCAGCATGCCGCCAGCCGGCACTTTGAAACGCCGTGCGATCAGAACGCCGGCAGCGGCCACGGCCAGAGTCCCCATGATCGCCGCCAGCGAACCCGTTTCCACCGAGGCGGACGGAAGCTGAGGCGTTCCGACGCCGATCAGCCCCGCGGCCAGCGACGCCGTCGCCACCACCAGAAACAGCCGCAGATATTGCATGAATGCCACCAGCCGGGCGTCCGCACCGAATTCGCCCGACATCGCCACCATCGCGGCGGCAGCGCCAGGAGCCGAACCCCAGGCGGCGGTCGGTCCGCTCAGACTGCCGAAACGCGCCAGCCCCCAACCGACGATTGCCGCGGCCAGCAGCGTCGCCGCCACCACCCCCAGCATCGCCGGCCAGTCGGCCAAAATGGACAAGAGAACCGCGCCGGTGACGGCATGGGCGACCTGACAGCCGATGACCGCCTGCGAACACCAGAACGCCTGACGCGGCAGGCCAAGCCCTGCGCCGGCAACGCCGAACAGAATCGCCACCAGCATCGGTCCCAGCAAAAAAGGCGCCGGTACGGACAACCGTTCCATGCCCCAGGCGGACAAAAAGGACAGCGCCGCCAGCAGAATCCACAAGCCCGCCAACCGGAACCGGGTCACGAAACACACCTTATTTCCATCCAAAAACGGCTGGGGCCATGCGAGATCGGGAACATGGGATATGCGATATTTGTTCAAGAAGAGGGATACTCTACACCCTTTCCGCCCCTTCCGGCAGGCCCCCAGGACAATTCGGGGCGCATCCTTATCCCCGGATCGGCTTAGGTCCGGGTTTTCTGCATCTTGAAGCGGTTCAAGATCACGCCGTTACGGGAAACGCTTTCTTCTTCCAGCACCGACCAGCCGTTTTTCTCGAAAAAGGGGCGCGCGATCAAACTCGCTTCGGTCGTGAACCGGGTTGCGCCGTTGGCCGAAGCCCACCGTTCGGCTGCATTCAATAACGCGCGACCCACACCTCGTCTGGTTTCCGAGGGCAGAACAAAGGCGAGATCGATATATCCCGTATGATCGATGGTGATGAAACCGATGGGCTCATTATCTCGTTCGGCAACAAAGCCGGTAAGCGTTTCGACCCGCTTCTTCCATTGATCGAGGTCGGTCGCTTCGCCACCCCACGCAAGCCGTTGCTCATAGCTATAGGCGCTTCTCGCACCTTCATGGACAGCGCAAAAAGAGATGCGGCCCACCGCGGGATAATCCTCCGGCGATAGTGGCCTGATCTGTGCCTGTTCGCCCATGCCCCCTCCATACTGGATTGCCTCGCCGCCATCGGCTGAATGAACGACACGGGGACGCCCCATGGGCCTGCCCATGGCTCGGGACAAAAATAAAGGGCAGCTGATGCCGCCCTGTCGTCTGTCGAAATTTTAATGGTGCCCCAGGTCGGACTCGAACCAACACGCCGTTGCCGGCAACAGATTTTGAGTCTGCCGCGTCTACCATTCCGCCACTGGGGCACCGGGAGGTAGGGGGGCGATCATAGCGAAGCCTTGGCCGCGGTCAATCCCTCCGCGCGCACCGAATAGCGCAAAAATGCGGCCTTGAGAAAAAACATCCCGTCGGACTTGCTTTTTGGACCGCAAAAACGCTTATCTTTCCCGGTTCTTCTCGCCCGCCGGAAATATCCGCCCATGCTCAAGCGTCTTTATGCCTGGTTGATGCGCGCGGCGGCCCACCGCTGGGCCCCCCTGTGGCTGGCGCTGGTTTCGTTCGCTGAAAGCTCGGTCTTTCCCATTCCGCCCGATGTCATGCTGGTGCCGATGGTGCTGGCCAATCCGAAGCGGGCCTGGCTTTACGCCGCCCTGGCGACGGTATCTTCGGTGCTGGGCGGCTGGCTCGGCTATGCGATCGGTTTTTATCTGTATGAAACAGTCGGTCAGACGGTGATTGATCTTTATCACCTCGGCCCCGAATTCGATGCGTTTCATAAAAGCTTCACCGATTATGGCGCGTGGATCGTGTTGCTTAAAGGAATGACCCCGATCCCTTACAAGCTGGTGACCATCGCCGCCGGCGTCGCCCATCTCGATCCCTTGGTCTTTACTCTGGCCTCGATCGGTTCGCGCGCCATGCGCTTCTTTCTGGTCGCTGCCCTTTTATGGCGCTATGGGGAAACGATCCGCGATTTCATCGAAAAACGGTTGACCCTGGTGACTACGGGCTGCGCCATAGCTTTGGTCGGCGGTTTCGCCATCCTCAAATTCTTTTGAGAGCGGTCATGTGCACCTTGTCCCGGCATGCGCCCCTTCTGATCCTGTTGGCCTGCATCGCGGCTCTCGGCAGCGCTTTCCTGGCGCAATATGGTTTCGGTCTTAGACCCTGCATCCTTTGCCTCTATCAGCGTATTCCCTACGCCATTTCGATTCTGTTGGCCCTACTGGCTTTGCGTACGCGCAATCCAGGGACGCGCGGCATCCTGATCGGGTTGTGCGCGGTGCTGTTCGCCGTCAATGCCGGTATTGCCGTCTATCAGGTCGGAATCGAAAATTTCTGGTGGGCCGGGTTCTCGGGCTGCTCCGGAACCGGCGCAGCTCTGCCCGATTCGCCCGACGCCTTGCTGCAATCCTTGTCCCAACCGCTACCCGTGCGCTGCGACGATGTGCCGTTCGAGCTGTTCGGCGTCTCTCTGGCCGGGGCCAATCTAGGTCTGTCCAGCCTGCTCGTACTGTTCGCAGCCTTCAGCGCCGCCGGGTGCCGGCGGCGCTGACCCGAGCCGGCAGCGCATCTCTCCTCACGCGTGCCGAAGCGTTTCCGCCAAGGCGGCCAGCACTATGTCGGCGTCCGCGCACGAAAAGACCAGCGGCGGACGGATTTTCAGCACATTGGCGAAAGGCCCGGATGCGCTAATCAGCACATGCCGTTCGCGCAGCCCGTTCACCAACCGGGAGGTCAAGGCGGCGTCCGGCGTCTTTTGATCCGAGTCCGAAACGATTTCGACGCCGATAAACAGCCCCGCACCTCGGACGTCGCCGATGCGCGAATCCCCCGCCGCCAGCGCTTTCAGCCCCTGCATGAGATAGGTTCCGACCTCCGCCGCGTTTTGCTGCAAATCCTCGTCACGGATGATGTCAAGAACCGCCCCTGCAGCGGCAGCGGCGACCGGATTGCCGCCGAAGGTGTTGAAATAGCGCGCTTGCCGGCCGAATTCGGCGATTATTTCAGGCTTTAGGATCACAGCCGCCATCGGATAGCCATTCGCCATCGGCTTGCCGATCGTCACCATGTCGGGTTCGACGCCGTGGCGCAGAAAACCCCACATCGCATCGCCGGTCCGGCCGAACCCCGGCTGAACCTCGTCGGCAACGAATAGCCCGCCTGCCTCATGGATCGCATCCACCGCCGGTTTCAGGAAGCCGGCGGGATGAGCGAAAATGCCATCGCTGGAAAAGATCGTATCCATGATCAGCATCGCCGGCTTGATGCCGTGCCGCTTCATATCGGCAATCGCCGCGCGGACATCGCGCCCCAGCGTGTGCGGCATGTCTTCGGGCCGGGTCCGGTAGGAATCCGGGGCCGGAACGGTGCGAACATGCAAACCCAGATCAACGAAAGTGCCCAGAGACGGTGAAAACGCGGCAACCGCGCCGGTAAGGCCGTGATAGGCGAGGCTGGTGACGATGACGCCAGCCCCCCCGGTGACCTGCCGGGCGATCCGGAAAGCAAGGTCGTTCGCCTCGCTGCCCGTGCAGGTGAACATGACCTGGCTCAAAGGAGAGGGGAACGTCGCCACCAGACGCTCGGCATAATCGACGATGCCGTCATGCAGATAACGGGTATGGGTGTTCAAGGTGCCGGTCTGCCGGGCGATCGCCTCGACGACGCGCGGATGGCAATGCCCCATCGAGGCGACATTGTTGTAAGCATCCAGATAGCGTTCGCCCTTGGCGTCGATCAGCCAGACGCCTTCGCCCCGGACGATATGCAGGGGCCGTTCGTAGAACAACCGGTAGGCCGGTCCAAGCACCCGCTCGCGGCGGGCGATCAGAGCCTGTTCCTCGGCGCCGAGCCGCGCGAAATCCTCGGCCGAGAATGCATTGACCATCGACATGCCGTCATGCCTCGCTTTTGTCTGAAAGAAGCCGCCGGAACGCATCGCCGGCCGGCCCGGAAAGCCGTTGCAGCCCGATCCAGGCCGATTTGTGATTGCGCAGGATATAATCCTTGTCTTCGGGGCGACTGGCGGCGCGCCATTCGGTAATGACGACCGTCATCGCCAGCCGAGAGCGGACCAATATTGGCAGCAGCGCGATTTCTTGCGGCTCCAGCGGCGCCACCGCCTGATAGCCCTCGACAATCGCGCCGCATAGAGCCGTCCAATCCTCGCCGGACAGGTGATAGGCCAGCGCGACGGCCAGATCGTTCACCAGCGGTGCATGAACCATATCGCCGAAATCGATGATGCCCGCGATCCGGTCGGGATCCGCCGGATCGATGACGATATTGTGCGGGTTGAAATCGTTATGGATGAGCTGATGTCTCAGCCCCGGCGCAACCCCGGGCACGCTGCGCGCAAAGGCATCTAGCGCGGCCAGGACAAACGGCCGCCTTTCGGGTGCGACATGCCGAACAAGCGGCGCGAGATCAAGGCTGTGCGAGATGTCCCACAGCAGCTTTCCTCCCGGAGGACGCCGTTCGAACGAGCGCAGCCCCAAGCCCAAGACGGCGAGCGCATGCCCCAGATTCCGGTTGCGGGCGATGGAACCCGGCATCCCGCGCAAAAGATCCCCGTCGAGATACGTCAGCAGCCGGACGATCCGTGGTGCGCCACCCGCGCCGTTCAGGCAAAAGGACTCCTCTCCGTCCCGGTCGGGAACGAGACGCGGCACCGGCACGGCGGGGGCAGCAGCGGCCAGATGCCGCAAGACATCGTTCTGGAACCGTAATATATCCGGGTTTTCGGCAGGATTGGCGATCTTCAGGGTATAGGAACGCCCGTTTGCCACCGTGATTTTGAAGGTTTCGTCCCGTTCGCTCGACAGCCGGTCCAACGTCCCGGACAATCCATAGCGTTCTTCGACCAGCGCCAAGACATCGGCAAGCGGTAGGGGAGTCCATCGGCTCGACAGGACATCGCTTTCCGCCGCGCCGTCCGCACGGGCGCATCCCGAACCGTTCATCACCATCCCCGCATCCTCGCCATGACCGCACCAATCCTCCGACTTTCCCGGATGATCGGCAAGTCCCGGCAATCCTGCCCGCGCGGTCATTTTGGCCAAGATCGAATTTCGGCAAGACGCTTGGCCAAGGCGTTGGGATCTGGTTTGGGCAGGGAAGTACCCCGGACAGGATCCAGCCGGCGGATCACGACCCGCCCCGCCACCCAGACCTGACAGGTCGGAAGTCCGCTATCGCGGAAATAATAGATTTCTTCCGGCGTCGAAAAACCGCGTGGATCGATCAGCAGAAACCGATAGCCGACCGGAATCATTTGCAGGAAACCCCGGCCTTTTTCGCCGTTGAACCGCGCGACAAGCCGGTTGGGTGTCGCGCTGACGAACTCGCGGAGACGGCAGGCATTGGTCAGGACGGGGTCCAATTTTCCCGCCTGCCAGAACGGTGTCGATCGCGTTTCCACCACCACCCAGGCGCTTTCATCGACCAACGGCAGGCGGAAATAGGGCCCCGGTCCCACCAGGGGCGGGGAAATATCGCCACGCAATGTCCGGGGTCCGACCGGATCCAGCTTGCCCGACGGGGGCGGATCGGGAGGAAAGGGCTGATAATCGAGCGGCGGCTTGGCGAAAGCGAAAGCGGATATGGCGCACAGAAATCCGAACAGCGCCACACGCGCCGCGCCCGTCACCAGAGCATGGCGTTCTTGGGTGTGCCGTCCACGGAGACCCTGGGACCGCCCAGTTTGGTCATCAACACCCATTCGCTCACCATCATGTAGCGCGGGGCCAGAAACTTATACGCGCGGCGCAGCAAATCCGGTTTGTCCGGTCCAAGCTTCACCGTCACCCTGTCCCATTCCTGCAAAATATCGTCCCAGGCCATCAAGCGGATGTGCAGATCGTCACGCCGGTCGCGGATATAAGCGATCTGATTGTCCAGATTTTTGAGCACCGCGATGATTTCGCCGGTTTGAGCGTCGATTTCCTCGAACTGGTTCCTGAAATCGGTGATGGCCTTGGCCATCAGCCGGGCCAACTGATCGGCGATTTCCCATACCGAGCGTTCGCGTCCGAACAGATGACGGAACTGGATGACCTTATCCTCCATCATCAGAATGTGACGGAAACGGTCCCGCAACGCCTCGATATAAGCTAGTTCATGCGCCAGGGTCTTGACGTGGTGGATGACTTCTTCCTTGTGATCCCGGCCCAGACCCAGGCTTTCGGCGGCTTGGCCGAAAGCCTCGTTGATGAGCTTTTTGATCTTGGGGTCTTCGGCCAGTTGCAAGAGCTGTTCGGGGTCGGACACCACGTCGCCGCCCCCCGCCATCCAATTGGCGAGTTGAAGACCGATGCGCTGATAGGCGATGGTGACGTGGCGTTCGGACAACGTCCATGACGCCTCGCGCGTCAGCACCTCGCGCGGGACCGGATCGCCCATTTGCAATCCTTTGACGTATTTCAAACTCCGAGCCAGCAGATCGAGCATCTTGGCGTCGGGGTCATCGTCGGCCAGCTGCAATTCGCGCTTGATGCCGCCGAACGGCAACAAAATCTCGTTTTCGTTGAAGTGAACGACCATCACCGGTTCGTTCTCCGGACCGGAAAGACGGAAATGCACATTTTCGAGTTTGGTGAAAAAGGGATGGTGGAAAACGACATGCGGCCACTCCCGGCCACTTTCTTCAGCCGTGGGTCCTGGCGCGCTTCCGGTGGGTGCTTCCGCCATTATCCGTCCCGGTTCCCCTGTCTGATCATGAGCGGTTTCGGTGAACATGATGTCCTCCGGCTCCGCGGCTATTTTTACCATGGCCGATCTCACACGGAAACTCTACCGCAAAGCGATTTGACGGGGGTGCAATACCCGCCGCTCAACCATTTTCGATCCGTTCCATGTCGTCGTCGGAAAAACCGAAATGATGCCCGATCTCGTGAATCAGGACATGACGGACCAGAACCCTCAAATCCTCACCTTCCTCGCACCAATAATCCAGGAGCGGACGACGATAGAGGAAGATCATGTCCGGCCCGGTCCGCACATCCAAAAAGCTCTGGTCCGGCAACGCCACCCCCCGGTAAAGCCCAAGCAGATCGAAGGGTGATTCCAGATCCATTTCCTCTCCGGTTTCCTCGTCCGGAAATTCTTCGACAAGAATCACGACGTCGCCGACATGACGGCGCAACTCTTCCGGCACACGCCCAAGCTCTTCGACGGCGATGGCTTCGATGTCCGCCAGCGTGGGGGGCGTGGTATGGCGATAAAGCATGATGCGTCCCCAGGAACGACAAAGTGACGGATGACTATCGTCAATAGGTAGCGCGACTTGCCGCCTGCGCCAAGCGGCAGAGACCCCTGCCTTGCATTTGGCGCGCGTTGCAATGGCGCGCGGGGCATGGGAATATGCGCCGCTTTCGCCGTTTACAAGGGCTTTTCATGTTCGCGCCACGTCTTTACGTCGCCGCTTTCGCCGCCGCCCTTTCCCTGGGCGTCCCCTCGCTCGCCGCCGCAGAGGCTTCCGCCGACGCGACGGCCCCGCACGATATCAAGGAGTTGACCGCCGCCGCACGAGCCGGAGAAGCCGAGGCGGCCTATGAACTTGGTATTGTCTACCGCGACGGATTGGGCGTTCCCACCGATCCCGCCCAGGCGGTACGCTGGTTCCGCAAGGCGGCCGAACAGGGCCTGCCCCGCGCCCATCATCAGTTGGGACGCATGCTGGAACGGGGCGAGGGCGCGCCTAAAAATCCGACCGAAGCGGCAGAGTGGTACGAAAAAGCGGCTCAGGCCGGCGTCGCCCCGGCCATGTTCGCTTTGGGCCAGCTTTACCGCGACGGGCGCGGCGTAGCCAAGAACGAGGAAGCTGCCGCTGGCTGGTTCCGGGCCGCCGCCGAACGGAATTTCGTTCCCGCCCAGCTTGCCTTCGCCATCCTGCGTCAGAAGGGTCTCGGCGTAGCCAAGGACGAGGACGACGCCGCCCAATGGTTCGCGCGCGCCGCACGCCAGGGCAGCGCCGAAGGCGCCTACCGAATGGCGCTGCTGCTGCTGAACCGCACGCCCGAAACCGTTCTGGGTCATGGTCCGTCCCGGACCGTCATCCAGGCGATGAACTGGCTGGAACGCGCCGCCCGGCAAGACTATGCACCGGCGGAATACGCTTTGGCCACGGCCCATATGGACGGAATCGACGCTCCGCTGGACACCAATCTGGCCGTATCCTATCTGTTCCGGGCCGCCGATCAGGGATTGCCCGAGGCGCTCTTCGATCTCGGTCTTCTCTACAAGGATGGGCTGGCAGGACTGGCGCAGAACCCTGGGCGCGCTTATCTCTATCTTAGTCTCGCCGCAGAGCGGGGCGCCGAAGCCGAAGATGCGCTGAAGGAAGTCACAGCCCAATTGCCGGCTTCCCAGCTTCCTGCGGCCAAAAGACGCGTGCGCGACTGGAAAGATATGCGCGGTCTTTAACGCGACGAGAACCATCCGAGTATGGGTGGTGTTCTTTTCCACCCGAATCGGTAGTATGATGTAATCATGATGAGGAGTGCGTCAGGAGCGTGTCATGCGGCTCTTATTCCTGACCGGATTGACTTTAGCCTTCTGTTCGGCGGCCAGCCTCTCGGTCGCAGGGGAAACGTCTAACCGCGTTCCGCCCCTGTCCGAATCCGCGTCCACACCTTTTTTCGCGCCAACGCATTTGTCCTTGGGCGGCATGGCTCAACGGTTGGCCGTGCATGACCGCAATGGAGTCTCCTTTGGCGTCGGCCCGGTTTCCGAATCGCCCCTGGCGGCGGTCGGCAGCGATTCCGTGCAAGGGCTCCGCCTGGGCGGCTATCTGTCCTGGTCGGGCGGCGATCTTCACCTCGACACCGGCCTGCGCCCGTTGACGATGGGTGGCCTGGGCGTCAGCATGACGGCGTGGACCGGAGCGCCTCCGGGCGAGGCCGGCACCCGCTACGGCGTCCGTATCGATACAGGCTTGGGCGGCGGTCGTTTCAGTCTTACCCCTGCCAACCGGCTTGGCCTGGAGGTCTCGGACCCAGACCGTTCCGACGTCGATTTAACCGTGGCCGTGAATCATGCCTTCACCCCGAACCTGTCGGTGGCCGGAAAAGCGGGAGCCCGGCAGTCCTCGGATGGATTGCCCGATGGCGGACGACGGAACGAGGTCCTGTTCGGTGTCGGTCTCGGCATCCGCTTCTGACGCCGTTCGAAACAGAAACCCCGCCCCATTCTGCCCCCCCACAGACTTGCGGCGCCGTGCCGGATGAGCGCATTATCCGACACCGTCCCGCCTGAAAAACGAGGCCAGATTCCTTGCACTATGCCATCTCCGCCGACTCATCGGGGTCCGTCATTCATTTTTCCGACCGTTTCACGCATGCCGACCGGACCGCTTTCCACCAGGCGCTGTCCGAACTTTCGGGGCTGAACGAACAGTCAGAGCTTGTCATCGATCTCGCCGAAGTCCCGTTCATCGATTCCAGCGCGCTCGGCATGCTGCTGCTGTTGCGCGGCGACGAACGGCTCGCCGGCTGCAAGGTGATCCTGCGCGGCGCGCAAGGGCAGGTTTTGAAACTGATCGAACTGACCCGTTTTTCCGAGATGTTCACCATCGAACCCTAGCCCACCGGGGTTTGGCGTTGACAAGGATCGAAGCGATATGCAGAAGAACTCACTTTTTTCGTCACCGTCCCGGTGTTTCATGATGTTCGGAAAAATAGTCGCGGCGGCCGGTGTGGCCGTCCTGGCGGTCATGGCCGCCACCGCTCCGGCTGATGCCCAAGCCGTCAAACGGTTGGGTCAGTTCGCCGATTGGGAAGCCTTTTCCTATGCCGGCAAAACCGGCGTCGTCTGCTATGCCACCACGCAGCCCAAGCGCAGCCTGGGCGCGCCGAAAGGCCGGGGCGCAGCCTATCTGTCGGTCACCCACCGCCCGCGCGATAAATCCTTCGGCGTGCTTAGCGCCGCCTCCGGGGTCGATTTACGCAAGGACGGCGCGGCGGAGGTGGATATCGGCGGCGCGCGCTTTGAGATGTTCACTTCCGGCGATACCGCCTGGGCACGCAACGACAGCGCCGTGCTCCAAGCGATGGCAAAGGGCCGCGAAATGATCGTTTCGACCACGCCGGCCAAAGGCGCGGCCTTGTCCGATACCTATTCCCTGGTGGGCTTTTCCCAGGCTTTCGCCGAAATCGGCAAGGCTTGCGGCGTGAAATAGGCCGAATCATGCGCAAGAGAGGGGCGTCATGCCTCTTGTTCCGCCCCTCCCTTCCGTCCATATGAAACGGTCATGAACGATCCCCGTCCCAACCTTGTCGGCCTGTCCGAACCCGAATTGATCGAGGCGATGGCCGCGATCGGCGAAAAGCCGTTCCGCGCCAAGCAGCTTTGGCACTGGATCTATCATCGCGGCGAAACCGACTTCGCGACGATGACGACCCTGGCCAAACCGTTGCGCGAAAAGCTGGCGGACAGTTACGTCGTCCACCGACCCAAGCCGGTGCGCGAACAGATCTCCGTCGATGGCACCCGCAAATGGCTGGTCGGCTTCGATGACGGCAACGAGGTCGAGACCGTCTATATCCCCGAGGACGACCGGGGCGCGGTTTGCATTTCCTCCCAGATCGGCTGTCCCATGACCTGCCGTTTCTGCCATACCGGCACCCAGGCCCTGGTCCGCAATCTGACGGCAGCCGAAATCGTCGGCCAGTTTATGCTGGCGCGCGATTCCTTCGGCGAATGGCCCAGCCCCAGCGATGGCGGACGTTTGCTGTCGAACGTCGTCATGATGGGCATGGGCGAGCCGCTGCTTAATTACGATAACGTAATAAAAGCGCTGGCCATCATCATGGATGGCTCCGGCATTGCTTTGTCGCGACGCCGGATCACTCTTTCGACCTCGGGCGTCGCACCGATGATCCGCCGTCTGGGCCGGGAATCGTCGGTCAATCTGGCCATTTCCCTGCATGCAGTGACCGACGAGATCCGCGACCGCATCATGCCCATCAACCGGACCTACCCCTTGGCCGAGCTGTTCGCCGCCTTGCGCGACTATCCGGCCAGCAATGCCCGGCGCATTACCTTTGAATATCTCTTGCTGAAGGACGTCAATGACAGCCTGGCCGACGCCCACGCGCTGGTGCGGCTGGTTTCGGGAATCCCGGCTAAATTCAATCTGATCCCCTTCAATGAATGGCCGGGATCACCCTTCGAGCGCCCATCGGCGGCGGCGGTGCAGCGTTTTTCGGACTATTTGTTCGAAGCCGGCTATTCCGCGCCGGTCCGTCAACCGCGCGGCACCGATATTCTGGCCGCTTGCGGCCAGTTGCGCAGCGACAGCCTGCGCCGGAAAGCCGAGGACGATTCCCAATCTGCAGCGGTTCCGTCTTAACGGCGATCCACAGGGCGGCTATAGTTGGCGCGGCTCCAACGGGGGAGGACGCCAATGATCGCTCGGGTTTTCACCGTCGCTTTTCAGGGCATAGACTGCCTGCCGATCGAGGTTCAGGCCCAGCTCGCCAACGGTCTGCCGGCCTTTACCCTGGTCGGTCTGCCCGATAAAGCGGTGGCAGAGAGCCGCGAACGCGTCCGCGCCGCCCTGACCGCACTGGGGCTTTCCCTGCCGGCCAAACGCATCACCGTCAATCTCGCTCCCGCCGATCTGCAAAAGGAAGGCAGCCATTTCGACCTGCCGATCGCCATGGCGCTTTTGGTGGCGATGGGGCTGCTGCCCGGCGATGAGATCGCCGGATTTACCGCGCTGGGCGAGCTTGGGCTGGACGGTTCCCTGGCCCCCGTGACCGGCGTGCTGGCCGCTTCGATCGCCGCCAGCGCCGAGGATCGCGGCATCATCTGTCCCGCCGCTCAAGGCGGCGAAGCCGCCTGGTCGGGCGGACAGGTCCTGGCCCCGGCCTCTCTTCTCGCCCTGATCAATCATTTCAAAGGCGGATCGATTCTGCTGCCCCCTCGGCCCGAACTGGCCCCGCCGGAGATTTCCCGGCTCGATCTCAAAGATATCAAGGGTCAGGAAAGCGCCAAACGGGCTTTGGAAGTGGCCGCCGCCGGCGGCCACAATTTGTTGATGATCGGTCCGCCGGGGTCGGGAAAATCGATGCTGGCCGCGCGATTGCCCGGTTTGCTGCCGCCTTTGTCTCCCGCCGAGGCGCTGGAGGTGGGCATGATCCATTCCGTCGCCGGTTTGCTGGATGGCGGACGGCTGCTGAAAGCCCGTCCTTTCCGTGATCCGCATCATTCAGCATCGATGGCGGCGATGATCGGCGGCGGCGCGCGCGCCCGGCCCGGCGAAGTGTCGCTGGCGCATAAAGGCGTGCTGTTCCTGGACGAGTTGCCGGAATTCCAGCGCACCGTGCTGGAGGCCCTGCGCCAGCCGCTGGAATCGGGCCGCGCCGTGGTCGCGCGCGCCAATGCGCATGTCGCCTATCCCGCCCGGGTACAGCTCGTCGCGGCGATGAATCCGTGCAAATGCGGCTATCTCGACGATCCGGGGCAAGCCTGTTCCCGCGCCCCGTCTTGTGGGGCCGATTATCTGTCGCGGATTTCGGGCCCGCTGTTCGACCGTATCGATCTGCATGTCGAAGTTCCGGCGGTCAATCCCGCCGATCTGTCCCTGCCGCCGCCGGCGGAAGGGTCAGCCGAAATCGCGGCCCGGGTCGCCGCCGCACGGATGGTCCAAACCAACCGTTATGCCGCACTGCCGGATGCGGCGGGAATAAGCTGCAATGCCGAGGCCGACG
>JAYFRE010000079.1:0-26432 GCA_034926235.1 Rhodospirillaceae bacterium
ACCTCGGTTTCGACGAACAGGCGCGGGGTGATGTCGTAATGGACCACGCTATTGATCAAATGGCGCGGCGCCCCGGCCAGATAATTGTCGCCGCGCACCGGATCGTCATGGAAACGGAAATCCTGGAAGCTGTAGGCCAGGCGCAGCGACAGATCATCGGCCAGCCGCGCCGTGCCGCCGATCTCGATGCCGAAATGCCGGGTCTTGTCGGCGTTCACCGCACCCAAGGATACGCCGGTAGCGTCGCGCAGGCTCAGGATCTCGTCTTCGATCCAGGAATAATAGGTGCCGGCGTCGAAATCGACGATTCCCGCCTTGCCGCGCCAGCCGATCTCCACCGTGGTTCCGGTCTGGGCGTCGAGATCGGTGGTGGTAAAGCCGGTCGGGCTGGAATTCGGCGTGCCGCCCTTGGTGGCGAGCAGATCGTCATGGGTCGGCGGCTCGAAATTGCGGCTGACCGCGCCGAAGACCATATGCCGGTCGTTCGGACGCCAGGACAAACCTAAGCTGGGGCTAAGGGCGCTATAGTCGCGCGAATAGCCGGTGTCGACAGCGGCGGCGACGCCATTGGCGCCGCTGACCGCGTTGTAGGTGGGCCGAGTCGCCGAACCGTAGCGATCGTCATTGTCGCGGCTGGCATAGGACGCGGTCAGGGCCGGCGACAGGGTGATCCGTTCCGCCAGCGGCAGGTTGAAGCCGGTATTGGCGGACAGGGTCGTTGAATCGAGGTCGTTCTTGCCGAACAGCGCGCCCTTGGTGCCTCTCTTGTTCAGATAATAGCGCCGGTCGGCCGAGCCGACGACATAGCGTACGCTGCTGTCGAACAAGGGTAGAGGCTGGCTCGCGTCGGGGGCATAGGCATAGCGCAGCACCAGTGTCAGATCGTCGCTGTCGGTGTCCTGGACTCCGGTCGAAATGGGATAACGGAAGGAATCCTCGGTCCTGGCATAACCCAGCGCGGCGTCAAGGAGATGCGCGCCATAAGTGGCCGAGGTGCGGTTGCCGATGCGGAACTGGGTGGTCTCGCGGTGCGGCCGGTCGCGGAGCACGTTGGGCCCCGCGCCCTGTCCCAGGGCCGTGTTGGGGCCGGTATAGGATTCCCTGGAACGCTCTTTCAGCCAGCTTTTGGGTACCGGTCCGGCGACGTCGAAATCGAGATCTGTATAACCGGCGAAGAAACGGGTGGTAACAGCGTCATTCAGCTCGGCGCCGACATTGGCGTTGAAATTGAGCCGCTCGGAATCGTTATAGTCGCGATAGCCGCTGCGATTGGCGCTGCTGAACTGGACCAGCCCGTCGAGATTGCCGGATTTGCCTCCCGTTTGCAGGGTGGTGTTGATCTGCCCGAAACTGCCGCCTTCCAGGCCGACGACGCTGCCTGGGTTCGACGATCCGGTGGGGGAAATGAGATTGAGCGCGCCGCCCAATGTGGTTGCCCCCAAACGGTTGGCGGTGTAGCCGCGATAGATTTCGATCGCCTCGGCCTGCCTGAAATCGGCGAGGCTGACGATGTAGGACCCATCCGCCTGATTGATGGGCAGGCCGTCTTGCAGGATCAGGATGCCGCGCTGGGACGGATTCTGCTGCAGCCCTGAGCCCCTGATCTGGATGCGCGGCTGGTCGTTGCCGCCGAAGAATGTCTGTACGACGATGCCCGGCACATTGGACAGGGCGTCGCCGGCGGTCAGATTGGCCTTGGCTTCGAGATCGCTGGCGGATACCAGGGCGGTGCCGCCGGGAATGGCTTCGAGCCGTTTACGCGCTTCTTCCTCGGCGGACAGGGCGCTGCCTTGGACGATGACAGGGGCAAGGCGGATCGTCGAACCCGGCGTGGCTGACTGGCCCAGCGCCCCAGATGAAATCAGAACGGCCAGAGACGCCCCCGTAAGGACGGCCCTGACGTGAATCCCGCCGCTCGGTACCATGAAAGCCCCCCAAATATGATAATGAAAATCATTCGCATAATAGGGGCGGTTGTCAGCGGCGTATTGATCTGGGGCAAGTCGGGGAAAAAATTAATCCTTCGTTTCGGCGGCGAAGGCGGCGAGGCTCTCCATATCGTGGATGGTGATGCGGCCATATTTCGCCTCGACCCCCAGATGGCCGAGTTTTTTCAAGATACGGGAGAATGTGGGCGGGGAGATGGACAGCCGCGCGGCCAATAAGGTCTGCTCGACCGGCAAAGTGAAGCTATGGCGTCCAGGGCCGGCGTTGCCACAGATATCCAGCAGCAGCTTCGCCACCCGGCGTTCAGCCGGCCAGCTTTTCAGATGTTCGATCTGGTCTAGAAGCTGGCGCATCTGTCGGAAGGTCGCGGCGATCATGCTCAGGCTCAGACTTGGATCGGCCATCATCAAGGCGCGGAAGGCCGCACAATCGAAACAGGCGACCCGGAGTCCGGCGGCGGCTTCGGCGCTGACGGGGTAGTGATCGGTTTCGCCGACCAGTGCCTCGGCGAAGGATTCGCCGGGGCCCAGAAGCTTGATAACCGTGCGCGTGCCGTCGCTTTTGTCGCGCGACAGCAGGACCCAGCCTTCAAGGACCAGATAGAATGCCCGGGCTTCCTCACCTTCAAAAAACAGGGTCTGGCCTTTGCGGTAAATCTCGCAACGGGGATTGGCGGCGATCCGGCGGAAATCCTCCTCTCGCATCGAGGCGAACATGCTCGCCTTACGGATTTTCGACCAATCCTCGGATAAAAGGCGCGGGGATGGCTCTTCCATCATCGGTTCATTCCGCCGGAACGGGCGGCTCCGCGCCAACGGTCGAATTCAGTCTGAATCGGGCGCAAAAGCAGATATTCCAACAGGATCAGGCAAGCAACCGCAATCAGGACCCAGGCCAATGCGCCGGCGACATCCAGATTGGAGCGCGCCATCGCCAGAGCGCCGCCGATGCCGCCGATATTGGACAGAAGTTCGGCCATGACGGCGATCTTGACCGCAGAGCCGAGGGTTACGCTTAAGACCGGAAACAGGAAGGCGGCGACCTGTCGCAGTCCGATGGTGTAAAGGCGGAACAAAGGGCCTGCGCCGAAGGATTGAGCCATCGCGTCCAACCGGGGATCGCGGGTCAGGACGCCTTCGGCGGTGCTGATCAGGATCAGCGGTGTTGTCGCAATCGTTACGGTGATGATCACGGTGCCGTCGCTTGAGCCGAACCAGATCATGGTCAGGACGATCCAGGCGATGGGCGGCACGCCGATCAGTATGGTCAGGATGGGACGAAGGGCGCGCAGAATGGTGGGGAAATATCCTGCCGCTAGCCCGACGGAAACTCCTGCCGCCAGGGCCAGGGCATAGCCTTCCAGCGCGCGCAGGATGGTCTGAAATATAAGATGCCAGTTTTCGGAATCGTTCAGCAGCACCCGGCATGAGGCGAGAGTGGCCAGGGGAGAGGGCAGGATGAAATCGCCATAGGCTTCGCTGCCGGCCTGCCACAGGGTGGCGAATAGGGCCAAACCCAACAGCCCCGCCCAGCCGGACCGGAGAAAACGGCCAAGCCGTCTGAGCCGACCGCGCACCGTTCCGTTCATGGCCGTTCCATCACAAATAGAACGCTGGAGGAGGAAGCGCCCCTCCGATAATGCCGGCATCATAGTCGGCGAGAGTGGTATAGACCGCCTCCAGCGCCGGACGCGCTGCCGCAGCGCGAGTCGCCACCAGATTGCTATGGGGGATGGCGGCGGCTGTCACCGGGACAGGTAATCCCATGGTCCGGGCCGTATCGGCTGCAGCCTGCTCTGGCCGGGCATTGACCAAGGCCACGGCATCGGCCAATCCGTTCTGCAAACCGTCGATCACTGCCGGATGGGCGGCGAGGAAGCGCCCGGTTACGCCCAACCCCGCCTGGGGCAGGATCGGCGCTAGACCGGTCGCTTCTCCCCAGGCTCTCTGGATATCGATTGCCCTAAACAGCGGATGGCCGTTTTTCGCACCGTTCATCAGTGCCGCCGTGACGGCTGGTTCGGGCAGAAGGATGGCGGAGACCCGGCCCGTCAGCAGCATCTGCACCGATTCCATGGGCGATCCAGTGAAATGCTGCGTGACATCCCTGTCCGGGTCCAGGCCGTGCCGGACGAGAAGATGGTGGAAGATGATGTCGGGCGTGTCGTTGCGGTAGGGAACCGCCACGCTCCGCCCCCGCAATTCCGGGATGGATGCGAGCTTTTCGTCGTTGGAAACCACGTATAAGAGCCCATTGGTCATGACGTTGAGCAACCGGACATCCAGTCCGCGATTGAACAGATTGGCCGCGTTGTGCGTCGACAGAATGAAAAGATCCATGGTGCGCGAAGCCAAGCCGGCGCGAAGCTCATCCGCAGAACGCCAACTCTTGAACGTCACTTTGTCAGCAATTCCGGAAATCTTCCCTGAAACGATGGCGTAGATCAGGGTGATCGATGGCCCGGCCGGTGGTCCCCATATGGTCAGTTCCGGTAACGCGGCTCGGACCGGGCGGGATGCGGACGCCAGCAGGGTTGCTGCTCCCCCCATGGTCAGAAATGCCCGGCGTGTGTAACCCATTCCGTCCTGCCCTCCGGACATAGCTTTGTCATCATTGATAATGATAATCAATATTATTTATTTCGTGAAAATATCCCCTCGGGCAGGGCTTGGCCGGGGGAGGGGACGGGCAGGGAATTGGGTGTTGATGCGCCGCCCGGAGAAATTTCTGCAGGCGGTCCTGGCTCGGGGTAGGAGGACGCAGGCGAGCGCTACGGGGTCTTTTTCCGCCGCCTTGCCGGTAGGCCAGACAATAATTCTGCGCCGCACAGACGGGGGCGTTCCGCCTCTTCGAACAGACGGATGACGCCGTAAGTGCCGTCATAGCCGGACTCCCGGATCATCTTGCCGGCGCGCAGCCGGCTCAGGGCCTCGCCCAGAGGGGCGGAAAAAGCGGTGATGTCCTCGATCGGGGTTTGTTCGAGCAAGGTCAGTTCGGGACCTAGGGCGGCAGTGGTGCGGCCATAGGCTGCCGAAACCGTTTTTGAAGCCGGCCCTGTTTCCAGGATTTCGGCCAGAATTTCAGGCAGGGGCACCAGCGAGGTGGTGGAGCCGGCGGTGGGCAGCTCTGGAATTTCCGTTTCGGCGCGGTCGGCCAGCATTTCGATCCGGTGGGCGACACCCACCGTCACCGGTTTGCCGCAGACAGGACACAGTCCGCCCAGGGCCATGGTTTCGCGAGGTTCCAGCCGGACGGCGCAGGCGCGGTGTCCGTCCAGATGATATTTGCCTTCCTCGGGAAAGAATTCGACCGTGCCGACATAGCCGTCGCCTTGTTCCAGGGCGCGCCGGATGGCGGCGAAGGAGAGCGGGCAGGAAAAAGCCGTTGCCTCACGGCCCAGTTTGGAAGGCGAATGGGCGTCGGAATTGGACACCAGGCGATAGCAGTCGAGCGAGGAGACGCGCCGATTCATGGCCGGGTCCGAGGACAATCCGGTTTCGACGGCGAAAATATGCTCGGCCAGATCGCCATAGCAATCCTGGATCGAATCGAACCCGGATTGTGAGCCCAGGACCGCGAACCAGGGCGTCCAGATATGGGCGGGGACAAGGAAACCGTCCGGGCTGCTGTCCAACAGAATTTCCAGAAGATCGCGTGAATCGAGCCCCAGGATCGGCCGTCCATCCGAGGCGATATTGCCGATCCGCGCCAGCCGCCCGGCGAACCTTTCGGCCGCGTCCAGGCTGGGTAGGTGGATGACGTGATGAACCTTGCGCGTGCGACCGTCCTTTTTGTAGATGGTCGAAATCTCGGTGGTCAGCATAAAGCGCACGGACTGGCGGCAAGAAGGAGGAAGCGTGCGCGCCAGTTCCGTTTCGGTTTCGGGCGACAGGCGGAACAAGCCGTCCTCGGCGGGGATCAGCTTGTCTTTTATTTCGGCCAGCCAGCCGGGATGGACGCAATCGCCGGTGCCGACCACGGCGAGACCCTTGCGCGCCGACCACCAGGCCAGGCGTTCGAGATCGAGATCACGGCTGGTCGCACGCGAATAGCGAGAATGGACGTGCAAATCCGCCCGGAAAATCATCGCGGCATCCCGAAACCGCCGTTGCAGGCCGGGGAAAGGGTGTGGTTGATGATCATGGGCGGTAAGCATAAACGTAGCCCGGCTGGGTGGAAAAGCCTGTTGTGCTGCGGGTAAGGACGGCTGGCGCGCTGGGTCGCCCTTGTCGCCTTGCAGCGCAAAAACTCTTGACGGACCGATATTTGTTAAACAATATCGCGCTCGAGTGAGACGCACTCCCGATTGTATGACTTGAGCCGGGGATTTTTTCCCCGGCTTTTTTTATGCCGGCGGACCTAGGTCATCCGGAGACGTTCACGATGACGAAGACAGGGGAAGGACTTGGCGGAACGCAGCCTCTTCGTTTATCGTCGCGATCATGGCCTTGAAGAACATCCTGCCGGCCTGTCTTGCGGTGTCGGTCCTGATCCTTGATGCCGGAGAAGCTCCGGCTGCGCCCAGGGGCTGTTTCACCAACGCTGAACTCAGTGCGGAAGGAATCGTCCGCTACGGCCTTAGGCTGCGCGAAGGGGCCAGATTGTGCAGCGAGCCGCCCTACGCATTCGAGATGATGCCGTTATGGGAGTCGGTCGATAAGCAGGTGGGGGTGCGTTTCGCCAGCAGCAAGGCGAAGCGCGAGGGAGCGTTTCTGCGGGAATTCGGCAAAGACGCTCATCACCGGCTGGAAATGTGGAACGCCCGCATCGTCTTTCGCTTCCGCTACCATCCGGTGTCGGAGCCGTTCTGCCGTTCGGTCGAACAGATGATGAAGGACATCCAGACGCGCGGCTGGTCGGTCTTTGCCAAGCAGGCGGCCTTGTCCTATGACGAGGTGCGGATGGATTTCCGTCCCTGCCCTTGAATGACAGAGACCCTGCCCGATTTTTGCGGGCAGGGTCTTTGGTTCGGGTGGTCAGGCGTCGCGGCCGCCATGCAGCTTCGACCAGCTCAAGGGGTCGTGCAGGAAATTGCGGACCTCGTCCAGCGCCTTCTTGTCGAAATAATTGCCGCGTTCGGCCTCGTCGAACACGTCCCACCAATTGGCGAGGAAGTGCAGGTCGATTTCAAGCTCGGACAGGGTCTTGAGCGCGGTCGGGAAAACGCCATAGAAGAACAGCACGAAGGCGTGATCCACCACCGCGCCGGCGGTGCGCAGCGCGTTGACGAAATTCACCTTGCTGGCTGCGTCCGAGGCCAGATCCTCGACCAGCAGCACGCGCGAACCTTCCTTAAGATCGCCCTCGATCTGCGCGTCGCGGCCAAACCCCTTGGGCTTCTTGCGCACATAGAGCATCGGCGTCATCAGCGCTTCGGAGATCCACGCCGCATAAGGGATACCGGCGGTTTCGCCGCCCGCCACCGCGTCGAGCGATTCATAGCCGACATTCTGCATGATGCAGTTGGCGGCCATCTCGATGATCTTGCGCCGCGCGCGCGGGAAGGAAATAACCTTGCGCATGTCGACATAGACGGGGCTGTGCCAGCCGGAAGTGAGCTTGTAGGGCTGCTCGGGCCGGAACATGACGGCGCCGATCTCAAGCAGAATGCGGGCGGTGATCAGGCCGGCCTGCCTTTGTTCCGGCGTGCGCGAAGCGGATTGCATCGAGAGGGTCTCCAAGGGGCGGGGTTAGAAATCGGGCGGCGGTCTTTTCGGCGATGGATTTTGAGTCCAGGGCCGGACCGTCCTTGTCCTTGCGGGTATAGGGCCAAGCGCGCGCGTGTGCAACACTCTCAAAAGGTTCTTGGAGACATAAGACAAGCATTCGCGCCGTTGACAAGCACGGTCCGGCTGAGCGCTAATCCGCCATCTCCATGGACAAAAAGCGCGAGGACGCCAGATGGGGCAAGGCACGATTCTGGTTCTGGCCGATCATCGCCCCGGCAATGTGGCTCAGGCCCTGGGTGTGGCCGAAGCGCTGGGCGAACCATTCCACGTGCTGGATGTCGCCTATGACCGCTGGGGGCAGCTGCCCAATCTGGTGCGCGGGGCGGGGCTTCTCGGCATAGCGCCCTCGACACGCGCGGCTCTGGTTCCTCCCTGGCCTCGGCTGGTGATCGGCGCGGGCCGGCGCACCGCTCCTTTGGCCCGCTGGTTCAAGCGCCATCACGGCGCGGTCCTGGTGCAACTGATGGACCCGGGCGGGCCGGGGCGCGAGGATTTCGCACTGATCGCGATTCCGTTGCATGACAAAAGTGGGGAAGGTCCCAACATCATGCGCACGCTGGGGTCCTGCCATCGCGTGACGGCGGACAAGCTGGCCAGAGAAGCGGCGGTTTGGGCGCCGCGTCTGGCCCATCTGCCACGGCCTTATCTGACATTGGTGGTCGGCGGTGCGACCAAGGACCGGCCTTTCACCACCGATCAAGCCCGCGCCTTGATCGCAGGCGCGGTGGACCAGTTGCGCGAAACGGGCGGATCGATTTTGGTGACCACCAGTCCCCGCACCCCGCCCGAAATCGAGACGCTGCTGGCATCCCTGCTGCCCGATCCCCGCTGCCTTCATCCCTGGCGGCGAGAGGGCGACAACCCCTATCTGGGTTTCCTGGCGCTGGCGGACCGGATCATCGTTACCGGCGATTCAATGACCATGTGTTCGGAAGCCTGCGCCACGCAAGCGCCGGTGCTGATTTTCGCCCCGCCCGGCATGACCGGAGCCAAGCATGAAAGGCTGCACCGGGAGCTTTACACGCGAGGCTATGCCCGGCCCCTGAATGATCCCGGCCCGGCACGGGCTCATCCTCCCCTGAACGCCTCGGCCGAAGTCGCGGCCGAAATCCGCCGGCGCGGCCTGCTCGGCTAAGAACCGTTTCCGAACTGTGCGGCCAGGTCAGTGATGCGTGCGTGCTTTTGTAGCATGACCGATTCTGACGTCTGTCTTCTTCATCCTGTTTCAAGCGAGGATCGGACCTCGGTTTCTCCAGTCTAATGGGTCGCCATATGGCGGTGACCGGGAATGGACTCGCGTGGGCCGATTTTCGGGAAGAAGGTCAGCATGCATAAATTTTAGGCTGAAGCCGACGAGGCTGCTGAGGCCGGAGGCGCGCGTTTTTGCCGTTTCCACCCTGCGGCAAGGGAGGGGCTGTGGTGCGTCGCTATTTCAAGGTGTACGCTCAGAGAGTACGGACCTGAGCTTTCCTGATCCAGGTTATCACCCCATCGTTTATTTGTGCTTCGAAGCATATATCTTATATGTAGACCGCAAATGAAACGACATTACCTCGAAAGCAAAATCATAATCTTTTGATGCAATTGCGTCGATGATCTGATTGTGATGGATAACACTTTGCTCCATTTCCCATCGATTGTATAGAAAGAATGAGCGAATTATCATTGGTGTATCGACTAATGGAAGGCTAATTCCAATCAATCGTGGAGATTTAGAGGATTGGAGAATTGCTCTGTGAAGCAGGTTGTTCTCCAACTGAATTCGCTTAATGGCCCGTTCGTTCAAATCTGCGGATGATACGGCTTGTTCCATGCGACGATTGATTGTTCTGAATTCCTTCAATTGTTCCTGACTGTGATGAAGTGCCGCTAGGCCGGCACCATGAGATTCGAGCATGCGCCGCAGGCGAAAAACCTCGCCAACGTCCTGTGCCGTCCACTCGGCGACGAATACGCCTCGGTTGGGCTCCGCCACCAGAAGTCGCTCTTCCACAAGTTGTGTTAGAGCATTCCGAACCGGCGTCCGACTTACATCGAATTCGGACGCTATATCATGTTCTTTCAACTGCACTCCGGGTGTGTAGTATCCCGTCATGAGTCGCTGGCGCAATTCGGAATAAAGGCGATCACTTGCTTTCATATGTTTCTGAATCCGCATCGAGATATGAGACCGGTTATGGTACCCGTGTCCTGCGTAAGAGACTAATTTTCCTAACCTTTTCCTTAACGGGCGTTTGATCGGGAAATGTCCGTTTTCGAGAAAGAGGTCATAGAGGCTGCCAAATACCAACAATCATACCAGAAAATATCGTGAATTCCCGCTGCTACCAGCAAAAGGGAGCGCTGCACAATGCAAATTTGCCGTTCGCTGAATGACGGAAAATTTTCGCTAGCGTGGATTTCAGCGGAAAAAAAATTTTCTAACAATCACAGGTAGAATCATTCAACGAGTCGATGGACATGGTCGTGTTGCCACGAACCTTGACCGGCTTGTTGCGGAAAATCTGACGGACCTCTCATCATCCCCGCCGCGCATGCGTCGTGCCGCGCGCGCTTCAATGAGCGCGGAGGCCGCGATTTAGTGGCTGTCAGATAAACAATTATAACACAATAATGTTTTGTGTCGTTTTCCGAGGGGGCTAGCGAGCCCGGGGGAGGAACGCTCTCGAGTTTCTAGTCGGAAGGAGTTTACCCATAAAATTATAAATATATTATCATAATCAGCATATTAAAGACATTTTAGCAACGCTATGGAGCGGCCATGGGGTTGCTGGTTAGCCATATTCCAGATGCGAGCCTAAAAGCGCTGATTGACAATTTCGCAAGATTGTCTTTTTATTGCACAAAGAAGGCACATAAGGCTAATCGGGGAGTTTGTCATGAAAGTTGCCCTTATCGGGCTCGGCGAGGTCGGGCGCTGCTATACGCGCGCAATGATCGCTGCGGGTATTGAATTCGTCGGGGCGAGCGAGACCTTCCTCTCGCCGGCCACGCAGCAGCTTATCAACGAAGCCGGTATCACCGTTTGTTCCGGTTGCGGCGAATGGCTTGGCAAGGCCGACATCGTTCTCTCTGCCGTCACTGGTGGCGCTGCTCTCGCTGCCGCCCGCGCAGCTTTTCCCTTCATGCGGCCAGGTGCTATCTACGCGGATTTCACCACAGCTTCCCCTGTGGACATGCGAACTGCCGCAGCCGAAGCTCAGGCGCTCGGCCTCCGCTTCGTGGACGTTGCTATCATGGGGGGGATTACCCTCTCGGGGGCCAAGACGCCGCTCCTCTGCGCCGGCGCTGGCGCAGCCTCTCTCGGCGAAGCGCTTGCCCCGCTGCATGCGGAAATCCGCGTGTTGGCAGATGGCGAGCCCGGCGACGCGGTAACCCTCAAGCTGCTGCGTAGTATCTTCATGAAGGGGCTAGAGGCTCTCGCGGTAGAGACTCTTACGCTGGCCGAAAGCGCCGGCCTTAAGGCGAAGCTCTACGAAAATCTTGCCGACTTCGATAAGGCTCCTCTACCCGAATTCTTGGATATGCTCGTGCGGACGCACGTGCTCCACGCCGCGCGTCGCTTCCATGAAGTGGAAAGCGCCGAGGCCCAGCTCGAAACCGCCGGTTTCGAACACCGCGTCACCACGGGCGTGAAGAGCCTCTTTGACAGGAGCTGTCAGGCCGTCGACGGACTGTCCTTGTCCCCGGACATCTCCGTTGCTGAGGCGCTGGGGATCCTGATCCGAAGTGCTCGGGTCGCTCCGGCTTCGACCATCACCGCGTGACGTCGGTCTGTTCGCATCGACGATCCAGCGGTGCGGACTGACCCTTTTCGCTACCACTTACTGGCAGATTTGTTTCGGTCGAACTTGCGCTGCGAGTACCGCTGGCCGGTGCAACTTAGATGAATCGACACCGCCGGGTCGTGTGAAAGGCGAGAAGATGCCTTCAAAAGCAACGAGGAGAGTTAAATGCCCATTTGTAAAGTCAGTCGCAATATCGTCATTCCCGAAGTTCTCCCGGCCGCTCAGCGTGAGGCCCTGCAGACGATTTCGACCCCGTTGATCAGCGACAATATCGACCGATTGGTTGGTGTCGTCGGTCTGAACAAGTACAACCGCCAGGGCAAGATGGTCGGAACTGCCTTTACTGTGAAGACGCGCCCTGGCGACAACCTTTTCGTCTACCACGCCATGACACTGTTTCGGGCCGGCCATGTCCTGGTGATCGACGCTGGAGGTGATCTCAACAACGCTATTATGGGCGAGATCATGCTCGGTTTCTTCGAGAAGCATGGCTGCGCGGGAATCGTCATCAACGGCGCCATCCGGGATTCTGCCGCCTTCGAGGTCTCTTCCGTGCCCTGTTTTGCGCGCGGGATCAGTCATCGCGGCCCGTACAAGACGGGTCCCGGCTATCTCGGTGTTCCCGTCCAAATCGGTGGACAGGTCATCAATCACGGTGACGTCGTTGT
Source organism: Rhodospirillaceae bacterium (assembly GCA_034926235.1). Lineage (GTDB taxonomy): Bacteria > Pseudomonadota > Alphaproteobacteria > Rhodospirillales > Magnetospirillaceae > JAYFRE01. The sequence continues at coordinate 12,133 of JAYFRE010000079.1, forward strand.
CGGCGACGAGGATGGCATCGTCGTATTCGCCGCTGCGGAGGCCGAAGCCCTTATTGCCAAGGCTCGCGCCAAACACGACATCGAGCAGGCCATGATCGCCGAAGTTGCCGCCGTCGACAGGCCCTCGTGGCTTTACAACGAACTCGAAAAGCAGGGCTTCGAATTGGGAGCTTGAAACCGTCCCGCGAAAGGGAGGCATGGGAGTCGTCAAATGGAGAACACGAATAGCATGGGGCGTCGTGCCGTTGTCAAGACAGATACAGCTCCCGCCGCCATGGGGACGACGGGTTGTCCCGGACTGGCCGGCGATGAATCGGAAGTGGATCTTTGGACCTCAGGAACCAACAGACCCGAAATTGTAGTGCCACCCAATGCAACGGATTGCCACTGGCATATTTTCGACACGACATTTCCGATTGCGTCTTATGCGACGCTAAAGCCGCCACCGGCATCCCTGAAGGCCTATTTTACCCTTCGTGATCGCCTGGGATTGTCTCGTGGTGTGCTCGTTCAGCCATCGACCTATGGGACCGACAACCGCACCTACCTTCGGATAATGAACGAGATCGGAACGAAAAACTACAGAATGATTGCGGTGGTCAATACTTCAGTTACGGATTCCGATCTAATAAATATGCACGAGTGTGGGGTGCGCGGTATTCGGTTTAACTTGGCTCAAGCTGGGGCAACAAGCATAGAAATGCTGGAGCCTCTGTCTCGGCGCGTAAGTGAGCTTGGGTGGCACTGTCAAATTCAGATGCCGGGAGAAAAGATCGCCGAGGCCCAAGATGTTTTCAATCGCTTGGGCGGAACGCTGGTTTTTGATCACGTCGCTCGGATAGGCCAAATGCTTGGGGGCAACAGCGCCACCTATAAGGTCATTCGCCGCTTGCTTGACGGAGGAAGGACCTGGGTCAAGCTTTCAGCACCATATATCGACAGTAAATTAGGGGCTCCGGACTATTTAGACGTGGGCAAGGTTGCTTCTCAGCTTGTCCGTGCTGCGCCAGAACGGATGGTGTGGGGCAGTGATTGGCCGCATGCTACCGAGCCGGAAAATGCTAAGCCAAACGATGCGAGCATCATGGATTTGTTAGCGATGTGGGCTCCGGACGAAAAAATCCGAAACCGCATTCTCGTTGATAATCCAGCGCAGCTATACGGGTTCTCCTCGTAATTAGATGTGGTGAGTAATAGCGCGGACTTGTCTCCGAATGTGCTGGTGCTCACCACATTTGCGCTTAAGTAGTAATTATTATTACTTCTATCGTTGGTAAGAATTATTTTCGCCATGAATATTTATGATTTGGCGATAATAATTTTACAGTTCTTATTTAATAAAAATGTTGTGGGGAATAGTTATGAAAAATACAAAATACCGTTACTTTGTTATATTTATGGTTTTACTAATTATGATTATTAACTACATAGATAGGGGGGCACTCGCATATGCGCAACGAGATATTATAAAAGAGTTTGGGCTTACCCCGGCGCAGTGGGGAAGCATAATGGGTTTTTTTGGATACGGTTATATTTTCGGTGGACTGTTTGGCGGTGCATTAGCCGATAAAAAAGGCCCCCGTTTTGTTTGGCTTACATTTGTTACATTGTGGTCAATTTGTGTGGCTTTAACGGCGTTTGCCGGCAATATCGGCGTGGCCGTGTTTGGTGGTTCAGCCATGGCGGGCTTCTTTGTTGTCCGCGTGCTATTCGGTTTTGCAGAAGGACCTTCCTTCGTTTCCATGAGCAGAACGCTGGCGAATTGGGTGGCGCCGAAAGAACGTGCATTTACGTCTTCTATTACTCTAATAGGAACGCCACTAGGCTCTGTGATTACAGCTCCTATTGCTGTCTTCCTGCTTTCAATAAGCGATTGGCGTACTTTGCTGATTTCCTTGGGAGGCCTAGGTATTATTTGGGCAATTGTTTTTGCGCGAATATTTACCAATTTGCCAGAGGAACACCCCAAAGTATCAAAAGAGGAATTGGCTGAGATAAGAAGCGGCGCTGCATCCCTGAAAATTAAGGATGGCGCTATTCAAGAACAAAACGGGCATTGGTACGATTTTTTCAAGAATCCATCCTATTTGTGCAACACGGTCGGATTCTTTGGTATTAGCTATATTATATTCATGCTTCTGGCGTGGACGCCAAAGTACTTGCAAGATGTATACGGCATGAACTTGTCATCCCTATCGTATCTGGGGATGATTCCGTGGATCGGGCCTATATTCACCACGCCATTGGGTGGAAAAATCGCTGATTTGATTTATGCCCGCACCGGTAATTTAAGATTTTCTAGAAATAGCGTGGCGATGACGTCTTTGCTGTTATCGGGTCTATGCTTTTTGCTAATTCCTCAAATGGGAAGCATGACGGGAGTTCTTGCTCTTATGGCTCTCGGAAATTCAGCGGCATTAGCATCCAATTCAATTTACTGGAGCAATTTAATTGATATTGATCCATCAAGAACGGGAACATTTGCCGGGATAATGCACTTTTTGGGGCAAACAGCAGCGATGGCTGCGCCTACATTTACGGGCCTGATAGTTAGTAGCTACGGTTATAACGCCGCTTTTATGACCGCTGGGACTATTTGCTTGGCAGGCGTAATCTGCGCATTTTTCGTTCGATTTGATAGGACTCGTGCCGCTCAGTCCAAATGCCAACAAGTATAGAATGATTAACGATATCGCCGATATATGAAGTGCAATTTTGGTAGATCGTGTCGCGAAAGAGGCGCCCGACGATTCAATTTGGAACAAGCGTCTCTTTCACGACTATCCGGGAGAGGTTCATGACTACCGATCAAACATCATCGACGGCTGAGGGCGTTGCCCCAAAGAAGGGCAAGACCTATTTTCGATGGGTCGTTATGGTACTCATCTTTTTAGTATATACATTGGCGGCATCCGACAGAGCCAATATTGGCATCGTTCTTCCGTTTGTGAAAAAGGAAATGAATCTCACGAACACGGAGGCCGGGCTAATTGTCAGTCTGTTCTTTGTGGGCTATTCAATTGCACAGATTCCTTCAGGCTTTCTGGTCAAGAGAATTGGTGTCCGTATAATATTCCCCATATGCATGGTGTTGACGTCGTTTTTCACTGGGCTTCTCGGTACGAGCTCCTCGGTTCTCGCTTTCAAACTGAACCGTATGGCTCTCGGTTTTGCTGAAGCGCCTCTGCCCGTCGCAATGCTCTCGACAATCAATCGGTGGTTCCCCCCAAACGAAAAAGGAACGGCGGCTGGTTTCTTCCTGGCTGCCGCAAAGTTCGGCCCGGTCTTGATGCCGCCAATTGGCGCGGTCATCATTGCATCTTTCAGTTGGCACTATATCTTCTTTTTTTGTGCATTACCGGGCGTTTTTCTTGCGTTGTTGTGGTTTATATTTGTGAGTAACGATCCGTCTCGGAGCCCATATACTTCGGCTGCAGAACGAGCGCACATTTCTGAAATCGCTGTTGGCAACGCAGAGCAGGCTTCGGTGGACGCAACGTCCGACCAAATCAAGGGGATCGACAAATTCAAAACGCTCGATAATTATCTCCGCGCCCGCCCTGTTGATCCGCTTTCGTCCAATAAAGCCGTATTTAAGTCTCTCAATATATGGGGTATCGCCATTGGCTATCTAATGATGACAGGCATCATCAATGTCATTCTGGCATGGTTGCCAATGTATCTAACAAATGAAAAGCATTTGTCTCTGTTAAGTGTTGGTTTTATTGCATCCGCTCCGTTCATCGGCGGCGTTATCGGCAATCCGCTCGGTGGCCTGTTCTCCGACCGCGTCATGGGCAAGCGGCGTAAACCGAACATTTTGATCGCATCGCTTTCAAGCGTCGTGATGATGTATGCGCTTGTCTTCGCTCCTAACCAACCGTTCGCGTTGGCTTTTCTTCTCTTTATGACCGGTCTGCTGCTCAATATCGGATATGCCTCTTTCACCATTTATCCGGCCGGCCTCACAACGAAAGAAGTTTATCCGCTGGCAGTTTCGGTGGTGAATACGGGGGGGCAGGCTGGTGGTGCTCTATTTCCACTCCTGACCGGCATCATTCTCGATAGCTATGGCTGGGATGCCGTATTCGGATTTCTTTCTGCAGCATCGATGCTTGCATTCATTATCATGATATTTGTCGTTGAGCCAAAGAAGAGGATAGAGATGTAAGAAAACAAAAACATTATAGAAAATATTGCATATATGTGAACACGCTATACATTTGAGATGGCGTTCAAATGAACATGGGGGGTGTCTGTTTCGGCGATTTTTGGGAAACGACACCCAGGTTTAGCATCGAGAAGTCTATCCTATATAATCGCCTTTGTTGGCAAGGCTGGATATGCCAAGGAAAATTCGCAAATATAGTGTGGAATATGCGTTAAACATAACGCGTGAGTACTAAAAAATTCGGTTTATGACTGAAATGCAGATTGTTTAACGAGCTTAGTGTCTATTAATTCCTGGTTTAATTTAAAATATTGCTTATAGGCAATGGTCTAGGTTCTGATTTTTTCGTCATCGTTCTGGCCGGCGTTTTTCGCCTACGCCGCCAGAGCGGCCCGGTGCAGGGCGGCTGAAGCGTCGGAAAAACAGCAGAACATGGCTTGCCGGATGGTGGGGAACCGCGCCAGCGCTTCCGCCGTTGCCGCCACTGCGATCGGGGCGGCGCGGTCGGGCGGGAAGCCATAGACCCCGGTGGAAATGGCTGGAAAGGCGAGCGTGGCGATGCTGTTTTGGGCCGCCAGTTCGATGGCATGACGGTAGCAGGCGGCGAGCAAGGTGTCTTCGCCCCCGGCTCCGCCGCTCCAGATGGGGCCGACGGTGTGAATGACGAATCGGGCCGGCAGACGATAGCCTTTGGTGATGCGGGCTTCGCCGGTCGGGCAACCGCCCAGCGTCCGGCATTCCTCCAATAGATCCGGTCCGGCGGCGCGATGGATCGCGCCATCGACTCCGCCGCCACCCATTAGGGACTCGTTGGCGGCGTTGACGATGGCGTCCAGCGCCAATCGTGTGATGTCGCCGGTCACGACCGTCATGCGCGCTTGGATGTCGTTTCGAGCCGTCGCCATGGCCGCTTCCTCTCCGAAATTCTTCAGTCTCGGTCAGATCGCCTTGGAGTGGCGGACCTCGCCCTGGTCCAGATAGCGGTCGAACACCGAACAGGCGGCCCGGACCAGCGGGTGGCCGGCGTCGGTGATCCGCACCGTGCGCCCCTGACGGACGAGCAACCCGTCCTTTTCCATCGGTTCCAAACGGTCGAGATCGGCATCGAAGAGCGCGGGGTCGGCGTCGAACTGCCGGCAAACCGCTTCGACATCCAGCGCCATATTGCACATCAGCCGTTCGATCAGCGTGCCGCGCAGGCGGTCATCCCCGGACAGGGCAATGCCGCGCGTCGTTGCCAAAAGCCCCTGGCCGATCCGTTCCTGATACTCCTCGATACCGACCGCATTGGCGGCGTAGCCTTGTCCCAGCGATCCGATTGCGGATGCGCCGAAGCCCAGCAGGACGGGGGCGGCGTCGGTGGTGTAACCCTGAAAATTCCGGTGCAGATGGCCAGCGGCCAGGGCGTCGGCCAAAGGGTCTGAAGGCAGAGCAAAATGGTCGAGCCCGATGCGCGCATAGCCATGCGTTTCGGTCAGACATCGTCCGACCGTTTCATATTGCCGCCAGCGTTCCGTCATGTCGGGCAGGGCGGAATTGGGAAGTTCCTGTTGATGCGGCTTCATCCAGGGCACATGAGCGTAGCCGAACAAAGCGATCCGAGACGGCTTCAGCGTCACTGTCTGCGCCAATGTGTCGATCAGGCTTTCGGCGGTCTGATAGGGCAGGCCGTAGATCAAATCCAGATTGATGTCGCCGATGCCGTCTTCGCGCAGCCAGCCGATCAACCGTTCGACCGTGGCGAAAGGCTGCACCCGGTTCACCGCTTGCTGCACCACGGGATTGAAATCCTGCACGCCGATGCTGACGCGTGAGATGCCCGCTTGCGCCATGGCGGAAACGAAAGCGCGGCTGGTGGTGCGCGGGTCCAGCTCGACGGCGATTTCGGCCTGGGGCGACAGGGCAAAGCGTTCGCGCAACAACGCCATCGTTGCGGCGAAATCCTCAGGTTTCAGGATCGTGGGGCTGCCGCCGCCGAAATGGATGTGGCGAACATCCATCCGCGTGGGCAGCCGGTCCGCCACCATGCCGATTTCCCGCCAGAGATGGCGCAAATAGCCGGCAATGGCGTCATATTGGCTGGTGATGCGGGTATGACAGCCGCAAAACAGGCATTGCTTCGCGCAATAGGGGATATGTGCATAAAGCGACAAGGGCGTTGACCGGTCCATTCCGGTTAGCCAGCCCGCATAGGCGTCCGGCCCGATCATGGGGCCGAAATGCGGCGCGGTCGGATAGGACGTGTAGCGCGGCACCCTCAGGTCATATTTGGTGACGAGATCAAGACGCATAGATCGACCTTGCTTTTGGCCGTCAAAGGCTACTCTACAGATTGAAGCAATTCTATAAATAATCTAGTGCTTTAGGTTGCGTTTGGGGGGGCGAAAAACAAGAGCTTGGAGTCGGAAGAAGGATAAAAAGCGATGGTTTTCGTCGTGGCGCGGCCGTTGGAATGGATGAACCCGGCCATCGGAACGGAAAGAACGGGCGGTTTAGGAAGGGCCGGCTGAGCGTTTCGTGCGTGTCGCCAGCCAACAGACGATGGACCCCGCACAGACCATGGCGGCCCCCTGCCAGAAAGAGAGCGCAAGGGGTGTTTGCAGAATAGCGGACGCCAGCAATGCTGAAAATACCGGTGTGAAATAAGACGCTCCGGCCAGAATCGTGACATTGCCGCGCAAGATACCGATATTCCAGGCGGCGTAACCGAACCCCATGGCGGCGGCAGTGCAGACGAGCATGATGAGCGCATGAGGGCTGAACGTCATGGTGTCACCGCCGGTGGCGGCATACGTGACCCAAAGGGCAAGCGCGGTCAGGATGAAGAACAATGTGATCCCGTTTTTCCCGTCGGCACTTCTCGCCGTTACGATGCAATAGGCCGCCCATATCAGGGCTCCCGAAAAAGCGAGGGCGTAGCTCAAGGGATTGTCTTTGACGTTGCCGGCCATCACGGACGGGTCCAGCCCTTGCTCTCCGCCCAGGACCAGGCCGATCCCGAATAGGGACATGATGAAGCCCGGGACAATCAGGATGTTGGATTTCTGATGATTGAAAAGAATGGCCGCGACGACCGTAAAGGTCGGCCATAAATAATTGACCATGCCGATCTCGATCGCCTGCCGCCCATCGTGCGAATAGGCTATGGCCAGGGCGAAGAACACTTCGTACGAGACGAACAGAATGCTTCCCCAGAAGAGATAACGGCGTGGAAATTCCTTCGGTTTGGTGAAGCCGGTGGTGAAGAACAGCAGGACCGCCGCGACGGTGTAGATCATGGCGGCTCCACCGATTGGTCCCAAGCTTTCGGTAACGCTGCGGATCAGGCCGACCAGCGAACTCCAAAGCAGGATCGCGATCAGTCCGATCAAGGTCGCCGTGTTTTTGCTTTTGCCCTCGATAGGCGAGGCCATGCCGTTTTCTCCCGGCTTCTGTCGGGGGCGCCGGCCTATCGTTCCAGGAGGATGACCGACAAGGCGCGGCCATAGGCCGTCTCGCCCCTCTGGGTGGCGCGACGGAAGCTGAAGAATCGGCTTTCCTCGCGGTAGGTGTCGCAAGGTGTGCGCGCGACAGCCGACAGGCCCAGACGGGCCAGACGGCGGGCGATATAGCCGGGCAGGTCGAACAGATGATGCCCCTCACGCGGGGATGGCGCGAAAAAAGCGCTGTTTTCCGCGTTCTCTTCCAGGAAAAGCGGCATGAATTCCGGCCCGACTTCGTAGGAACGGACGGCGATGCAAGGACCGATGGCGGCGGCGATGCGGTCTGTGTCCGCCCCCAGCGCGGTCATCGCGGCCAGGGTGTTGTCAAGCACGCCGCCCAGCGCGCCGCGCCAGCCGGCATGGGCCGCGCCGATGATTCCCGCCTTGGGATCGACGAACAGCACCGGCGCGCAATCGGCGGTCAGGATGCCCAAAAGAAGTCCCGGTTGAGCCGTGACCAGCGCGTCGGCCTTCAGATCGGGCGCACCGCTCACCCCTTCCGGACCGATGGTGACGACTTGGGTGCCATGCTGCTGGGATAAGGTGATCAGTGCCGAAGGTTTCAGATCGAACAAGCCCGCCACCCGGGCGCGGTTTTCGGCGATATGAGCCGGATCGTCGCCGCTGGTGGGACTGCAATTGAGCGAGGCGAAAAGGCCGGTCGAAACGCCGCCTTCCCGGGTAAAGAAACCATGGCGGACATTCGGCGCTTCGTTCAGGGCCGAAACGCTGATCATCGGAGGTATCATTTGCAGCCGTCGAATCCGGGCGGTGAAGGGGACGAGGCGTCGGTCAGAGCCAACACCTTGAACAGGGTGCCCATTTCTGCCGGTTCGATCAAGCGTCGGCAACGCGATGCGGTGTCAAAGGCGCGGTCAGGGCGGGTTCTTTCCAGGATGGCGCTGCGTTCCAGAATACCCAACCGGGTCAGAAAGGTTCCTTGCGGCACCGGCCCCCAGCCCCGCGCCGGACGGGCGGCTCGGGTAAAAGCCTCGAAATCGACATGGGCGGTGATGTCGGACGAACCGGGATCATCCAGAACGGACCGGGTGGCGTGGCGGCGCACCGCCTGCAGGCTGTCGCCGGCAGCGCTGCGGGCATGTCCGTAATCGATGAACAGCGCGGCTCCTCCACCGGCGGCGATTCGTTCGCCTAAGAAGCGGGCCAGGGACTGCGCGGCTTCATTGACCTCGAAAATGGTGTTTTCCGCCGCCAGGGGGGCACTCTCCGGGGTGGCGGGCGGGCCATCTTGGAAACGAAGCTTGTTTCCATCCAGGCCGATCATCCGTTCGCGCCAGCCATCTTGGCGGAATACGAATTGGCGGATGGGCAGAGCGTCCAGGAATTCGTTGGCGATCAGCAGCAGCGGCATGTTCCGGGGCAATTCTTCCCAATGGTCGTGCCAGACCGGCTGGATCGGAGCCAGGGATTGCGCCTGTTTGTGACGAAGAACGGGACTGGTTTCGACCAGATGGATGCGCGCCGCATCGATGAAATCGGGCATGATCGCACGCAGGGCGCGCAGCGCGTCGGCCATCAGCGTGCCGCGTCCCGGCCCCAGTTCGGCCAGAGCGACCGGGGACGGGCTGCCCATCTGCCGCCACATCACCGCGCACCATGCGCCGATCAGTTCGCCGAACATCTGGCTGATTTCCGGTGCGGTAATGAAATCACCCCCCTGGCCCAGCGGATCTCGGGTCCGGTAATAGCCATGTTCGGGATGGCCGAGCGCCAGGGCCATGTAATCAGCGACGGAAAGGGGCCCGGTGTGGGCGATGCGCTCGGCGATCAGGGACAGGAGCGGGGTGGTCACGGCGTCCGGCGGAGCGCGAACAGAATCAAGCCGGCTCCGGCAAGGACCAGGGGGATGGATAGAAGCTGGCCCATCGTCGCCCCACCCCACAGAAAGCCCAGGAACGGGTCGGGCTGACGGAAAAATTCGGCGGTGATGCGGGACAGCCCATAACCGGCGAGGAAAACTCCGGCCAGGATGCCGGGGCGGCGTCGCACCGATTCGCAGCGCCATAGGAGATGCAGGACCAGCAGCAGCAGCAACCCTTCCAGCGCGGCTTCATAAAGCTGACTGGGGTGGCGGGGAATGGGGCCGCCATGCGGAAAGACCATCGCCCAGGGCAGATCGTCGGGCGCTGCGCGGCCAAACAGTTCGCCATTGATGAAATTGGCGATGCGTCCGAACAAAAGCCCCAGCGGCACGACGGCGCACAGAATGTCGGCGACGGGCAGCAGCGGCAATTTGCGGATGCGGCAGAACAGGATCAGCGCCAGAATGACGCCCAGCGCGCCGCCATGAAACGACATGCCGCCCTGCCAGACCTTCAGGATGTCCAGCGGGTTGGAAAAATAATAAAGCGGTTTGTAGAACAGCACATAGCCCAGCCGTCCGCCGCCGACGACGCCCAGTGTGGCCCAAAACAGAAAATCGTCCAGTTGCGGGGCGGTGATGACCACCGGAGGCTTTGCAGCCAGCCAGCGCATATAGCGCCAGCCGCCGATCAGCCCGACGATATAGGCGATGGCGTACCAGCGGATAGCGAACCCGCCGATCTGGATGGCGACGGGGTCGATCTCGGGAAAGTTCAGCGCCATGAATGATGTGCCGGATTGGAATCGGATAGGGATTGTTCAGACATAACGATCGGCGGCGGCGAGATAGCGGGTGACATAGGCCTCGATCCCCTGTTCCAGCGGGGTGAAGGGCTTGTCATAACCCGCGGCGCGCAGTCTTTCCATACGGGCTTCGGTGAAATATTGGTATTTTTCACGGATGCCGATCGGGATATCGATGAATTTGACGCGTGGTTCCTTGCCCAGGGAGCGATAGACGGCGGTAGCAAGGTCCAGGAAGCTGCGCGCCTTGCCGACGCCCAGATTGAACAGCCCGTTCACCTCGGGGTGATCGAGCAGCCATAGCAGCACATCGATGACGTCGCCGACCCAGATGAAGTCGCGCAGCTGGCCGCCATCGTCGTAATCGGGGCGATGCGAACGGAAAAGCTGCGCCTGGGTACCGGCTTCGGCATGGGGGAAGACCTGGCTGACGACGCTTTGCTGCGCGCCTTTGTGATATTCGTTGGGGCCGTAGACGCTGAAGAATTTCAACCCCACCCACTGCGGCGGCAGGGTTTTCCCGTCGGCGACCTTGCGCGCCAACCGGCGGTCGAACAGATGTTTGCTCCAGCCCTGGGCATTCATGGGGCGCAACAGCGACAGAGCGGTCGGCGACAGATCGTCGTCGAATCCGTTCTCGCCATTGCCATAGGTCGCCGCCGACGACGCGTAGATCATGCGCACGTCATTGCGCGTGCACCAGGCGAACAGCGCCAGCGTCAGGTTGAAATTGTTGGCGACCAGAAGATCGGCGTTGGTTTCGATGGTGGACGAGATCGCCCCCATGTGGAACAGGCAGCGGATGCGGTTCTTATTGGCTTCCAGGAAATCGAATATCTGCTCGGGATGGACGATGTCGGACAGTTCCCGCTTGCTGATATTGAGCCATTTATTGTTGCCGCGCAGGCGATCGCAGACCACCAGCGGGCCGTCACCGCGCCTTTCCAGGGCCGCCAGCAGATTGGAGCCGATAAAACCCGCGCCGCCGGTTACGACATACATGGCGATCCATTCCTGAACGCAGTTGAATCCACATCTAAAATAAGCATTAGCGAAGGCGGGCGGCAAGCCTTCTTCCCGTCGATTCCTTGCGTATACCCGATTGCTCCCCCATAATATGGGGTACCACTATCCAAAATGCTCAAGGTGACGCCGATGTCCACTGAGAATCGTCTCTTCTCCGATTTGTCACGTATGACGGAAGGCGCTTTCAACGCTTTGTCGGGGGCCAAGTCCGAGTTTGATACCATGATGCGCCAACGGTTCGAGCGTTTTATGGAATCGATGAAATTGGTGACGCGCGAGGAATTCGAGGCCGTCGCCGCCCTGGCCCAGCGCGCCCGCGAAGGCGAAGAGGCGCTGGCCGAGCGCGTCGCCGCTCTGGAAGCGCGCTTGGACCTGCTGGATGGCGGTAAAAAGCCCGCGCCCAAACCGCGCGCGCGCCGCAAACCCGCCGCCAAGAAAACTGCCGCAGCGCCGGTTGCCGATACCGCGCCGTCTGAAGCCGGCGATGCCGGAGCGGTGTGACGCAGACGCCTATCCGGGTGGATAATAGTCCTTGCCTTGGCGCGAGAGCGTCGATTAGGCTACGTTTTGTGTGAGCGCGGCTTGCTACACACAAGATATGATGAATGGATAGACGCTATGCCGACGACGTGCCAAGGGAGGCCACAGGCATGACCTTTTCGGCAACGACCTCGGAACAGACGCCCCTCAATCCTCTCGACATCGTCGAACAGTTCGTGACGGCCAATGACTGGCCGTTCGATCGGCGCAGCGACGAGGAAATGGCGGTCGAAGTCCCCGGAAAATGGTGTGACTATAGCTTGTTCTTCGCCTGGCGCGAGGACATCAACGCGCTGCATTTCACCTGCGCATTCGACATGAAGGTGCAGGGCGACAAGCGCGTCCAGGTCAACGAATTGCTGGTCACGCTGAACGAACGCATGTGGCTGGGCTATTTCGGCATATGGGCGGAAGAAGGGGTGCCGATGTTCCGTCACGCCCTTTTGCTGCACGATGCCGGCGGCGCCAGCCTGGAACAGATCGAGGATCTGGTGGATATCGCCCTGTCGGAATGCGAACGCTATTATCCGGCGTTCCAGTTCGTGATCTGGGGCGGTAAATCGGCGCAGGACGCGATCGCGGCTGCGCTGTTGGATACGGTTGGGGAAGCATGACGAAACTGCTTTTGGTCGGCTGCGGCAAGATGGGCGGCGCGCTGCTCGCAGGCTGGCTCGACAATGGAATGCCCGCTGGCAATATCGTGGTAGCGGACCCGGCGGGTGCGCCGGGACGGCTGGAGAACGGCGTTCTCTGCATCGCCGACGCAGGCGGGTTGCCGGGCGGATTCGTGCCCGACGTCGTGGTTCTGGCGGTCAAGCCGCAGATGATGGACAAAGCCGCCCCGGCTTATGCCGGTTTTGCGGGGCAGGCGGTGTTCCTGTCGATCGCGGCGGGCAAGACCATCGGCTATTACCAGAAAATGTTCGGTCCCAAGGTCGCGGTGGTGCGCGCCATGCCCAACACGCCGGCGGCGGCGCGCCGGGGCATGACCGTCATGGTCGCCAACAGCGCCGTTACCCCTGAACAGCGTCGTCTGTGCAACTCATTGCTATCCGCCGTGGGCGAGGTGGCGCAGGTCGAGGACGAGGCCTTGATCGATGCTGTGACGGCGGTGTCAGGCAGCGGCCCGGCTTATGTCTTTCTTCTGGCCGAGACCCTGGCCCAGGCCGGGGTCGAGGCGGGGTTGCCTGCCGATCTCGCCCAGCGTCTGGCGCGCGTGACCGTGGCCGGATCGGGGGCGTTGCTGGCGCGCGAAGATGCGGATGCTGCCCAGTTGCGCCGGGATGTTACCAGCCCGCAGGGTACGACCGCCGCGGCGCTTGACGTGCTGATGGGGGAAGGCGGTTTCGCGCCGCTTTTGTCCCGCGCCGTTGCTGCTGCCGCCAAACGGTCCCGCGAACTGGCGGGCTGATTTAAAGATTTTTTGTTCCGAACGAAACACTTATCGCCCGCCGCACCCGATGCGGCGGGCGATAAGTGTTTTAGGGGGCGTGTTATCGGCCCCGGACCGGTAGCAGCGGGTATCCTGCCTGCACGGCGCGGGCGACGGTTGCCGCAGCGCCGGCCTTGATCAGATCGCCGGGAATGAAGGCCAAAGCGCCCGACAGCGCCTTGATCAGGGGCAGACCGGTGACCAGCATGACGCCAAGCGTGCCGAGCGCGTAAAGAACCAGGATGCAGCCCAAAACGGCGGCGGCGAAAAAACATCCCGTCTGGGTGATAGCGCCTTGCCTGCCCCGGACAAGGCGTTCAGCGGTGAAGCCGGTGACGAAGACGGCGGGCAGCCAGCCGACCAGATAGCCGACCGTCGGTCCGGCGAAGACGGCGAGACCGCCGCGCCCGCCCGAAAGCACGGGCAACCCCACAATGACGAGCAGAAGAACCAGCGCCACGGAAAGCACGCCGCGTTTCGCGCCCAGGACGAGGCCGGCCAGCATCACGCCTAAGGTTTGGGCCGTGATTGGGACGGGGATGAAGCCGAGGGTGATCGGGGGCAAAAGACCGAGCGCTACAATCACGGCGGCAAACAGGGAGACGAGGACAAGACCGCGGGTGCTCATGACCGGAGATTTTCCTTATTTTTTCGTGATGCCGCGACGGCGAAGGCCGCGCGCGTCGATGGCGGCGGCGATTTGATCCGTTTCCCGCAAGGTCAGCAGAATGAGCGGCATGATTACGGTGGTGGGACGGATTTTCAGGCCGCGCGCCCGGTGCGCGTCGCGGATCGCTTCGTAGCGGGTCATGATTTCGGGCACGAAGCGGACGACGAGGCCGAAGGCAAGGCCGATATCGTCGGCCCGCGCCAGGCCCAACCGGTCGAGGGGGCGGCAAAGCCGGGTGATTTCGTCGATGAAGGCGCTGATCGTGGTGGTGGCCGTGACCGTGGCGTCGAAAATCATCAGCGTCGTCAGGCGCAGCAATTGCAGCACCTCTTCCTAGGCTTCGTTCACCAG
>JAYFRE010000093.1:0-5978 GCA_034926235.1 Rhodospirillaceae bacterium
ATTCAGGCCGTAGGACTGTCGGGATTCGAGAATGCCTGGCCGAAGCAGCTTTCGGGCGGAATGCGCCAGCGTGTCGCCATTGCCCGCGCTCTGGTCTACAAACCCTCCATCCTGCTGCTGGACGAACCCTTCGGCGCATTGGACGCGCAGACGCGCGGTATGATGCAGGAATTGCTGCTTCAGGTCTGGACCCAGCACAAGGTCACCGTGCTGTTCGTCACCCATGACGTGGACGAGGCGGTGTTCCTGTCGGACCGGGTGATCGTGCTGGCGTCGCGGCCGGGGCGGGTGAAGCGCGACATCAGTATCGAACTGGACCGCCCGCGTCCGTTCGATCTGTCCACAGCCCCGGAATTCGCGGCCTATAAACGGACCATCCTGGCCGACATCCGCGAAGAGACCCTGCGGCTGATGGCGGACGGCGAACGCTGATCTCCAGTTTTATCCGCGCATGCCGTGGATCAAGGCCAGGCTGACCGCGCCTAATGCGAACAGCGACAGCAGCACCGTCGCCGTGACCCGGGGGCCGGCTTGGGCGACCGTGCGCACATCGACGCCCAGACCTAAGGCCGCCATCGACAGAACGGTCAAGACCGTTGCACCTTGCGCCATAGGGACGAGTAAGGGCTCGGGGATCAATCCCATGGAGCGGAGCGTCGCCAGCAGCAAAAATCCGATGATGAACCAAGGGACCAGCCGATGGATCGGGACGCTGGTTTTTCCAGTCCGGCTGTCTGCCGTGACCGAAAGAGCATCGGCTTCGTCACGCAGGCCGCTACCCACCAACGACAGGATCAGCACCACCGGCCCCAACATCAGCACACGCACCAGCTTGACCAGGGTTCCGACCTGAACCGACAACATGCTGACCGGAGCGGTGGCGGCCAGGACCTGGGGGACGGCGTAAACGGTCAATCCGGCCAGAACGCCATATTCGGCATTGCTGAGGCCGGCGATGCCAACCAACAGCGGCAAGGTCAGCACGACGACGACCCCGAGCACGGCGGTGAAGGCGATCGAGGAGGCGATGTCGTCGCCATCGGCGCCGATTACCGGGGCTACGGCGGCAATGGCCGAATTGCCGCAGATCGAATTACCGCAGGCGACCAGAAGGGCAAGCCTGGGGCGGAGCCCTAAAAGTCTGCCGACGCCGAAGCTGAACAGGATGGCCAGGGCGACGACACCGACGATGCCGAACAGCAAAGCGGGGCCGGCTTCCATCACCGTGGCATAGGATATCGATGCCCCCAGCAGGACCACGGCGATTTCCAGCAACAGCTTGCCGCTGATCGCGATGCCAGGACGAAAAGCAGGAGCAGGCGTCCAGAGGGTCCGAACGAGGGTTCCAAGCAGAATGGCCAGTACCAGGGCTTCCAGCCAGGAACGACCGAACAAAGCCTTTTCGCCGATTTCAAGTCCGGCTGCGGCCAGAGAAACGGCTACACAGAGCGCAATGCCGGGAAGGGCGGCGGTCAGCTTCGGAAAAACTTTGATCATAGGATTAAGGACCGTTGAACGATTGCGGCGCTCTGAATGCCGCAGCCAGGACCATAATTCAAATACATAAATATCATTTTAGTATAATCTATTGTTATGAATTTGAATCTGCACCTGCTGCGTCTGTTCGTCGCGGTGATCGAGCATCGAAGCTTCTCCCGTGCCGCCGAGGCGCTGCATATCAGTCAACCCGCCGTATCGCGCGGGGTACGCGCGTTCGAGGAACAGGTGGGAAATCGTCTGCTGGATCGCGGTCCCGACGGAATTGCCCCGACCGAGGCCGGACGGATTTTGCTGCGTCACGCGATGCCGCTTTTTGCCGCCGAACGGGCCGCGGCGGAGGATCTGGCCGCGTTACGGGGCTTGAGCGCCGGTAGCCTGCGCATCGGGGCCAGCACCACCATCGCCACCTGGTATCTGCCGCGTTTGCTGGCGGCTTATCATCGTGCCCACCCGGATGTGAGTTTGCGGCTGAGCGCGGCCAATACCCAGGAGATCGCCGATCGATTGGTGAGCCGCGATCTCGATCTGGCGCTGGTGGAAGGCCCGATCGCGCATCCATCGATCGCGGTGCGGCCTTGGAAACGGGATCATCTGGTCTGGGTGGCGGCGTCGGGGCATCCCCTGGCGCAGACGGGCGCGCTTCTGTCGCCCGATTGTCTGCAAGGGCAGGTGATCGTCGTTCGTGAACCGGGTTCAGGGACCCGCGATGTCGGTTCGGCTGCCTTGCAGGAGCATGGCATCACGCCGCGCGCGATGATGGAGGTCGGCGATACCGCAGCGATCAAGCAGGTCGTCGTCGCCGGCATCGGCATCGCCCTTTTGTCCGAAGCGGCGGTCCGGCCTCAATTGGCCCTGGGCGAGTTGGCGATTCTGCCGATAAGGGATTTTTCGGTCACACGCTGGTTGAGCCGTCTCAGCCTGTCCGGCCGGCAACCCTCCGCCGCCGCCGCTATGTTCGAGGCGTTGCTCGATGCCGAACAGGACGGGGATTGAGAGGCGGACGGTCTAGGCCGTATTCCGTGTCCTCAGCAAGGCCAGCCCGAAGCCGATAAAGATGCCGCCGGTGGCGTAATTGAACCAGCGCCGCATTGACGGACGGGCCAGATAGCGCGACAGCGATCTGCCGCCAAGGGCGTAGACGAAATACCAGCAGATCTCGATCACGGCGAAGGTGGCGATCAATAGGGCGAATTGCGGTGCTTTCGCCTGGGCGGGCTCGATGAATTGGGGGAAGAAAGCTGCGGCGAAAAGCAGCAATTTGGGATTGCTGATACCGATCGAAAATGCGGTCCGGAACACGGACCAGGCCGAAATCCGGGGCAGGATGGGGAGGCCTTCGAGATCGAGCGGGGCAATCTTGGTGCGCCAGGCTTTGACGCCTAAAAAGATCAGATAGGCGACACCGGCATAACGCAGAATATCGAACGCTCCCGGCAAGGCGAGTAGAAGCGTCGTCAGTCCGGCCGCCGAGGCGATCAGGACCAGAACCACCGCGGAAAGACAGCCCAGCATGGCGGCCAGACAACGGCGCAAACCAAGTTCGACGCTCCGCGCCAGGATATGAAGCATGTTCGGCCCAGGCGTTCCTGACAGCAGGAACACCGCGACGACGAAAAGCCACCATGTATGAAGCGTCACAGCCGAAGGACTCCCTTGTCCGAGCCGCGCCCTCCGATATGGAAAGCGCGGTTCGAGCGGTTTTATGCGCCTTTCGGACAGGAGCGTCCAGCACCCGTCATTTGGTGGTGTATCCACCATTGACGAGGATGGTCTGTCCCGTCATCCACCAGCCTTCGGAAACGAGGAAACGGATATAGGGAACGATATCCTCGATGTCGGTGAGGCCGGTTTTGGAGAATGCGGACAGCGCCGCCGCCGTCTTGTGATAGGCCTGCGCTTCGGGCGATTCCTGACCGTAGAAAAAAGGCGTGTCCATCGGTCCCGGTCCGATCGCCGTCACCGAAATTCCCCGATCCCCGAATTCCTTGGCCGCCGCACGGGTGAAATGCTCCACCGCAGCCTTGGTTCCGGCATAGCTCGCATAAAAGGGCGTGAACGCGCCCAGCAGCGAGGTGACCAGCGTGCAGATCCGGCCATTATCGTTGACGTGCCTGCCGGCCTCTTTCAGGAAAAAGAACGCGCTCTTGGCGTTGACCGCGCTCATTTCATCATACTCGGCTTCCGAAATGTCCAGGATCGGTTTTTTCAGGACCTTGCCGACAGTGTTGATGGCGATATCCGGGCGGCCGAAAGCGGCGACGGAATCGGCGAATAATTTTTCGACCGCGCCGGCCGTGGTTAGATCACCCTGAAGGGCGACAGCCTTGCAGCCCGCCGCAATGACGGCGGCAACGGTGGCGTCGGCGTCGGCCTTGGTGGCGGCGCTGTTGTAATGGATGGTGATGGCCCTGGCGCCGTGGGCCGCGAGATTGCGGGCGATCAGCCCGCCAAGATTCTTGGCGCCTCCGGCGATGATGACGTTTTTGCCTTCGATGGAATGATCGGTCATGGCGTGGTCCTTCTTCCTGATCCGGCGGTCTGGATGCGACCGGCTTCAGAGGCAAGAATGGTGTCTGATATTTATCAATAAAGTAGGGAATCCTGATATCATTAGTCTGAAAATGCGAACAATCGATGAGCGCCGGGATGGACCGTATCGACCTTTTCCGGGTTTTCGTGCGTGTGGCCGAATGTTCCAGCTTTACCCACGCGGCCGATCGGCTGGGCATGCCGCGTTCATCGGTTTCGGCGGCGATGGCGGGGTTGGAAAACCGTATCGGCGCGCGGCTCTTGAACCGAACCACGCGCAAGGTATCGCTGACCCCGGACGGCGCGGCTTTTTACGAGCGTTGCCTGCGGGTGATCGCCGATGTCGAGGAAACCGAAAGCCTGTTCCGCCACGGCAGCGCGACCCCTTCGGGACGGCTGCGGATCGACATGCCGGGACGGATCGGCCGTCTGATCGTCGCACCGGCCTTGCCGGATTTCCTCGACGCCTTTCCAGGAATTGCGGTCGATCTCGGCCTGACCGACCGCGCCGTAGATTTGATCGAGGATGGTGTGGATTGCGCACTGCGTGTCGGCCCTTTGCGCGATTCAGGGCTCATTGCCCGTTCTTTTGGCATCTTTACCCTGATCAATGTCGCCAGTCCGGCCTATCTTGAACGGCATGGAACGCCGCGAACGCCGGACGATCTCGACCGTCATCTGGCGGTTCAGTACGAATCGCCATCGACGGGCCGCGTCGCTGCCTGGGAATGGGTCGAGGACGGCATCACGCATAGCCGGGCGATGCAGGGCCGTGTCGCGGTCAACAGCGCTGAAGCCTATATTGCCTGTTGTCTCGCCGGGCTCGGTCTGATTCAGATTCCGGCCTATGACGTGCGCTCCCATCTGGATAGGGGAGAGCTGGTTGAAATCATGTCGGACTACCGGGCGCAAGCATTGCCGGTGACGTTGCTTTATCCGCACCGGCGGCATTTGTCCCGTCGCGTTCAGCTTTTCGCCGACTGGCTGGAACGCCTGCTCAAGGACAAGGTTTTCCGTTGACCGAGGGTGCAGGGCGGCATTTCAAGCCGGAGGCAGGGGGGAGGCGCGTTTGGCGTGGCGCATCACCACCAATGTCTTGAAATTGCGGACATGCCCGTCGGCATGAAGAATACGCCGGGTAAAATCGTCATAGGCGGCCATGTTTTGTGCAGCGACATGCAAGACTAGATCGTGATCGCCGGTGACATACCAGACATCCATGACCTCGGGCGCTGCTTTCAGCGCCGTGACCAGCTCATCGACGACCCAGCCCCGGTCATGTTCCAGCGTTACCAGCACGATCATCGTGATCGGCCAGCCCATCCGGTCTGGCGGCACCAGCGCCACTTCGCGTTCTATCGCGCCTGTGGCGCGCAAGGCGCGCACGCGGCGATAGCAGGCCGGGGCGGACAGCCCGACTCTTTCGGCCAGTTCGGGCATAGGCAGACGCGCATCCTGCTGGAGCGCGGTCAGAATGCGCAGATCGAAGGAATCGGGCAAAAGGCGGCTCCTCGATAAAAATTATCGCCAACAGGCCATCTTCAACCGCATTTATCCCATGAAGTCGATATATCTCGCAAACAGCGTCGCGGGATTCATCATGTTCGGCCGTCTTTCCACCTTGCTTTCTTCCGGTCTTTTCGCACCGCTCGCGGCGGTCGTGATCGCTATGGTGTCGATTTCCATCGGCGCGTCGATCGCAAAGACGCTTTTTTCGGCGATCGGGCCGGCCGGCACCACGCTGCTGCGCCTTGGCATTGCGGCCATGATCTTGTCGTTAGCGTTCCGGATCTGGCGGATGCACATCGACCGGCACTTCCTGGCCGTCATGATTCCCTATGGTCTGGCGCTGGGGGTGATGAATCTGACCTTCTATATGGCGATCGAGCGCATTCCGCTTGGCGTCGCGCTGGCGATCGAGTTTACCGGGCCGCTTGGATTGTCCATCC
>JAYFRE010000141.1:0-15844 GCA_034926235.1 Rhodospirillaceae bacterium
TCAGCCAATCGGCGTCCAGCGCCGCCCGGCGGCCGGGCTGGGGAGCCTTGGCGACCGGCCGGTCGGCCTTGTCGTCGGGGATGTTGGCGAACAGATCGCCCAGCGTGACCATTTCCCCTTCGACGACGGCATGCGTTCTCAAAAGCGCATCCGCTCGCGCAGGCAGGGCGGCGGCGCTTAAAACGAGGACCAGGGAAAAGGCGACGGCGAGGCGGATCATGACGAAAACCTCACGACTTCAACTGGTTGATGGTCTGGAGCATGCCATCGGCCGTCTGGATGACCTTGGAATTCATTTCATAGGCGCGCTGGGCGCTGATCAAATTGGTGATTTCCGAGACCACATTGACGTTCGAGGTTTCCAGGAACCCCTGCAACACGGAACCGAATCCCGCAGAGGCCGGCGTGCTGACGATGGCGTTGCCTGACGAGGCGGTCTGTAAGAACAGATTGTCGCCCTGGGCTTCGAGGCCGGCGTCATTGGGAAAAGTGGCGAGCTGGAACTGGCCGACGACGGTGGCGTTGGTTTGTCCGTCGCGGGTGATCGACACCTGACCCGACGTGTTGATGCTGATGTCGGTGGCGTCGTTGGGGATGGTGATGCCGGGCAGGACGGTATAGCCCTGCGAGGTGACGATCTGGCCCTGCGGCGACAGCTTGAAGGTGCCGTCGCGGGTATAGGCGGTGTCGCCCGACGGCAGGTCGATCTGGAAATAGCCCTTGCCCCGGATCGCGACGTCGAGCGTGTTGCTGGTGCTGTTCACCGGGCCTTGTTCGGTCGAACGGTAAACGGCGACGGTGCGCACGCCCAGACCGATCTGGATGCCCGACGGAACGATGGTATTGGAGTCCGACGAATAGGTGCCGACCCGTTGCATGTTCTGATAAAGCAGATCCGCGAACCCGGGAAGCCGCCGGCTATAGGCGGTGGTGTTCATGTTGGCGATGTTGTTCGATATCACTTCCACATTGGTCTGCTGGGCCTGCATACCCGTGGCGGCGATGTTCATGGCTCTCATCGACTGTTCCCCTAGCTCTTCTGCTGCGACGAGGACAGGATCGGCATCGCCTTCAATTGGCGGTCCTGTTCGTCCTGGATCATCATCTGGACGTTCTGGTAATTGCGCAGGATGGTCATCATCTTGGTCATTTCGACGACGGGCTGGACGTTGGAATCCTCCAACATGCCCTGGGTCATCGCCGCGCGCTCGACGGTGATGGGCTGCGCATCGGTCTGATAGGTGCTGTCACCCGCCGACATCAGCTCCTGAGGATTGGCGAAGCGCACGACCTTCATCTTGCCGATCATGCCGTTCTCGGTCGAAACGGTGCCGTCGCCGGCGATCTCGATGCTGGCCTCGTTGGGGGCGAACACGATCGGCGTGTCGTTGCTTTGCAGCACCGGGTAACCGGCGGCGGTGACCATCATGCCGTTTTCGTCCAGGCGGAAATGGCCTGAACGGCTGTAGCGCTGTCCCGCAGGCGTATCGATGACGAAATAGCCGTCGCCATGCAGCGCCACGTCCAAAGGATCGCTGGTCTTGGTCAGCGGGCCTTCGCGGGTGTCGCGCAGGGTGCCGATATCCTGGACATAGGCCACATTGACGCCGAACGGCGTGTTCGCGGATTTGGATTTGACCAGGTAATCGGTGAACATCACCTCTTCGCCTTTGTAGGCCGGCGTGTTGGCGTTGGCCATGTTGTTGGCGACGACCTCCAATTGCCGCCACAGGGCGGCCTGACTGGAAAGGGCGACGTAAGTGGTGTTCTCCATGGCTCCAACGATCCTCGAGAAAACATCCGGAACGGTAAGCGGTAAAAGTTTTTAAGGGCCGTAACAGAGGCTCGGCTCCACGGAATGCATGGATCGTGCCAACATCGTCTTCCAAGATATTTCGTTCTAAATCATACAGTTATCTTTTTTATCGCCGCCCTTTGAAGGGCCGACCGGTAAGTCGTACAGGGCAGTTATTGCCCGGTCCCGAGAAAGGGCGCTCTGGCGCGCGCAAACGCGGGGTCTTGATTCTTGGCGAAACGAGAAAACCTCAACACCTTGTTAACCTGGAAGGGGTTATGGTTGAGCCTGCTCCATTCCCGAGGGGCGGACGCTTTCCCGGCTTTTAAGGCGTGAGTGAGAGAGTATGGCCGACGATCTGGAAGAAGATTACGAAACCGGCGATTCCGCCTCCCCATCCGGGGAACAGGCGCCTCCGGGCAAAGGAAGCGGGACGCGGAAGAAGATTCTGCTGTTCGTGCTTCTGCCGTTGTTCCTGGTGGTGGGCGCGGGCGCGGGCGCTTATTTCTCGGGCGTCCTCGATTTGTTTTTGAAGCCTTCCGCCGAAACGTCGGCCATGTCGGCCAAAACGGCCGAGGACGGCAAGCCGGGCGAGGTGCAGCCGGCGGTGTTCTACGATCTGCCCGAAATGCTGGTGAATCTGAATTCCACCGGCCGCAAGCAGAATTTCCTGAAGATCCGGGTCAGCCTGGAATTGAAGAACGCCCTGGACGTGTCGCGCATCGAGCAGGTGATCCCGCGCATCATCGATAATTTTCAGGTCTATCTGCGCGAATTGCGGATCGAGGATTTGCAAGGCTCTGCCGGTATGCTGCGCCTGCGCGAGGAATTGCTCGCGCGCGTCAATGCCGCGGTCGCGCCGGCGACGGTCAACGATATTCTGTTCAAGGAAATCCTGGTGCAATGACGGGTGATCAGGCGTCATGAGCGAAGGCGAGCAGGAAGGGCCCCGGTCCTCTGAGGACGAGGACGCCCTGATGAAGGAATGGGAGGCCATGGCCGATGATGGCCAGGCCGATGGCGGCGGCGGGGACGATTCCGGTAAGGATGTCGCCGCCGATTGGGAAAGCATGCTCGCCAGCGAAGAGGGCGGGGACGCGGATGCGGCGGCTTTGGCCTCTTCCACTCCGACGACCCGCGTTCTCAATCAGGACGAAATCGATTCGCTGCTGGGCTTCGGCGATGGCGACGGCGGCGCGGGCGATCGTCCCGGCATCCAGGCGATCCTCAATTCGGCGCTGGTTTCTTACGAACGCCTGCCGATGCTGGAGGTGGTGTTCGACCGTCTCGTGCGCATGATGTCCACCAGCATGCGCAATTTCACTTCCGACAATGTCGAGGTCTCTCTCGAC
This sequence comes from Rhodospirillaceae bacterium, assembly GCA_034926235.1. Taxonomy (GTDB): domain Bacteria; phylum Pseudomonadota; class Alphaproteobacteria; order Rhodospirillales; family Magnetospirillaceae; genus JAYFRE01. The sequence goes on from JAYFRE010000141.1 coordinate 3,148, forward strand.
AACATCGTTTCCTTGCGCTTCGGCGACTATCTGAACTCGATTCCCTTGCCGGCGATGCTGGCGGTGTTCAAGGCCGAGGAGTGGGACAATTACGGTCTGCTGACCATCGATTCGTCCCTGATCTATTCGATCGTCGATGTGCTGCTGGGCGGCCGGCGCGGCACCGCGGCGATGCGCATCGAAGGACGTCCCTACACCACGATCGAACGCAATCTGGTCGAACGCATGCTGCATGTGGTGCTGTCCGACCTGTCGGCGGCTTTCGATCCTTTGTCGCCGGTGACGTTCCGCTTCGACCGGCTGGAGACCAACCCGCGTTTCGCCACCATTTCGCGTCCGAGCAACGCGGCGATCGTCGCCAAGCTTCGAATCGATATGGAAGATCGCGGCGGGCGGCTGGAGCTTTTGCTGCCCTACGCCACGCTGGAGCCGGTGCGCGAGCTTCTGCTCCAGATGTTCATGGGCGAGAAGTTCGGCCGCGACTCGATCTGGGAAACCCACTTGGCCGAGGAATTGTGGATGACCGATGTCGAGCTGGAAGCGGTGCTCGATGAACAGGTCATGCCGCTCAAGGACATCCTGGATCTCAGGGTGGGGTCGCGCATCATGCTGAACGCGGTTCCCGATTCGGTGATCGAGCTCCGATGCGGTGATGTCGGTATGTTCGGCGGTCGGATGGGCCGCAAGGGCAACCGTATCGCCATCCGCGTCGATGAGCAGATCCGGAAAGAAAGGGTCTGACGTGGATCACAAGGTCGTTCTGGATATCATCGTCGCCATCCTGCTTGCCGCGACCATCGCCTATGCGGTGATGCTGAATCGCCGGATCGGCCAGCTGCGCCGCGACCGCGATGATCTGGCCAAACTGATCGCGGCGTTCAACGACGCCACCGCGCGCGCCGAAGCCGGCATCCCGAAGCTTAGGCGCGCGGCCGAGGAAGCCGGCACCGGCCTGCAGGAACGGGTGGAAAAGGCGCAAAGCCTGCGTGACGATCTGGCTTTTCTGATCGAACATGCCGACAGCATGGCCAACCGGTTGGAAGGGGCGGTACGCTCGGTGCGGTCGGATGCGCGCGTCGGGGCGATGACGCAAGCGCCGACGCCGCGTGTGGTGTCGGCGGCTCGTGATGGCGGAGAGGACGACCGCTCGGATGTCGAGCGGGAATTGCTGCGTGCGATGCAATCCGCGCGGTGATGGAAAAGGTGTCGTCGATGGCAGGCAAGGACAGCAGCAAGGCTCGGAGTCGTCCACCCCAGGCAAAAAAGCCTGGCGGTTCGCCGTTCACGCTGCGGCTGTTGCCGGTAACGATCTTCGTGGTTTTCTTAGGCCTGTCGGTGCGCGTCAACGATATTTGGCGCGATCTGTTCGGTCTTGAGGTTTCGCCTTTGTCTTCGGCCGAAGCGCAGCAGCCGCCGCCTCCGGGCGGGCGGGCGCGCAGCCAGCAGGCCGCGGCCGCGAACGCCCAACCCGCGGCCGCGCCCGACGCCGCGTCCAAAGCCTCGACCGGGACCCCCGCCGCTTCGTCCCCGGCAACGCCGTCCGCAGCAGATGCCGCGTCCGATGTGCCGCCGGCAGTTCTGCCGCCCGGCGCGTTCAACACCGGCGAACCGCCGACCTTCACCCAGAACGAGATCGACGTGCTGCAGAAACTGTCGGAGCGGCGCGAGACCCTGGATGGGCGCGAGCGCGATATCGTTCTGCGGGAAAATCTGGTCAAGGCGGCGGAGAGCCGGATCGATAAGAAGATCGACGAAATGAAAGCCCTGCAGGCCAACATTCAATCGATGTTGAAGCAGCTCGATAATCAAGACCAAGAAAAGATGAAGAGTCTGGTCAAGATTTACGAAAGCATGAAACCGAAGGATGCGGCAAAAATCTTCAATGAATTGGATCTTCCGGTTCTGATGGGCGTCTTGAGAAATATGAAAGAACAAAAAGTCGCGTTGATCATGGAAGCCATGGACCCCGCAAAAGCGCGCGAAGTGACGGACGCGATGTTGCAGCGCCGGGCTTCGGATATCCTGGGCCAGGGCGGTTGAATCCTGGAAAGGGCTTGATCGGATCAGTATTACGGATATTAACTAGGCCGGATCGGCCCGTGCGGATTTTATTGTCGCCGCAGGATTTTCGAGATGTGTTTTGAGGGAGTGACTGATGGCCGTTGACAAAAATATGAACGTCCTGATCGTCGATGACTACAAGACGATGCTAAGAATCATTCGCAATCTTCTGCGGCAGCTTAATTTCATCAATGTCGAAGAAGCGACCGACGGCGCCATGGCCCTCCAGATGCTGCGCGGCGGCAATTTCGGTTTGGTCATTTCCGACTGGAACATGGAGCCGATGACGGGGCTCCAGCTGTTGCGCGAAGTCCGGGCCGACCCCAAGCTGAAGAGCATCCCCTTCATCATGGTCACGGCGGAATCGAAGTCCGAGAACGTCGTCGCCGCCAAGCAGGCCGGCGTGTCGAACTATATCGTCAAGCCGTTCAACGCCGAAACGCTGAAGCAAAAGCTCGTTTCCGTCCTGGGCGACTTTTCGTAAAAGGAAAATCTCATGGCGGCGAGCATCGATGGCGATCTGGCCCAACATTTGGCCGCGCTCCGGCGTGAAAAAGGGGATTCGATTCCTGTCGAGGATTTGGGCGACGTGGTGCGTTCCCTGCTCTCGTCCTTGTCGGGTGATCTGACGGCGGGCGATATCGGCCTGTTCCGCGAGGTCGAGGAACTGGCGGCCTATATCCGCAACGCCAAGGCCGAAATCGCGGCGTTAAGGCCGTCGGACATCCAGGCGACCTATATCGCCTCGGCCACGGACGAGCTGGACGCCATCGTCGACGCCACCGAAACCGCCACCAACACGATTCTGGATGGGGCCGAGATGCTGGGCAACATGGTCGGGCAGGTCACACCCGAGCAAGGCGAAATCCTGAACGATGTGACGACGCGCATTTTTGAGGCCTGCAATTTCCAGGATATTACCGGGCAGCGTATCACTAAAGTGGTCAAGGCCTTGAAACATATAGAGGAACGTATCGACGCACTGGTCGAAGCCTTTGGCCCTGAATTCAGGGACAAGGCGACGGACGCATCGGCTCCGCCCTCGGCAGAACTGTCCGACGAGGATCTCCTGAACGGCCCTCAATTGCCGACGACGGCTTCGGATCAGGCTTCCATCGACGCCCTTTTCAACGATTGACCATGTCGCAGCGTCCGGCTCGCGCCGCAGGACCCTTATCTCCCGGAGGGATGGGGCCGACGGTTCGGCGGATGACCGCTTGGGTCCTGCTCTTGTTCTTGGGCTTTTTTTGCACCGTTGCGGGACCCGTCTTCGCGCAGGAGACCGGTTCCCCGCGCGGCGCGCAGCATGATGGGTTCGGACGGCTGGCTTTCGATTGGGACGGGCCGGTGGCCTATTCGGCCGATATCGTCAACGGCCAGCTCGTGGTCCGGTTCAATCGCCCGGTCGAAGGCGATTTCAGGAACGTTCTGGGACCGCTTGCCCGTTATGTCTCGGATGTCGCGGTCAGCGCCGATCGCCAGACGGCGACCTTTCCGCTGAAGGTTCCGGTTCAGGTCAAAAGCTATACCAACGCGTTGGGCGGCGTGGTCGTCGATCTGATGGACCAGCCTTCGGCGCAACCCGGGTCCGAGGCCCATGCCGGCGCGCCCGCGCCTGTGTCGCTTCTGCCCCAGACCGCTAAGGACAAGAACGGGAAGACGGGCGGGCTCGATATCCGCGTCGGCGAGCATGGCGGCTACAAGCGGCTGGTGTTTTCCTGGCCCGCGCCGGTTTCTTATCGCGTCGATCAGACAGACGGTAAAGCAAGCGTGGTTTTTGCCGCCAAGGCGGCGATCGACGTGGCGGCGCTCAAGGCCGAGCTGGGTGCTGACATCCCGGTCCTGTCTGCGGGCGAGACGGCGAACGGCACCGAATTGGTTCTGGGATTGCCGCAGAACGCGCGTATCCGCCACTATGCGTCGGGATCGAAAATCGTGGTGGACGTGGTGCGCACCGCCACACGCCAGGCTGATGAAAACGCTCCGGCAGCGACCGTCGCGGACGCGCGCGATCCGGCCCCTCCGACCTTGAAGCCGCTACAGGACAATAGTGCCGCGCCACGGTTGCCCTCCGAGACACTGCCTCAGCCATCGGGCAAGAACGAGCCGCCGCCGCCGGCCAAGGCTCCGGTGCCGGCGGTGACGAGCAAGTCGGTGGGGACAGAGGCGCGCGACACCCAGGATTCCTACAGCCTCAATTTTTCCTGGGATCGCCCGGTGGCGGCCGCGGTCTTCAATCGCGCCGGCTATCTGTGGCTGGTGTTCGACCGTCACCAAAAGGTGGACACGGCTTTTGTGAAGCGTCAGGGGGGCGATGCGCTGATCCAAGCCGAGCAGCTCGATCAACGGGAAGCCACGGTGCTGCGTCTGATCGTGCAGCCCGATTTCTATCCCAGCGTGCGGCGCGACGGGCTGCTTTGGGTCGTCGATCTGTCCCGTACGCCGTCCGAGCCGTCTCATCCCATCACCGTGACCGCGCCCGCCGCCCTGGCGACCGGCACCGGGATCGTGCTGTCCGCCCCTGATGTCGGCGGGCTGATCCGCCAGCGGGACCCGGATGTCGGCGACACCTTGGTGGTGGCCCCGGTCATTCCCGTCGGGACCGGCGTTTCGCCGGGCCGGGACACGCCGGATGTCGCGATCCTGCCGACGGTGCAAGGCATCGCCCTGGTTCCGCGGCTGGACGGGCTGGATATCAAGACGTCGCGTTCGGGCGTCACCATCGCGCCCGCCGGCGGCGGCGAGATGCATCTGACCGGCGGTGCTTCCGCCCCCAGTCCGGTCAGCGCCGCCCAGGAGACGCCGCCTGCGGCCCTGTTCGACGTTCCTGCCTGGATGCGGGGCGGATTGGAGAGTTTCGCCGAGAACCGCGAGGCGCTGGACCGGGAACTGGCCAGCGTGCCGCCAGCGCGGCGGGCGCAGGCGCATCTGGCCGCAGCCCGGTTTTTCTTCGCCAACGGCTTCGGGGCCGAGGCGTTGGGGTATCTGACCCTGGCGGCGCAGGAATCGCCCGCCCTGGCGGATACGGCTCCGTTCCGTGCGGTGCGCGGCGCGGCCAATGTGCTGATGCGGCGCTGGGACAGGGCGCTGTTCGATCTGGACAGCGTTCAGGTCAAGCAGGACGAGGAAGCGCGGTTCTGGGCGGCGGTGGCGCGGGCGGAACGCGGCGCGGCTCCGGCCTCGGTGATCGGCGATCTGGCGCGCGGTCTGCCGGTGGTGCGGAACTATTCCAAGGGATTGCAGGCCCCCCTGGCCGAAACGGTGGCGCGGACGGCGATTGCCGCCGGCGACGACGACGCGGCGCAGGCGGCGCTGGGCGTTCTGATCCGGCTGCACGGATCGCTCTCCGCGCAGGGCTGGCTGGATTATTTGCGCGGAACCTACGCCCAGCTCAAAGGGGATTACCCGAACGCCATTCAATTCTACGACAAGGCCCAGGCCGGCGCGAACCGCGAGGCCCGGGCCCGTGCGGGTCTGGCCGAGACCGAGCTTTTATACAGCCTGAAGAAGATCACCGCCGCTGAGGCCGTGGAGCGTCTGGACCGGCTGCGCTTTGCGTGGCGCGAGGAAGGGTTTGAATTCGGCCTGCTGAAGCGGCTGGCCGAACTTCAGGTCGAAGCGGGGCATTTCGCCGACGCCCTGCGGTCTTTGCGCGCGCTGGTCGATTATTATCCCGACAATGAGGGCACGCCCGCTTTGGTGGCGCGGATGCATGAGCTGTTCAAAACACTCTATCTGGACGGCGCCGCCGATTCGCTGCCGCCGGTGTCGGCGATCGCTCTTTACGACGAATTCCGCGATCTGACGCCGACCGGGGCGCAGGGCGATGAAATGGTCCGCAAGCTGGCCGACCGGCTGGCCACGGTCGATCTTCTGGGGCGCGCCGCCGATCTGCTGCGCCATCAGGTCGGATATCGGCTGAAAGGGTTGGACAAGGTGCGCGTCGGCACCCAGCTCGCGGTTCTCAATCTTTTGGACAGGAAACCCCGCGCCGCGCTGGAGGCGCTGACCGCCAGCGACGCCGCCGATATTCCGGACGAGCTTGCGCTTCAGCGCCGCCAATTGCGCGCCAACGCCCTTGCCGCTTTGGGCCGGGAAAGCGAGGCGATCGCTTTGTTAAAGGGCGATAGCTCGGTCGCCGCTGCTTTGCTGCGCGCGGAAATCTATTGGCGGGGGCAGGATTGGGCCAATGCCGCCAAGGCGTTCGAGGCGCTGGTGCCCCGTCCCGCCGGCGGCGCGCGTCTGGACGACGCCTCGGCGCGGCTGGTGTTGAACTGGGCGACAGCTTTGGTTTTGGCCAATGACGAATATGCCCTGGCGGCGCTGCGCCGCAGCTTTACGGCGTCGATGACGGGAACGCCTTATGAAGAGGGGTTCCGCTTCCTGACCGGCGCGCTCGATCATGGCCTGCCGGACATGAAGACGGTGGTGGGCAAGGTGCGCGACGCCGAAGGATTCCGCACCTTTCTGGACGATTACAAGACGCGGCTGCAAAAAGGCGGCGTTTCGGCGATCAACTGAGACTCCGTTCGATCATTCGGCGTCGGCGGCCGTCTAACGCGGGTTTCTGCATTTCCAGCGCTTCAGTCTTCGAACACCATGCCAGCCGTACGGACTCTGATTTCTGGGACTGAAATCTCTTATCTCCGGGTGATGAAAAGACTAATTCCAGAAAAAATATAGAGTTTTTGGATTGTATAGGCCCGTGGATCTCCGAATTTTCCATTTGCTGGGACTATACATATCCAGAAATTGTCGTGATAATTCTGGTCTATCATCAGAAATAGCCGGACTCTGTCACGGAACTATCATCCCCATACAATAAAAACGTCATTCAACCTGGGTACACTTCTTTTCGCGGCGTCAGGAGCGCCGGCATGGAAAAGGGGTGTCTCCGGCGATGATTCACGCGGTCAGGATTGCGTCGCTCAGCAAATCGTTCACCTGCTGCAAGGCGTTGGACGAGGTTACGATCGACATCCGCCCCGGCGAGATGGTGGCGTTGATCGGCGCGTCGGGATCGGGGAAATCGACCTTGTTGCGCCATATCGCGGGGCTTGCGCGCGGCGATGGCGGGACGGACGGAATCGTCGAGGTGCATGGGACGCCGGTCCAGGCGTGCGGCAGCTTGGCGCGCGGCATCCGCAGGACGCGGGCCGGCATCGGATTCGTTTTCCAGCAATTCAATCTGGTCGCCCGGCTGCCGGTGATGACCAATGTTCTGACCGGGGCCCTGGGGCGCGTTCCCCTGTGGCGGTCGATTCTGGGGCTGTTTCCTGCCGCCGACCGCGCATTGGCCTGGGAAGCGTTGAACCGTGTCGGCATCGCCGACAAGGCCTGGGTCCGCGCCTCGGCGCTGTCAGGCGGCCAGCAACAGCGCGCCGCCATCGCCCGCACCCTGGTTCAAAAGGCGCGCGTGATCCTGGCCGACGAGCCGATCGCCTCGCTTGATCCCGAATCGTCGCGCCGGGTGATGGACACCCTGGCCGCGATCAATGCCGAGGACGGGGTCACCGTCGTGGTGTCGCTGCATCAGGTCGATTTCGCCATGCGCTATTGCCCGCGCATCGTGGCGCTGAAAAAGGGCTCGGTCGTTTATGACGGACCGTCGGCGGCGCTGACGCCGCGTCTTTTGCACGACCTTTACGGCGCGGAGGTCGGCGAGCTTGGCCTGGATGTGCGGGAGACGGCTCCGCGCCAGGCCGGAAGGACCGCCATTTCCGCGTTTGCCGCCGCACTCTGAATCCTTTCGCCACCCCATCCGGGAGACAGTGTCATCATGAGGATTACGTCGCTTACCCTGACCGCCGCCGCTCTGGCCGGCGCTCTGCTGACGACTCCGGTCCAGGCCGAAGAGGTGCTGAATTTCGGCATCATCTCGACCGAGTCGAGCAATAATCTGAAGCAGGAATGGGTTCCCTTCATCGAGGCCATGCAACAGCAGACCGGGCTCAAGGTGAAACCGTTCTTCGCCCCCGACTATGCCGGCGTCATCGAAGCCATGCGTTTCGACAAGGTTCAGATCGCCTGGTACGGCAACAAGGCGGCGATGGAGGCGATTGACCGCTCCAATGGCGAAATCTTCGCCCAATCGACCGATCCCCAGGGCGGCACCGGCTACTGGTCCTATCTGATCGTTAATAAGGATTCACCGCTGAACACGGTTCAGGACGTGTTGAAGAACGCCGGCGGGCTGGCGTTCGGCAATGGCGATCCCAATTCCACCTCGGGCTTCCTGGTGCCGGGCTATTACGTCTTTGCCCAGAACGGCGTCAACGATCCCAAGAAGATCTTCAAGCGGGTGGTCAGCGCCAATCACGAGACCAATGCGCTTGCCGTCGCCAACAAGCAGGTCGATGTCGCCACCAACAACAATGAGAATCTCGACCGCATCAAGATGCGCATGCCCGACAAATACGACCAGATCAAAATCATCTGGACGTCGCCGAAAATTCCATCCGATCCGATCGTTTGGCGCAAGGATCTGCCCCAGGCCACCAAGGACAAGCTGCGCACTTTCTTCATGACCTATGGCGTGCAAACGCCGACCAAGAGCCCCGAGCAGGTCAAGGCCGAACTCGCGGTTCTGAATGGGCTGGTCTGGGGGCCGTTCCGCGCCTCGACCGACGAACAATTGCTGCCCATCCGTCAGCTCGAACTCTTCAAGACCAAAAGCAAGCTTGAAGCCGACACTACGCTGCCCGAAACCGACAAAAAGGCCAAACTGGCGGAGATCAACGCCAAGCTGGATGAGTTGGCGAAGAAGCTGTCCGCCAAGTAGATCCGCCAAGGCGGGAAGGGTCCTAAGAACCTTTCCCGCCTTTTTCATTGCCTGTCCTTACCGTCCGGGGTCCCGAAAACGCCATGTCCAACCCGTCCGCTTCCGTCACGCCGCCGCCCAGAACCTCGCTGGGCAAGCTCATCGCCTACGGGATCGTTCTGGCGCTGCTGGTCTGGTCGTGGAACGGGGCCGAAATCCGCCCGCTGGTCCTGTTCCAGGACGCGGGCAATATGGGCCAGTTCGCGGCCGATTTCTTCCCGCCCGATTTCCATGACTGGCGCTATTATCTGGAAGAAATGGCCGTCACCATCCAGATCGCGCTCTGGGGGACGGTTCTGGCGGTGCTGTTCGCGGTGCCGTTCGGTCTGGCCTCGGCCGAGAACATCGCCCCTTTATGGGTGCGCCAGCCGGTGCGCCGGCTGATGGACGCCTTGCGCGCCATCAACGAAATGGTGTTCGCCATGCTGTTCGTGGTCGCGGTGGGGTTGGGACCGTTCGCGGGCGTGCTGGCGCTGTTCATTCATACCACCGGCGTGCTCGCCAAGCTGTTTTCGGAAGCGGTGGAAACCATCGATCCGCGTCCGGTCGAAGGCATCCGTTCCACCGGGGCGGGGGCGATCGAAGAGATCGTCTTTGGCGTCATTCCCCAGGTTCTGCCGCTTTGGATCAGCTATGCCCTGTATCGGTTCGAATCCAATGTCCGCTCGGCTACCGTGGTCGGCATGGTCGGGGCGGGCGGCATCGGGGTGGTGTTGTGGGAAATCATCCGGGGCTTTTATTTCGCCGAAACCTGCGCCGTGATGATCATCATCGTCGCCACCGTGTCGTTGCTGGACGTGGCGTCGGCCTATCTGCGTAAGATGTTCATCTGAGGCATCCGGCGTTTCGGGGATGAGAATGACGGAAACGATACTGCGCGCGCCCTTGATCCTGGTGGTCGGCCCCAGCGGCGCCGGCAAGGATAGCCTGATGATGGGGGCGGCGGAGCGGTTGGCCAAGAATCCCCACTTTCACTTCGCCCGGCGGGTGGTGACCCGGCCCGTTCAGCCGGGCGGCGAGGCGCATGACAGCATTGCGCCCGAAGTTTTCGCCGCATTGGAACAAGACGGTTTTTTTCTGTTGTCCTGGCGCGCCCATGGTCTTGCCTATGGCGTGCCGCGCGATCTCGATTCTCGTCGCCAAGACGGCGTGGCCGTGATCGCCAATGTTTCACGTTCGGTGATCGAGGCCGCGCGGTGTCACTGTTCCCCGGTGGGGGTCATCGCCGTCACCGCGCCGATCGGGCAACTGGCCGAAAGACTGGCTGCGCGCGGGCGCGAAGACGCCCAGGACATTCGTCGGCGGCTGGAACGCGCCAGCGCCGGTTTGCCTCGGGGCGCGGATGTCGTCACCCTGGTCAATGATTCCAGTCTCGATACGGGCATCGAGCGGTTCGTGACGGCGTTGGAACGGCTTTATCCGGCGGGATCGTAGCGGTCGCAGAAAGCCTGGATGTCCAGGGTCTGGAAATCGGCCAGCCGGGCGAACAGAAGCGCGTCGGGCCAGTCCCACCAGCGGATGCGCGCCAGCCTTTGGGCGATGGCGGCGGGGAACCGGTCGCGGATCGGATGGGCCGGCACGCCGCCGACGACGCTATAGGGGGCCACGTCGCGGCTGACGACCGCGCCGGCGGCGATTACCGCGCCGTCGCCGATGCAAAGACCAGTCAGGATGGTTGCGCCGTGGCCGATCCAGACATCATGGCCGATGACCGTTCGCGCGGCGCGTCGGCGGGCGAAAAAGGCGTGATCGCGCGTCCCCCCTGCTTCGTAATATTCCGGGCAATAGGTGATGCGGTGTTGGGTGGCGCGCTCCATCGGGTGGTTGGGCGCGCCGATGCGTACGGCGTTGGCGATGGCGGCGAACTTACCGATGGTGGCGTCCGCGACCTCGCAGCCTTCGCCCAGATAAGAATAATCGCCCAGTTCAGCATACTCGATCTGGGTCCGTTCTTTCACTTCGCAACGCCGGCCAATCGTGGCCTCGCGCAGGCGGACGCTGGGATGGATCACGGTTTTGGCAAGTTTGGGGCGGACGTCGGTATCGGTCATCGGAGGGTTTCCTGTCCGGATGATGAAGAAAGCGGGACCGTCCGCGTCAGGCCACTCGTTCGCCTTCGCGCCAAACCGCGCGGATCACCGGGACCGGACCGTCCGGGCGGCGGATTCGGATCAGATCGGCGCGCAAGCCCGGCGCGATCCGGCCCCGGTCGTTCAGACCGGCCAGTCCCGCCGGGGTCGCCGTCACGGTGGCGATGGCGTCGGGCAGAGGCAATCCGATGGGATCCTCGGCCAACAGCAAGGCGGCGTGCAGCAGGCTATGGGGGACGTAATCGGAGCTGAGCACGTCCAGCAATCCGTCCCGCGCCAGATCGGCGGCGGCGACATTGCCGGAATGCGAACCGCCGCGCACCAGATTGGGCGCGCCCATCAGCACGCGGATACCAGCCTGGTGGGCGGCGCGGGCAGCTTCGGCGGTGGTGGGGAATTCCGAGAAATGGACGCCGAAGGCCAGCGCTTCCTCGACATGGCCGGGGGTGGCGTCGTCGTGACTGGCCAGGGTCAGGCCGCGCTGATGCCCGGCCGCCGCGATGGCGGCGCGGTTGGGGGCCGAATGAAGCGCCGCATCGGCCTGACGGCGGCGGGTGAAATCATCCATCTCGGCATGGGTGAAATGGTATTTCCCCATGTAATATTCCTTGTACTTGTCCTCATGCACGAACTGACGCTGGCCGGGCGTGTGGTCCATCAGACTGACGATGCCGACCAGGGGATTGTCGGCAAATGCCTCGAACAGGGCGATGATGTTGGCCGAGGACAATTCGCAGCGCAGATGCAGCCGGTGCTCGGCGCGCAGATGGCCTTTGGCCTGGGTTTCGGTCACGCCCCGCACCATCACCTCCAGATTGGCCAGGCGGTCGGACCCTTCGATGATGTCGCCGCAGGAAATCGCGTCGAACACGGTGGTGATCCCCGCCGAGGCCATCTGGGCGTCATGGGCCATCACGGCGGCGTTTGCGTCCCAGCGCACCTTGGGGCGGGGCAGGATATGGCGTTCCAGATTGTCGGTGTGCAGTTCGATCAGTCCGGGCAGCAGCAAATCGCCGTCGCAATCGATTGCGCCTGGGGCGGCACTGGGGCCAGACGACAGATCGGCGATCCGGCCGCCCCGGACGCAAAGCGAGCCGGTAAACACGGATTCTGGCGTGACGATGCGGGCGTTGGTGAGCACGAAATCCTGAGACATGGGGCTTAGCCTTGCATGAGATGGATGCGGGTGGACACGGCCTCGCGCACGCTGTCATCGTGGAACACCCCGACCAGGGCGCGACCCTCTGCCTTGGCTTCCTCGATCAAGGCGATGACCACGTCGCGGTTGGCGGAATCGAGCGAGGCGGTCGGTTCGTCGAGCAACAGGATCGGATGACGGGTGGTAAAGCCGCGCGCGATATTGACCCGCTGCTGCTCACCGCCGGAAAAGGTTGCGGGCGGCAACGGCCACAATCTTTCGGGAATGCGCAGCCGAGCCAGCATCGCGGCGGCCTGTTCGCGCGCCAGGGACGCGGGCACGCCCTGGGTGCGGAGCGGTTCGGCGACCACGTCGATGGCGGCGACGCGGGGAATGGCGCGCAGGAACTGGCTGACATAGCCCAGGGTGCGGCGGCGGACATCGATCACCTGACGCGGATCGGCGGCGGCGATGTCCACGATCCGGTTGTCATGGCGGATGCGGATCGCGCCGCGGTCGGGCTTGCAATTGCCATAGAGGCAGCGCAGCAGCGTCGATTTGCCCGAGCCCGACGCGCCGATGATGCAC
>JAYFRE010000164.1:0-7332 GCA_034926235.1 Rhodospirillaceae bacterium
GTCGGTGTTGTTCGAGACGATCTTGATCGAGTTCTTGTTGGCGCCGACGGTGCCGTCCGAACCCAGGCCGTAGAACACCGCGCGGGAAATTCCCTTGGGCGCGGGCAGCAGGAAGTGCGGATCGTAATCCAAGGACAGGCCGGTCACGTCGTCATTGATGCCGACGGTGAAGTGAGCCTTGGGCTTGTCCTTCAGAAGCTCGTCGAACACGGCCTTGGCCATGCCGGGGGTGAACTCCTTCGAGGACAGGCCGTAGCGGCCGCCGATGACATGGATGTCGGACGCGGCGGGACGCTGGCCAGACGCCTTGGCCTCGGCCAGGGCGGACACCACGTCGAGATAGAGCGGCTCGCCCAGCGCGCCGGGCTCCTTGCAGCGGTCGAGAACGGCGATCGTGCGCACCGTGGTCGGCAGCGCGGAGACGAAGGCATCGATCGAGAAGGGACGGAACAGACGCACCTTGACCAGGCCGACCTTGCGGCCCTGGCTGTTCAGATAGGAAACGGTCCGCTCGACGGTCTCGCCGCCCGAGCCCATGACCACGATGACTTCCTCAGCCTCGGGGTGGCCGACATATTCGAACAGCTTGTAGGCGCGGCCCGTAGCGGCGGCAAAACGGTCCATCTCGTTCTGAACGGTGTCGGGCAAAGTCAGATAGAAGGGATTGCGCGCCTCGAACGCCTGGAAATAGGTGTCGGGGTTCTGCGCCGTGCCATGCACCACCGGCTGGTCCGGGGTCAAACGGCGGCGGCGGTAATCATGGATCAGCGCTTCGTCGATCAGCGACCGCAGCGTCTCGTCCTCAAGATACTCGATCTTGGCAACCTCGTGCGAGGTGCGGAAACCGTCGAAGAAATGCAGGAAGGGCACTCGGCCCTTCAAGGTCGAACACTGGGCGATGGCGGCCATGTCCTGCGCTTCCTGAACCGAGGCGCTGGAGAGCATGGCAAAGCCGGTCTGGCGGGTCGCCATCACGTCGGAATGGTCGCCGAAGATCGACAAGGCGTGGGTCGCAAGCGTGCGGGCCGTAACATGCATGACGAACGGGATAAGCTCACCCGCGATCTTGTACATGTTGGGGATCATCAGCAGCAGGCCCTGAGAGGCCGTGAAGGTGGTTCCCAAGGCGCCAGCCTGGATCGCGCCGTGGACAGCGCCGGCGGCGCCGCCTTCGGACTGCATTTCGGTGATTTCGAGAGCAACTCCCCAGAGGTTCTTTTTGCCTTCAGAAGCCCACTGGTCTGCCAACTCCCCCATCGTCGAAGATGGGGTGATCGGGTAGATCACCGCCAATTCGTTGGCGCGATAGGCGACCGAGGCGCAAGCCTCGTTGCCATCGACGGTGATCATCTGTTTCTGGGTCATAACGTATGGCTTTCCGGTTTTTTTTGAAGATCCGAACAATCGCCGCATTCAAACACATTTCGGCAGGCAAATTCAAAGAAGTTTGCCAATTCCGCAATGCAGCAAAATCGATTCCCGAGGCGGCGTCAAAGCGTCGTGGCGGCGTGCCGGAGCGCAATAAAAACCGTGTTTCGGCAACCAATCGCCATTTTCGCATAAATACGGGTTCGAGGAAGGGGGGAAACGCAATCCGAGGCGTAATTTTATGACTATTACTTTCTGGCTATGACTGCCCGCGGAGGGGCATTTTCAGGGGAAATGTTGCAAATAAAGCACAGTCCCATGCGCGCGACAGGGGAAAAGAGCGGGTGAAACTATCCCATGGGTTACCGGGGCGGCCAAAAGCGCGCGAAAATCCAGATTCGGCAGAACGCCGAAAGGCTGTTTCATCGTAAGGGGAGGGGTGCGATCGCCGCGTATGATCGCTATCGCGGAAAGACCGCGTGGCGGGAGTGACGGGACTCGAACCCGCGACCTCCGGCGTGACAGGCCGGCGCTCTAACCAACTGAGCTACACCCCCTCGGCACGGGGAGGCGACGTAATACCAGATGGTTCTGGGGTGCGCAAGCGCCCTTTTTATCTTTCGGAACAATCCATACCAGTTTCGGCTCCCTGAAACGGGGCTGGCGGGGTGCTGCCGCCAAGGCTACACTGGCCGGAGCGGGGACCTGGCCGATGAGGGCTCAAACCATGGGCGAGATCGTCAATCTGAACCGCGCCCGCAAGGAGCGTCAGCGCGCGGAGAAGGAGCGGCAGGCGGCTATCAACCGCGAACAGTTCGGCCGCACATCTATGGAACGCGCGCGCACGCGCGAGGAAAAAGCCCGCGCCGACCGCGCGCTGGACGGCAAGAAACAGGACGTTCCAGACCCCGATTAGGCGTCGCGGGAATCGCCAAACGCCACCCCCATTTTGCGCTGATTCATGCACAGAAGCGATCCCCGCCGGTTGAAGACGTCCCGTTTCCGTCGCAAAATCAAAGTAATTTGGGTGGGGGGGAAATGATGATGCGGTCGGGTTCGAGACTGGCGGCCAGCCTGATGATAGCGGCCTTGATCTTGAGCGGTTGCCGGACGATTCAGGACGTCGCTTACGTTAAAGGCAGCGATGCTGCGAACGCCGGACGCTACGAGGAAGCGTTCGAGCAGTTCAAATCCGTTGCCGCCGTCGATGGCTATGACGGCCAGGCTTCAGCCCAATATCGTTTGGGCGATATGTATCTGGAAGGGCAGGGCACAAAGAGCGACCCGGCACAAGCGCTGCGGATGTTCGAGCTTTGCGCCGCCAGTACGGATCGCCAATGGAGGAAGATGGCTCTCTTCAAGCTGGGCGTTTTGTATGATCAGGGCCTTCCCGGCGTCATGGGCCGGGACCGGTTGAAGGCCGCCGGCTATTTCCGCAAGGCGGCGGATGAGGGGTACGCCCCCGCCGCCAGTTACCTGAAAAGCCTGGAACGCTATCCCGAACTGTTCGTGTCGCTTCATCCCGAGGAATTCGCTCATGCCACGCCCGGCATGGCCCCTGCCGGGATGTCGGCGGCGTTCGACGCTTTCGAACGCGGCGACACCCAGCGCGCTTTGACGATTTTCCTGTGGCATGCCCGGAATGGCAACGAACTGGCTCAGGCTTCCGTGGCGCAGTTCTACAAGGATGGGCTGGTGGTGGAGAAAAACCCCGCCAACTATGCGGGATGGGCCTGGTTGTCCGCTCGCAACGGCAATCCGCGGGCCCAGATGGAGATGGGGCAACTCTACCGCACGGGCAAAATCGTGCCCGGCAGCGACGCTGAAGCCCTGCAATGGTTTTCGGCAGCCTCGGCCCAAGGCATGGCCGAGGCGACCAAGTGGATGGGAATCATCGTCGCCAACCCGATCGACACAGGGGTCGAACCCGATTGGGGCAAGGCTGTCGGTTATTTCAGACAAGCGATCGATGGCGGGTCCACCTTCGGGCTGGTCAATCTCGGCGACGCCATGTTCGCGGGAAAGGGGACGGTTCGGGATGCCGACGGCGCGCGCCGTCTTTACCAGCAAGCCGCCGATGCGGGGAACGTCGTTGCGCGACGCAAGCTGACCGAAATGGGCGTCGCCTCGGCTGCCAAATCCCAACTACCGTCTGTCACGACGCCTAAGCCGCCGGTGCTGTCGCCGGTTGAAATCTATGCCAAATTGTCCCCCTCGGTCTTCCGTCTGATCGCGGCGGATATCAAAGATGATGGGGCCGCCAGCGGTTCGGCCGTTGCGTTGACCTCTTCTCTTGCCATCACCAATTGCCATGTCATCGATGGGTATGACGTGATCGGCGCGAAAATGGGCGGCGACGTGGCCCTGTTCCGCATCGCGGGCAAAAGTCCGGAAAAGGACATGTGCGTGGTCAAGGCCGATCTGCCGCTGGTCCCGGCGACGACCTTCCGCCGCTATTCGGATGTGAAGGTCGGCGAGAAAGTCTATGCCATAGGCTCGCCCAAAGCCCTGGAGAACACGCTTTCGGAGGGCATCGTTTCGGGGCTTAGGACGTCGGATGGCGTTCGCTATATCCAAACGACGGCGCCGATTGCCCAAGGCTCATCCGGCGGCGGACTGTTCGATGAATATGGGCGGCTGATCGGCATCACCACCTGGATGGTGAAGGGCGAGGGCAATCTGAACTTCGCCGTCGCTGTTGACGAAGCGCTGGAGGTCCTCGACCGCAGCAAATAAAGGCCGCTTTTATCATAACCAGCCGGCCCGGGGCGGGATGCATTCCCGCCTCAATGTTCCGATCACGTCCCGCCGGAATCGCGGCGGCGTTCCGTTTTCGGCCAGGGGCGGGGCGCACGCCGGCCCTTGCGCGCGATGCGGGCGGCATCTTTGATCAAAGCTGGCGCGTGCGATTCGTGCCAGCCCGCGATCCGGCCCGCAGCCCATAATCCGGCGGCGTTTTGCGCCGCTTCGGCCCGCTGACGCAACAGATCCTGGCCGATGGCGATGTCGTTCAACAGCCCCAGCCGGTCCTGAAGCCGGGCGTAAAGCGCCGACAGGGGCTCGATCCGCGCCGGCGGATAAAGCGGGGCGAAGAAATCCAAGGCATAGCGCAGCTTCTTGACCTGGATGCGCGCGGCGTGGCGTTGTGCCGGAGGCAGGCGTTCTAGGTGGCGCAGGCTTTTGCGGACCTTGCGGTCACGTGCGTTCAGAACCGCATCGGCCAGCGGGCCAAGGGGCTGGTCCAGCCGGGCGCGGGCGGTCATGTCCGCCGTGTTCCGCCAAGCGCCGGCTTCGATCCACAAGGCCAGGGTCAGCATCAGCTTTGTGTGGCGGGGCATGTCCAGCACCTGGCGGACGATGGCGCTCAGGGCTTGCTGTTCGGTCTGGAAATCGGCGTAAAGAGCGTCAAAGCCCGGATCGCCGCCCATGAGCGGGACCAGGGGATCGAGGATTTCGGCGATGAAGACGTCGCGGTCGCGCGCCGGGGACAGATGGCCTTGAAGCCAGCGGATTTCCGCCGTGATGGCATCGGTTTCCGGGCCGTCCAGCAGATCGCGGAACAAAGTCATGGCCGAGCGCAGGCGGCGGATGCCGACCCGCATCTGGTGTACCGATTCCGGTGCGCCGGTTCGGGCCAGGACGTCTTGATTGGCCAGGATCTGCGCCAGGCAGGAATGGGCGATGCGCTGGAACGCCTCGCCCCGGGGCATGTTCGCCGTCAGGGCGACCCGTCCGGCCTTGACCGGGACGTCCACCGCGTCGTCCGCTAGGGCATAGCCGCGTTCGGCCTTGCTGGCGATGGACAGATGGCAGGGAATGTCGGCGGCCAGGGCCAGGGCGGTCTGAAATAAAAGAGGTGTCACGCCGCTTTTCAGTTCAAGTTCGGCCTCGCATACCGGCTCGGTCTTCTGACCGGCTGCGATGCGGCCTTCGTCCAGCGCCAGCTCGACCACGCCGTCGGGAAAAACAAGATGCAGCCGGGTGCGGGAAATCTCGGTGCTGAAAATCGGGGCCAGAGAGCCGCCGATCGATTCCTGTGTAAGCAGGGCGCGGATGTCCGGCGCGGCGATGGCCGCCAGATCCGGGGTATCCGACTCGACCGGGTTTTCCCATTCGCCGCGTGTCCATCCGCCTGCGCCGGCGGCGGTCTTCACGGTCTGGATCCGCGCGCCGCCGGCATGGCGGATGCGCAGGGCGATGCGACGATGCAGCAAAGCCAGTTCGGGCGTATCGAAATAAAGCGATGTCTGGAATTGGGTGGCCGCCCGTCCGGTCTTGAATTTCCGGATCAAGGGATGGCGGCGCAACGCGTCCAGACCGGCCCGGTCCAGCCGCAGTTTCACTTCCGTTTCTGCGCCCACGGGCACGGCTCCCTTGCTCTGCGCGAGAGGGAAACATCATAGCCCAGAGCGCGGTTTTCAGAAAGTGAAGATGACCGGCGCGAATCGGAGGCTGATGCGTCGGCTCTTTTTTTGAATGTGTTGGCGTAATAATGCGCCTGACCGCGCGCCGGCTTCCGTTCAAGAGAACATGAAGCTGATGATAAAGCATTGGGCCTTCGCCATTCTGGCTGCCGCCAGCCTGTCGGGCTGCGGGGCCGTCTATGATCCCAAAGGATTTTGGGACAACGCCGCCTTTTGGGATGAAGCGCCGCCGCCCGGTCAGGGCGCGATCGCGGCGGTCAATCATGACGACTGGTCCCAGGCCGAAAAACTGGGGACCGAAGCGTTGCGGCGGAACATCCAGGACCCCTACGCGATCTTGGCCCTGGCCTTGGTTTATCAGAACACCAACCGGGCGCCTCAGGCGCGGCGCTATTACGAGGCGCTGGCGACGACGCGGCCGCAAGGGCTGGTCACGCTGGGGCGGGGCGACGCGGCGCGGACTCTCAGCATCGCCGAGGTGGCCCGGATCAATCTGGCGGCGCTCGACGGGATTCCCGCCGGCCAGACGCCGAAGCGAACATCGACGCGTCCCTCCGCGCCGACGGCGGCGGGAATGGACAATGTCATCCTGCGGTTCCAAACCTTGCAGCGGCTTTTGGATGAAGGCTTGATCACACGGGACGAATATGACGCGCGGCGTTCGGCCAATTTGCCGGCGCTGCTGCGCTATTCGTCGGGGAAGCCGGTCGATTCGGGGCTGGAGCAGCCGGCGCTGCCGCCCGGCGAGGTGGCCGACCGGCTTCAGACCCTGGCCGAGAATCTCCGCCAGGGCAGCATCAGCGACGAAGAGCAAAGCGCCGAACGGACGGCGATTTTGGATGGGCTGCTGCCGCTTTCGCCTGCGCGCAGCGCCGGATCAGCGCCCCTGCTGGATACCGAGGCGAAATCCGCCGCTGCGATCGATCGGGTGCGGCGGATGCGCGAGGCCGGCATCATCAGCGCAGCCGATGAAGAACGCGAAAAGACGGCAATCCGGGCGCGATCCCAAAGCGACCGCGCCCAAGCGGCGGCGGCCGAACGGGCGCGGGCCGAAGCGCAAGCGCAAGCTCAGGCTCAGGCTCAGGCTCAGGCTAAAACAGCGGCAGGGTCTGCGGCAGCCACGGCATTGACACCGGCGAGCGCCGCCGTCATCCCACCTGCCGCGCCGGTCAGTTCCACGCCCTTGGGCGGCGGCGTCGGCATCCGTTTGGGGCAGGTCGGCAGCGACGCCCAGGCGCAAGGGTTGTGGACGGTGCTGAAGGAAAAATTCCCGACCCAGCTCGGCGGTCTGTCGCCGGTTCTGGGCAAGGCTTCCGGTAAGGGCGGTTTTGCCCTGGATGCCGGACCCGTGGCGGATCGCGGCGTGGCGCAACATTTGTGCCTGGAATTGGCGGCGCAGAAACAACCCTGCGCCCCGGTGACCTTGCCCTGATTCTGCCCGGTAAGGCCGAATCATTGCGGTTTTATGTAAAAAACTCTTGCCAAGGGGCGGGGGAGCGACTAGGTTCAGCTCCCTCACCACGGAGCGGCGCTTTTTTTT
>JAYFRE010000153.1:0-4723 GCA_034926235.1 Rhodospirillaceae bacterium
GAGGAAGGATGGCGACCGGGCGCATCCCCGCGTGCCGCACACCAGCCCAAGCATCAGCCCACGCAGAAGCCGCAAACGACCGTATCCCTCGCTGATATGCCCATGGACAGGCTGCATAAGTCCGTAAGGAATCATGTAGGCGGTCAGAATCAGCGCCGCCTGCGCGACCGATATGCCAAGGCTATCGGCAATCGAGGGCAGAATCGGCGCCACGATCCAATTGTCGGCGGCGGAAATCAATCCGCCGCATCCCAGCACCAGGATGAAGCTGCCCTCTGTCCGGGGACCGGTCCCTGATGTCCACATGCCTTGCATGTCCCTTTTTGATCGGTTCGTCATCATCCCGACGGCGAAACGGAGGACCGTTCCAACCGGCAGGACCCAATCGTAAGGGTTGGCTGTTTTCAATAACAGATACAGAGACCTCTATTTGTTACCATAACAGTTGCCATGATCGAACGATCGCCGATCTTCCGCTACCGTTCCTTGGTCGATAAGCTCGTCCGCTTGATCGACAGCGGTGTCCTGCGGCCTGGCGACCGCCTACCGTCCCTGCGCCAGTTCAGCCGGCAGGAGAAGGCCAGCGTGACAACGGTGCTGCAAGCCTACGGATTGCTGGAAAGCCAGGGCTACATTCAGGCCAAACCGCAATCCGGTTACTTCGTCCGGGCACGGGATATCGCGCGGCCGGCGGAACCCTCGGTTTCCGCTCCTTGCCGGAATATTACTCCGGTCGATGTCGGCAGCGTGGTCGCCGCGGTTCTGCGCAACGGCCAGAATCTGAATCTCGTTCCGCTGGGAACAGCTTCTCCCGGATCGGCCCTGCTCCCCACCCGCGTCCTCGACCGCCTGCTGACGGCGCAAATCCGGCGGTGCGCCCGACTCCAGGCACAGGATTACAGCTATCCGCCCGGCGAACACGAACTGCGTCGCCAGATCGCGCGACGCTCCCGGGACTGGGGCGGACAACTCGCCTCCGATGACATCATCATCACCAGCGGCGCAACGCAGGCCATCGACCTCTGCCTGCGGGCCGTCACCCGGCCCGGCGATATTGTTGCCATCGAATCGCCCTGCTATTTTGGAACTCTGCTCCTCCTGGAAACGCTTGGCCTCTCGGTTCTGGAGATTCCCGCCCATCCTCGCAGCGGCATCCGCCTCGACAATCTCGCCGATGCCTTGGCATCGCACCCAGTCCGCGCCTGTGTCGTGTCGCCTTGTTTCAGCAATCCTCTGGGAAGCTGCATGGATGACATGGCCAAGCGGGAATTGCTGGGGTTGCTGGTGCGAAGAGACATTCCGCTGATCGAGGACGATACCTACGGCGACCTGAGCTACACGGAAATACGACCAAAACCGGCCAAGGCGTTCGATGACGATGGATTGGTGATGCTGTGTTCCTCGTTCTCGAAAATCCTGGCGCCGGGCTACCGCGTCGGCTGGACAGCGCCGGGGCGATTCCACGACCAGGTGGAGCGGCTGCAACTGGCCTCGACCCTCGCCGTTCCCAAGATATTCCAGGGAACCATAACCGATTTCCTGGAAAGCGGGGCCTACGACCGCCACTTACGCCGCATACGGACCGCTGCCTCGGTCCAGTCGCGGCAGATGGCCGAAAGGATCGGCACCTACTTCCCGCCGGGAACCAGGGTCACCAGACCCAGCGGCGGACTCTTGCTGTGGGTTGAGCTGTCAGAGGGGATCGACTCCATATCCTTAAGCGAACGGGCCATCGCCGAGGGGATTGGCGTGTGTCCCGGCCCGCTCTTTTCGGCAACCGGACAATACCGGAACTACATTCGCCTCAATGCTGGTTCGCCGTGGTCTCCTGCCATGGATCGGGCCATCCGCCGGCTGGGGGAACTGGTCCATGAACAGCAACCACCGCCCGGTGATCGGAAGAAAGAATCATCCCGGCTCTGAAGGAGCCTTGAGCGTTTCCCCCGGAGATGAATCGGCATACTGACACAAGTTCGAATGCCCAGCCTTTTTACGACGATCGTGTCTCACCGCTTTGCAGACGAATAATAAAATCGTCGGCCAACGCGCGCATGGATTCCGAAATCTGTGTCAGATTGCGCGAGGCGAGGAGCACGGAGTCCGCCGATTTACTACTCTGCTTCGCCCCGCCACTGGCCCCAGCAACATTGTGCGCAACCTCGGCAGTCCCCGCATGAGCCTGCTGAGCACTTCGCGTAATTTCCCGCGTCGCAGTCCCTTGTTCTTCCAAAGCGGCTGCAATCGCCCCGGAAATCCCATCTATCTGCTGAATTGTCGTCGCGATGTCGCGGACCGCTATCGCGGCTTCCTGCGTCTTCTGCTGAACCGCACCGATCTGGGTGGTAATCTCATCGGTGGCTTTGGCCGTCTGGTTAGCCAATGATTTCACCTCATTAGCGACAACGGCAAACCCCTTTCCGGCATCCCCTGCACGCGCGGCCTCGATCGTTGCGTTCAAGGCCAGCAGATTGGTTTGGCCGGCAATATCGTTAATCAGTTTGACGATATCGCCGATCTTGCTGGCGGCGTCCGTCAGCCCATAAACTAACTGATCCGTAGCCGTCGCCTCGCTTGCCGCGCTACGCGTGACCTCGCTTGCCCGCGCCATCTGTCCAGCAATCTCTCGACTTGACGCAGCCAACTCCTCCGATGCCGCCGCGACGGTCTGAACGTTGGATGCAGCCTGCTCGCTTGCCACAGCCGCCGCCACGGTTTGTTGACCGGTCTGCTCCGATACCAGTGCCATCGTTTGAGCACTATTTTCCAATTGCTTGGCCGAATTAATCACTGTGTCGATCACGTCGGAGATTCGGCCATTGAATTCCTCGACCAAGCGCAGTTGAGCCTTCCGCCCCTTTTCTTTTTCTTCCTGTTCCAGCTCACGTTGCGCAGACAGCGCTCTTGCCTGTATCAGCCCTTGGCGAAACACCTCGGTGGAACGGGCGATTTGCCCCACCTCATCCATTTTCTCCGTGAACGGAGGCGATATCTCCAGATTTCCCTGGGCCAATTGATGAATGACCTCCGTGATGCTGGTGAGCGGTTTGGAAATCCCCCGCGCGAGAACCCAGGTGACCAAACTCCCGAGGACGAGCGCCATCAGAGCGACGATCAGGCCGAACCGACGTGCTCCCGAATATTGCAGCTCATATTCGTGCGCATCCATGATGATTTCGGCGACCGCGACGGGCTTGCCGGAGTAGTCGGGGAGCGGAATAGCAATGGCCGCAACCGATATTCCCAAATGTTCACCCTGTCGGATGGCTGTCCCGCCATCGCCGGCCTTCTTGAGATCTTCACCAGACAGAAAGCCCTCCTGTACGGTGGACGCTAACCGCTTGAAGCCTTTCGTTGCCGCATCCGGCGTGTAGATAGCGACATTCACACCATAGCGTTTTTTAAAGGCGTCAACGAAGTCCTGTCCGACGCTTGCACCGAACTCCACTGTACCAACAGGCTGGTTATTGAACCAAATCGGTACGATGCCGCGAGCCCCTATCCCGGAGACACCGCTTTCTAGGCCGACGACGGGCTGTTGCGTACGATTGGCCTCGACCACCGTCAGCCGGAACGACGACAGATCATCCCCGAACTTCTCGGGCATATTGACCCTGAATAGCGAAGTTGCGGGAGACGTATGAAATTGAAATTGATTGATCTGAGCTTTCTGCGAAAGCATCTGGAAGCCGGGAACGAACAATCGGTTCAGGCGCTCCCGATCATGAGCGGCAACCGCTTCTTTCGCTTCGGGGATGACCGAGGCCAGCCAAGCCATATCCGCAGCTGTATCGGATGAGGCCGCCAGAGCCCCCTCGAGGGCGCGACCGAGGCTATTTAACTCGCGGTTCTCAGCACTTGAGATCGTCCTCGATAGTTCGTTCAGAAATAATAGAACGATGGACGCAACAACAATACATAGAAGAAACGAAAAACTTATCAGTTGCCGCCCCTTAATACCGAAGCTCATTTTACCCCCCCATGCGCCAAATCATTTATATTTTGAAATATACCGTATTACCCATTATTTCATAGCAATTGAATAGCCCCTGGTCTTCTATACGCCCTGTCGTGTCAGTCTTCCCTGCCGCTCGAATTCGACCGGCGACAGCATCCCGTTGCGCACGTGCTTGCGCTTTTCGGGTTGTAGAACATTTCGATGTAGTCGAACACACCCCGCCGAACCTCTTCTTCCACTGGTAAAGCGAATGCTGGCTGATGCCGAGGCGTTCCGAAACCTCCGCCACCGGATAGCCCCGCTCGGAGAGCTGCGCTACCGCATCCCGCTTAAACCCATCGTTGAAATTGTTTTTACCCATTTCGCTTTCCTTGTCTCAAATTTAAGCGACAAGGCGTCTACCGTTCTAGAGGTTATTCACAGGACAGCAATTCTCCAGGGCCATTTTATCCTCGCAGACCGGCCAATCCCTCTCCAGAAACGTTAGAAGCGCGACGATAGCTGCCCCGTTCACGAGAATAATCAGGGGAACAGGTCACCGGGGCACATCAATGGGCCTTCCACGGTTTGATTTTGTGGTGTGATTCTGGAATCAAAAAGCCCGCAAGTCGCTAGACTTACGGGCTTAATTTGGTTGCGGGGGCAGGATTTGAACCTGCGGCCTTCAGGTTATGAGCCTGACGAGCTACCGGGCTGCTCCACCCCGCGTAGGGTAGGAGTTGTCGATTGTGAGGTCTTAGCGTCCTTTGAAGACCTGGCGACGACCTA
>JAYFRE010000129.1:0-12018 GCA_034926235.1 Rhodospirillaceae bacterium
CAGGCCTTTTTGGGCGTATTCTGCTATATGGTGCCGTCGGTGGTGCTGTCGGGTTATCTGGCCCCGGTCGAAAACATGCCGACCTTTTTGCGCGGGGTAAGCGAAGCCAACCCGTTGACGCATTTCATCGTCATTTCCAAAGGGATCTTCCTCAAAGGCTATGGCCTGACCGAGGCCGGACCGGCGCTGCTGGCCCTGCTTGGCATCTCGGTCATCACCATGATTCTGGCGCATACCGTGTTCTGGCGACAGACGAAAACGTGATTCCGCGCCCGCCAAAATGCCTTATTTATAGGCGGCCATAGATTCTGCACAATAATTGTGCCATCCTTGTCGAGGATGGGCTGATCCGCCGGGTTTGAAGGGTGGTATGGATGCGTTCCATCCGCTCGCGGATCGGCCCGAAATCACGACGCGTTTCTTGCCTGACGACAGCGTCGGCTCCCGGTGATCGCCGCGCGCCTTCTCAGGCATGAAGGATGGATGACATGCGCGACAATCGAAACAGCTCTACGCTTTCGCTGATCGGCATCTATGAAATCAGCAAGCTTCTGACCGGTTCGTTCAATCTGGAAAAGACCTTGCGGGATGTCGTCAATCTCCTGTCCTCTTATCTGGAGATGCGCCGGGGCATGATCTCGCTTGTCGGCACTTCCAATCAGTTGGAGGCTGCCGCCGCCGCCGGTATGACCCCCGACGCCACCCGCCGCGACGATGGTCGCGCGGTTCCGCCCGTGGCCAACCAGGTTCTGGCTTCGGGCATGCCGGTGGTTATCCATGATCTGGCCCAGGAAGCGGAACCGGGAAACCGAAACGATCTGTCCGCGGCGATCCTGGATGGCGAGGTTGTCGCCATGATCGGTGTGCCGATCAAGGACAGCGGCAAGACGGTCGGTGTGCTGACGGTCGAACGCATCCGCGAGGAGGGCCGCCGCCACGACGTCAATTTCGAGGCGGATGTCCGGTTCCTGACAATGGTCGCCAATCTGGTCGGACAGACGGTGCGACTGCATAACGCGGTCGCCTTCGAGCGCGAACGGCTGATCCTGGAAAAGCATCGTCTGCAAAAAGCGGTTTCCGCCGAGACCAGGACGGATGGTTTCAGCATCGACAATCTGGTCGGACGGTCCCGGCGCATCCGTTCCGTTTATGCCGAACTTCATCAGGTTGCCGCCAGCCGGTCCACCGTGTTGCTGCGCGGCGAATCGGGAACCGGCAAGGAACTGGCGGCGCGCGCGGTTCATCATCTGAGTCCGCGTAAGGATGGGCCCTTCATCAAGGTCAATTGCGCCGCCTTGACCGAAACGCTGCTGGAATCCGAATTGTTCGGCCATGAAAAAGGCGCCTTCACCGGCGCCAATGCGGAACGCAAGGGGCGCTTCGAGCAGGCCAATGGCGGCACCTTGTTCCTGGACGAGATCGGCGAGATATCGGGGCCGTTCCAGGCCAAGCTGCTGCGTGTGCTTCAAGAAGGCGAATTCGAGCGGGTTGGCGGCAATAAGACGATCAAGGTCGATGTCCGTCTGTTGTGCGCCACCAACCGCAATCTCGAAGAAATGGTCGCCAAAGGCGAATTCCGCGCCGATCTTTATTACCGCATCAATGTGGTGCCGGTCTTCATGCCCCCCTTGCGGGAACGGAAAGGCGACATCCCCTTGCTGGCGTCTCATTTCCTGGGCCGTTTCAATGCCGAGAATGGCAGAAACGTCCAGTTCTCGGACGAGACCCTGAAGGTGCTGATGAACTGCTATTTTCCCGGCAATGTGCGCGAGCTTGAAAATTGCGTCTATCGCGTCGCCACCACCGCGCGCGGCGATATCGTCGATGCGGACGCGATGCCGTGCCAGATGAATCAGTGCCTGTCGGCGACGCTTTGGAATCACGCGAAAACGCAGGGTGACCCCCGATGTCCCAGCGTTTCCGGGCAGCTGTGCGGGGCCGGCGATAAAAGCGGGACCTGCCCCGAACAGGGAACGATTCCGCCCGGCATCATCGCCGCATGCGTGGAAGCGCGCTCGGCGGGCGCGGCCTCTGCGGCCTCTGCGGCGGTTTCGGCCGTTCCGGCGGGGGACGTCCGGCCAGCGATGGGAGGAGCGATGGACAGGCAGCGCGAAACCTTGCTTCAGGCGATGGAAAAAGCCGGCTGGGTGCAGGCCAAGGCCGCTCGGCTGCTCAATCTGACTCCGCGCCAGATCGGTTACGCGCTGAAGAAATACAATATCGAGGTCAAGCGTCTTTGACCGTTCATACGGGCGGCTTTATGTCGCAAGCCCGACATCTTGTCGGAAGCGAGACAGGAAGGAATTTTATGCAATTATTTGATATTTAACAATTTATTTGGTTGGCACGGGGACTGCATTCCTCTCGATTCGACGCGGCGACAGGGCTGCGGGCATTCGAGCAAGGAGGCAGACTCCGTGACCCGGCAGGCGATCCCTCTTCCCACACCGGCCAATCGGCCTTCGTCCCTTTCCCCCACCTCTTCCTCTTGCGCGGGACGTGGCTCCTGCTCCGGCCTGTCTTCTCCGCGTGGCGACATGCCCGTCGAGATCTGGGACAAG
Source organism: Rhodospirillaceae bacterium (assembly GCA_034926235.1). Taxonomy (GTDB): domain Bacteria; phylum Pseudomonadota; class Alphaproteobacteria; order Rhodospirillales; family Magnetospirillaceae; genus JAYFRE01. The sequence continues at coordinate 2,562 of JAYFRE010000129.1, forward strand.
GTCAAGGACCATCCCTGCTACAGCGAGGAAGCGCACCACTACTTCGCCAGGATGCATGTCGCGGTCGCGCCGTCCTGCAATATCCAGTGCAATTACTGCAACCGGAAATATGACTGTTCAAACGAAAGTCGTCCGGGCGTGGTCAGCGAAAAACTGACCCCGGAACAGGCCATGCGCAAGGTGGTCGCGGTCGCGGCGAAGCTGCCGCAATTGTCGGTCTTGGGTATCGCCGGACCGGGCGACGCGCTGGCCAATCCCCGGCGGACCTTCGCCACCTTTTCCCTGGTGCGCGAGGCGCTGCCGCATCTGAAGCTCTGTCTGTCCACCAACGGGTTGGCGCTGCCCGATCATGTCGAAACGATCAAGGCTTTCGGTATCGATCACGTGACCGTTACCATCAGTATGGTGGACCCCGCGATCGGGGAAAAAATCTATCCCTGGATATCTTATGACGGCAGGCGCTGGACGGGACGCGAGGCATCCCAGATCCTGCATGAACGCCAGATGCAGGGGCTGGAAATGCTGGTCGCGGCTGGGATCCTGGTCAAGGTCAATTCGGTGCTGATCCCCGGGATCAACGACGCGCATATCGACGAGATCAATCGCGTCGTGAAGGCCAAGGGCGCGTTTCTGCATAATGTCATGCCGCTGATATCGGACCCCGCCCATGGCACCCATTTCGGCTTGACCGGCCAGCGCGGCCCGACGCCGGTGGAATTGCACGCGGTCCAGGAACGGCTGGAGGGTGGCGCGCGGCTGATGCGCCATTGCCGGCAGTGCCGCGCCGATGCGGTCGGGCTGTTAAGCCAGGATCTGAGCGGGGATTTCTCGTTGGACAAGCTTCCCGAAGCCCCCCGCTTCGAGCCGGCCGCGCGTGAGATGTATCTGCGGTTTGTCGAGCAGGAGCGCGACGACCGCGCCCGTGCGGTGGCGGAAATCCAGGAGGAAGCGGTCCTTTCGCCGCAGCGCGAAGCGGTGCTGGTGGCGGTGGCGACCAAGGGCGGCGGGCGTATCAACCAGCATTTCGGTCATGCCCGCGAATTCCAGATTTATCGGGTGGAAGACGCCAAGGTAGCGTTCCAGGGCATTCGGCGCGTCGATAATTACTGCCAGGGCGGTTTCGGCGAGGACGACATCCTGCCGGCGACGATCGAAGCGCTTAAGGACGTATCGGCTGTTTTCGTGGCTCGTGTCGGCCGGGGCCCCAGGGCCGCTCTGGAAAAGGCCGGGTTGGAGGTCGTCGAGAACCCCGTCCATGATTATATCGAACGCGCGCTGCTGTCCTGGTGGAGCGCCGCCGATACGGCAATACAGGCGGCGGCCGGATGAGCCGGGGCGGCGAAGCGCTCGACTGGCGGGGCGGCCCGGTCGCTTGCGGGGGCTGCCCGTTCGAGGCCGTGCACGGTGAAAATCTCTGCCAGCCAGGGCAGTCCTGCTATTTCGACCGCCGTGCGAGCCGGATGGACGCCTTTTTCAAGGCCAATCCCGCCCTGGCCGTCCGTGCGCTCGAAGAGTCCCATTTCCTCCTTCGCGCCGTTGCCGCCCGGCATATCAACATCTTTCTCTTGCCGCGCCTGATGACCGATCCCGACCCAGAGGTGCGTCAGGCGGCGGCCTGGCGGCTGCCGATGCGTCTTTTGCTCCGGCTCGCCGACGATTCCGATCCGGGCGTTCGCGCCATCGTCGCCGGGCGCGTGGAGGATCAGGACGGGCTGCTGGCTTTTCTGTCCGACCCCGATTACGCCGTGCGCAAGGTTCTGGCGCGGCGTTTGGAACCCGACCTTTTGCGGGTGATGATCCGCGACCCGTCCCAGGATGTGCGCGTCGCCGTCGCCCGGCGGCTGCACGAGATCTGGCTGCCGCTGATGGTGGCCGATCCTGCCGCCGAAGTGCGGTTGGAGGTCGCCGCGCGTCTGCCCGCCGAACGGTTATTCCTGCTGGCTGTGGATGAGGATTGGCGCGTGCGTCGCTGTGTCGCCGAACGGATCGACGCGGCGGGGCTGGCGATCTTGGCCGAGGACGAGGAAGACGATGTCCGCGCCGTGGCGATCGAGCGGCGGAATCGGTTGCGGGGAGAATCCTGCTTTCCGGAAGATGGGGGCTTAAAAGGTGCGTAGGGAGGCCGGGATGAAGACCGATGACGCTCTGGTTCTGGCCTATGGCCAGAAGGTCCGTTCGCGCAAGAATGTGCGCAATGACGGCACCGTTCTGGGTGCTCGGATCGGCGATCTTCTGGTCGAGAAGGGCGATGTCGGCTATGTCGTCAGCATCACCCCCTTCCTGCGGCAATCCTATGTTTATGGCGTGGATTTCCTCGAACGCGGCCGGGTCGTCGGCATGCGGGCGAAGGAACTCGATATTCTTGGCGAGCCGCAAGGACGATGACGTTCGTCCATTTTCCGTTTTGGACAGGGGACCGGGCATGAAAGTGATGATCCGCCGCAAAGACGATCGGATTCTGGCCTATGTGGCGAAAAAGGATCTGGAGGAACGCGTCGTCGAGCAGGAACGGCCCGATCTGTGGGGCGGCTGGGTGAGGCTGGCCAATGGCTGGGTGTTCGACATGCCGGAAATGCCGGCCGAAACGCGTCTGCCGATCACGGTGGAAGCCCGTAAACGCCCGGATCAGGCATGATGGAGGGCGACGCCCTTCTGGACCGGATCGGACAAGATCTGGCCGCCGCTCGCCTGGCGCCGTTCCTGGGCCCCGGCATTCTGGGCGCGGTGGGGGTTTCCGGCATTCCGGATTCCTCGCGCGCCCTGGTCTTCGCCTTGAATGCCCGCATCGCCGTGCCGGGACGGGTGCGCGGCAATCTCTGGGAGGCGGCGCAATGGATCGAGACCTACAAGCACCGGGTCACGCTGGTGCGGGCACTTCAGGCCCTGTTCGAGGCGCGGCCGGAGCCATCGCCCTTTCATCGCTGGCTGGCCGGGCTGGGATCGCCTCTGATCGTCGATGGCTGGTATGACGGCCTGATGGCCGATGCCCTGGTCGGCGCGAACCGTTCCTTTGCCCAGATTCAAGGGGTTCGACGCAGCGGTCAAAGCCGCGAGGAGGACTGGGTCGCGGTCTATGACGAAAACGGCGTCCGGCGGGAAGAAGCCGGACTGGAACAGGTCGGAACCATTCTTTACAAGCCCCATGGCGGAATCCGTCCGGCGGCGAATTTCCTGGTTTCGGATTCGGATTATGTCGAGGTCTTGACCGAAATCGACATTCAGACGCCGATTCCTGAAATCGTGACCGCGCGCCGCGCATCCCTGGGGTTCGTCTTTTTGGGCCAGCGTTTCCACGATCAAATGCAGCGGATTTTTGCCCGCCAGATCGTCAAACGGTCCCAGGGACCCTATTACGCGGTGATCGAAGGCGCTTTGTCGCGCAACGAGGCGCGGTTTGCCGAACAGCAGGGTATCGTCATCATCGACATGCCGTTGCCCCGGGCCCTTGCGCGTCTGATGGACGCCGCCTGAACGGAGCCGTCCTCTTTATCCACGTTGCGCCAAAGCCAGCAGCTTCGGCACCTGGGATTCGATTTCCGTCCGGATTGCCGGGTCCAGCTTTTTCAGCCATCCCTGGGGAATGTCGCCGACGCCGTAGGTGGCGCCGGCCAGCATGCCGGCGATCGCGCCGGTGGTGTCCGCGTCGCCGCCCTGATTGACGGTGTCGATGAGGCAGGAGGCGAAATCGTCGGTGCGGAAATAATGGTGCATCACCGTCTGCATGGTATCGACGATATAGGCGCTCGCCAGCCCCTTATAGGGGCGGAATTTGAAGGCTTTGTGCTGTTCGATCAGAGCATTGACGCGTGTGCGCACGGTCCGGACGCCGCCGCCGTGGAGCAGGGCGGCGGTCATTTCCGCCAAGGCCAAGGTTGCTGCGTCCGAAAAAGGGTGGTTGTGCGTGACATGGGCCTGTTCGATGGTCCAACGCCCCAGCCGGGCGGGGTCGTCATGGGCGGCCAGGATTACCGGCAGGTTGCGCATCGCCGCGCCGTTGCCGGCATCGCCGTCATTATAAGGCGCGGATAGGCTGCCTTCGGTGATGAAACGGCGGATGCCGCGCCGGCAGGTGCTGCCGACATCGACGGGCTTGCTTTTCAGCCATTCGGCAAAGCTCAGGCAGACCTGTTTTGGATCCCAGCCATCGGCCGCCAGCAGCGCGCGGCCCAGATAAAGCGCCATCTGAGTGTCGTCGGTGACCTGGCCGGGTTTGAGATGCAACCAGCCGCCGCCGATCATGCGGCAATGGGTGCCGTACTGATAGGCGATCTCGGTCTTGGTCATGAACTCGACCGTAGCGCCCAGGGCATCGCCGATGGCAAGCCCGAGATAGGCGCCGACCGCGCGATCCTCCAGGGTCAGGGACAACATCGGCGGCTTTCAGAAGGTGGATGCGGTGACGGCATAATCGCCTCCGATGACCAGGAATTCCGCTTCGCCCTTGAGCGGGGCCTGGGGAATGAGCCGGTTGAAGAACAGGACCTTGGTGACCGGCACCCGCGTTTCCAGGATGTAGTTGCCGAACTGGTCGGCGATGTCGCGGTTGTCGGTGAAGGAGGTCAGATTGTTGAGCCGCACGATCGAGCGGCGCTTGTCGATCCGTTCGACGACGGGATGTTCGGCGAAGTCATTGACGCCGCGAAACAGCGTCAGATGGCGGTGGCCGACCGAAAAGAAATGCGCCTGCGCCCATTGTCCGAACTCATAGAGCAGGTCGAGCTGGGTATGGATGGCGTTGTTGTGGAATCGGCTCGACATCTTTTCCTCGACATAGGCGACCCAGGCCATGCCGGAGAAACGGTCCAGGATTTCCTTGTGAAAAGTGGGGAACAGACCGAACCGGCTTTCCACCCAGCCCTTCAGCACCGCCCCTTCCGGTCCGTTGGAATCGAAACCCCAGCCGCGTAGCAGCCTTAGATAGCTGGACCGGAAATGACGGCGCTGGTTCGGGCGTTCGGGCGGCAGGCGCTGTTCGTGATCGAGTCCGAACAGGACCTCCATATAGTGAAGAAAGACTTCGCCGGCCTCGCTGGCGCATTCCGTCTGCCGCAGCATGGAAAACAGGCTGGCATACATCTCGCGCACACCGCCGATTTTCAAGGGCACCGGGTAGTCGTTATAGGCGGCGCTGGCCAGCAAGCCGGTGGGAATACCGACCAGATTGGTGCTGTGCCCGCGATCCCGGGTGTCCCTGTCCGGCTGTGTCACCGCGCATGTCCCCTTTGACCCGGCCCAATTGCGTAGCCGGCGGTCCGAAGAAGCACAGCAAGTTTCATGCCTTCCCCCGCAAAGGCCGGATTTCCTGGGATGTCGGCTCCGCTGTCCTTGTTCCTTACACACGCCTTTTGTCGGTCTTTGTCGTTTTTCGGACAAGGGCGAAAAACAGGGCTGGGAACGGTATCTTTCACGCAACTAATTGATAAAAAATGATTTTCTTCCGCAAAGAAGGGTTGCGCCATCTTTGGCACGGCCCTTGCTGATAGGGAAGGGCGTGGTGGCGGTGCCGCGACGGACGTTCTTCATCACGAACAAAAAGGAATCCGATTATGAGTGACCTGCGTCAGATCGCTTTTTACGGAAAAGGCGGAATCGGTAAATCGACAACATCTCAGAACACCCTGGCCGCCCTGACCGAGATGGGGCAGAAAATTCTGATCGTCGGCTGCGATCCCAAGGCCGATTCGACCCGTCTTATTCTGCATGCCAAGGCTCAGAACACCGTGCTGCATCTCGCCGCCGAAGCGGGATCGGTCGAGGATTTAGAGCTGGGCGATGTGCTGAAAGTGGGTTTCGGCGATATCCGCTGCGTCGAATCGGGCGGGCCTGAACCAGGTGTCGGCTGCGCCGGGCGCGGCGTCATCACCTCGATCAATTTCCTTGAAGAGAACGGCGCGTATGAAGGCGTCGATTATGTCTCCTACGACGTTCTGGGCGACGTGGTGTGCGGCGGCTTCGCCATGCCCATCCGCGAGAACAAGGCCCAGGAAATCTACATCGTCATGTCGGGCGAGATGATGGCCATGTACGCGGCCAACAACATCTCGCGCGGCATTCTGAAATACGCCTCGTCCGGCGGGGTGCGTTTGGGCGGCCTGATCTGCAATTCGCGCCAGACCGATCTGGAGCTTGAACTGGCCGAGGAATTGGCCAAGCGGCTGAACTCCAAGCTGATCCATTTCGTGCCGCGCGACAACATCGTCCAGCATGCCGAACTGCGCCGCATGACGGTGATCGAATACGCGCCCGAATCCCAGCAAGCCGAGGAATACCGCCAGCTTGCGCGCAAGATCCACGCGAACAAGGGCCTGGGCACCATTCCCACGCCGCTGGTGATGGAAGAGCTGGAAGAGCTGCTGATGGATTTCGGCATCATGAAAAGCGAAGAAGAGCAACTGGCCGAATTGCAGGCTAAGGAAGCCCAGAAGGCGGTCAGCGCGTGAAACTGGTTCTTTCTGAACGAAAGCGGACGATCCGGGAACCGATTGTCAGGAGAAGGTCATGACTTTTGATGCCAAGGCCGAACGTCGGGCGCTCATCGGCGAGGTGCTGAAGGAGTACCCCGAAAAGACGGCGAAAAGACGCGCCAAGCATTTGAACGTCTATGAAGAAGGCCAGCCCGATTGCGGCGTGAAGTCGAACGTCAAATCGATTCCCGGCGTCATGACCGTCCGCGGCTGTGCTTATGCCGGCGCCAAGGGCGTGGTGTGGGGGCCGGTCAAGGACATGGTGCATGTCAGCCATGGGCCGGTCGGTTGCGGTCATTATTCCTGGGCCCAGCGGCGCAATTACGCCAACGGCGTTATCGGCGTGAATAGTTGGGTCACCATGCAGGTGACGTCCGACTACCAGGAAAAGGATATCGTGTTCGGCGGCGATAAGAAGCTCGACAAGGTAATCGACGAGATCGAGCAGATCTTTCCCTTAAACAAGGGCATCTCGATCATGAGCGAATGTCCGGTGGGTCTGATCGGCGACGACATCGAGGCGGTCGCCAAGAGGAAATCGGCAGAGATCGGCAAGGTCATCGCGCCGGTGCGCTGCGAAGGGTTCCGCGGCGTCTCGCAGTCCCTGGGCCATCATATCGCCAACGACGTCATGCGCGATTACGTGATCGAAAAGGCCGCCGAACGGCCGTTCGAGAGCACGCCTTACGACGTCATGGTCATCGGCGACTACAATATCGGCGGCGACGCCTGGGCTAGCCGCATCCTGCTTGAAGAGATGGGCTTGCGCGTTATCGGCCAATGGTCGGGCGACGCTTCGGTCTTCGAGATGGAGAACGCCAAGCGTTCAAAGCTGAATCTCATCCATTGCTACCGGTCGATGAACTATATCTGCCGGCATATGGAGGAGAAATACTCCATTCCATGGATGGAATATAATTTCTTCGGGCCCAGCCAGATCGAGAAATCGCTGCGCGCCATCGCCGATCAATTCGACGACACGATCCGGGAAGGGGCCGAGCGCGTTATCGCCAAATACCGACCGATGGTCGACGCTGTCCTGGCCCGGTTCAAGCCCAGGCTGGAAGGCAAGCGGGTCATGCTCTATGTCGGCGGTCTGCGTCCGCGCCACGTCGCCGACGCCTATGGCGATCTCGGCATGGAGATCATCGGGACGGGCTATGAATTCGCCCATAACGACGACTATCAGCGCACGACGGAACACGTCAAGGACGGCACGCTGATCTATGACGACGCTTCGGAATTCGAGCTGGAAAATTTCATCCAGAAGATGAGGCCCGATCTGGTCGGTTCCGGCATCAAGGAAAAATACGGAACCCAGAAGATGGGCGTGGCGTTCCGCCAGATGCATTCCTGGGATTATTCGGGTCCCTATCACGGCTATGACGGGTTCGCCATCTTTGCCCGCGATATGGATCTGGCCGTCAACAATCCGGTGTGGAGCCTGCACAAGGCCCCCTGGGCGTCCGCCGTCGAGGAGTGACCGACATGCCCCAGAGCGCAGACAAGATTAAGGATTTCTCGACGTTGTTCGAGGAGCCGGAATACAAGGCCCTGTTCGAGCACAAGAAACAGTTCGAGTGTGGTCACGCCGAGGATGCCGTGGCGCTTCAGGCGAAATACATCAATAGTTGGGAATACCGCGAAAAGAACTTCGCGCGTCAGGCCCTGACGATCAATCCGCTGAAGGCCTGCCAGCCCTTGGGGGCGGTATTCGCCGCCGCCGGGTTTGAAAAGACCCTGGCTTTCAACCATGGCAGCCAGGGCTGTACCGCCTATTTCCGGTCGCATCTGGCCCGGCATTTCAAGGAACCCTGTCCCGCGGTCTCGACCTCGATGACCGAGGATGCGGCGGTGTTCGGCGGGATGCAGAATCTCATCGACGGGCTGAACAACGCCTATCACGTCTACAAGCCCAAGATGATCGGCATTTCCACCACCTGCATCGCCGAGGTGATCGGCGACGATCTGAACGCCTTTGTCCGCAATGCGCGGGAAAAGGGCAGCATCCCGCAGGATTTCCCGGTCGCCTTCGCCCATACGCCGTCCTTTGTCGGCAGCCATATCGTCGGCTACGATTCGATGGTCAAATCGGTGCTGTCGGCCTTTTGGGAGGGTCGTGAGCGCGGAACCGCGGACAAGATCAACATCATTCCGGGTTTCGACGGTTTCGCGGTCGGCAACAACCGCGAGCTGAAGCGGATTTTGGATGTCTTCGGCATCGGCTACACCATCCTGTCCGATGTCTCCGACGTCTTCGACACGCCCACCGACGGCACCTATCGCATGTTCGACGGCGGCACCCGGATCGACGACATTCCCTTGGCGCAGGACGCGAAGGCGACCATCGCCCTGCAGCGTTATTGCAGCGAGAAGACCCTGGATTATGTCCGCGAGAAAGGGCAGGAAACCCGATCCTTCCACTACCCGCTCGGGGTGTCGGCCACCGACGAGTTGGTGATGGCCTTGTCCGAACTGTCCGGCAAGCCGATTCCTGAATCGCTGGCGATGGAACGCGGCCGCCTGATCGACGCCATGGCCGACAGTTCCAACTGGCTGCATGGCAAGACCATGTCGGTGTTCGGCGATCCCGATTTCGTCTATGGCATGACCCGCTTCCTGCTGGAGCTTGGGATCGAGCCGGTTCATCTTCTGTCTACCAATGGCGGCAAAGCCTGGGCGGCGGAGATGGAAACTCTGCTGAAGAGCAGCCCCTATGGCGCGCGCGGGCAGGTCTGGGCCGGCAAGGATATGTGGCATCTGCGTTCGCTGCTGGCCACCGAGCCGTCCGATTTCCTGATCGGCAGCTCCTATGGCAAATATCTGGAAAAGGATCTCGGCATCCCGTTGATCCGCCTGACCTTCCCGATCTTCGACCGGCATCATCATCACCGTTTCCCAACCCTGGGCTATCAGGGCGGTCTGCGGGTGTTGGTGACGATCCTGGACAAGGTGCTGGACGAGCTTGACGCCCGGACGATGAAGACCGGGAT
>JAYFRE010000131.1:0-15326 GCA_034926235.1 Rhodospirillaceae bacterium
CCATGACTGCCATGTCCTCGCCCATGACGAAGACGGACTCATCGCGCAGCATTTCTTCATGGAGGGCTTCGGAGATCGCCTTCCCGTAGGTAATCGTTCTCATCGGGCGACACTCCTATCATTGTCCGACGAATAGACGTCGGCCGTCACCTGGTCCGCTTCCGGCCAGGGCGATTCCTTGGCGAAAGTCGCGGCGGCTTCGACTTCGGCGGCGACTTCCTTCTCAAGATCAACGATCTCGGTTTCCGAGGCCATGCCGCTTTCGATGATTTCCTTACGCAGCCGGACGATCGGATCGAGCTTCTTCCACGCCTCGACCTCTTCCTTGGGCTTGTAGGTCTGGGGGTCGCCCTCGTAGTGGCCGCGATGGCGGTAGGTCTTGCATTCGACCAGGCTGGGGCCTTCGCCGCGCCGCGCGCGCTCGACAGCGGTGGAGACCGCCTGAAGAACGGCGAACACATCGTTGCCGTCGACGGTCACGCCGGGCATGTCATAAGCCTTGGCGCGGACGGCGATGTCCTTGACCGCGGTGACGCGGTGGATGTCGGTCGAAATGCCGTACTGGTTGTTTTCGCAAACATAGACGCAAGGCAGCTTCCAGGCCGACGCCATGTTCAGGCTTTCATGGAAGGTGCCTTCGTTGCTGGCGCCGTCGCCGAAGAACACGATGGTGACTTCGTCGGTGCCCTTGATCTTGGAGGCGAGCGCCGAGCCGGTGCCGATCGAAAGACCCGCGCCGACGATGCCGTTGGCGCCGAGAACGCCCAGGCTGACGTCGGCGATGTGCATCGACCCGCCCTTGCCCTTGCAGTAACCGGTGGCTTTGCCGAACAGTTCGGCCATCATCAGGTCGAGCTTGGCGCCCTGAGCCACGGAGTGGCCGTGTCCGCGGTGCGTGGAGACGGCGAAATCGGAGGCTTTCAACGCGGCGCAAGCGCCGACCGGAACAGCTTCCTGCCCGATGGACGTATGAAGGTTACCGGCGATAAGACCTTGAGAGAACAGTTCCGAGGCTTTGGTTTCAAAGTCGCGGATTTTCAGCATTTCGCGATAGTACTTTATCGCTTCCTTGTTCGTTTTTGCTGATTCCTTGGGTGCCCGAGGTTTTACAGACATGCTTTATACTCCGTGGTGTTGGAGCGTTTCTCCGTTGCCTCATGATCGAGGCGGCGATGACCCGCTTCCAAAGACTTCAGGACCGGCGTGATAAAACCGGTCCGCGGAGACTTAAAAGAGGCGGGCCAAAGAAATTAAAAATTCCACCCTATTTTTTGTTTTTAATTACGCTTGGACGCAACTCCCTACTTCAGTTTTAAAAATTCGGGAATCGAACAAACAAACAATATTTTCACTGTCTCAAACAAGGTCCCGTCCGGAATAATATAGCATTCGTTTTCGCTCCGTCCGGGCGGCGGCCGGAAGCGAAAGAAATCCGATCGGTCCGGAAAATCCGCCGCGATGGGCGCGGGCATCCGGACGTTTCGGTAAGGCTCGGGACCGGAAACCGGTCATGGGTGGGGGAAAATATTCCCGCCCGCGGCGTATGCCGAGGCCGGGCCCCGATCCCGAGATTTCCCTTAATTCGCCGCCGTGGGCAGCCATTCCTGGAACACGACTTCCGCCGTGACGCAGACTCGGTTCTTGCCGCGCACGAACCGGCCGCCAAAGACGCGGCCGGAGGGGTCGCCGACCGTGCCGCTCAAAGAGGCGCAGGGCTTACCGTCTTCGTCGGGGCGAACTTCGCCCAGGAGGGCCAGGATTTCGACGGCCGGCCCCAGAATCTCGACGGGATCGCGGCCACGGCCGGTTTCCATGCAAGCGTCGATCAGGCTGCCCAACCCGCTGCGAACGCAGGCATGGGTAACGTTGTTCGCCGCGCAGGCTTTCTCGATCGCTCCGGCGACATCCTCATTCGGCGCAATCCTGAGGCTGATGGTGCGGCCGAAGGTTCCGGCTTCAACAATAGAAGACATTTCTTTGTTTCCTCGGGCTTTATCAGGTGGGGCTCAACAGCGGGAACAGGGTTTCGTCATCCGAACGGACGACAAAGCCACCATCGTCCGGGACCAGGGCCCAGACGAAAACGCCGCCTTCACCGATGACGCAAAGGTCGGTGGGGATATGCCCGCCATACAGCTTGCCGTTCACATCCAGGAGCGAGGCGTGACAGTGGAGAATGGGCTGCCCATCGGCTTTCTTGCCGAGATCGGCGTTGGACATCACGATCCGCGCGCCGCCGGGCAGGAAGGTCGGAGGACCGTAAGCGACGATCAGTTTGCCGCTGGGATCGGGCGGAGCCATCTGGAAATAGGCTTCCGACAGGTCGCCATCGAACATCTGGATCGTGGCGTGATCATGGCCGAGTTCGTTGAACGTATCGACGATGGTCTGGAAGAGCGTCTTTCCTGGCGGAAGCCAGAGACGGTATTGCTGTGCCCGTTCCGTGGCGTGCGCGGTGAAGCGCTCAGAGGCCGGGGGACCGGGGTGGAAAACGACCCGCCTTATGGCCGGGGCCGCGGGTGAGACAGTGGCTGACATCCTTCAATCCTCCTTGTCTGGAGACTCGAGTTCCGCCAGCGTCCGCTCGGCAACCGGTCGTTCGCGCCAAAGGGAGAAAATCCAGTGACGGGATAGCCAGCCATCGTGTCCGGGCCAGGCATCGCATGACATTTCCTACCTTCTTGCCTTCCGGTTCTTTTCTGCCGGGCGGAATTCGATGAAGCGGAGCTTCGACGTCGCAGCATGACCGAAAACCTCCGTCGCGCAAAGAGGCATCGCGGCGAGCCCCTTATATGGAAGGATGGTATCGGGCCACGTAGAGACGACCGTTCTTACCCCATAAGCTTTAATCAAGCTACTCTAAAAAACGGGGCTCCGTGCCCGGCGAACCATCCCGGTCCGAAAGGAGCAGCGTTCTTGAGACCGTCCGGCGGCAGCGGGAAAAAGACGATAAAAAAAGGGCGGTCCTGCAATCGGGCCGCCCTTTTCAGCGCTTAAAGCCGGGTCTGACCGCCTGGCGGAAAGCCCCGATCATGCGGAAGTTACTTCTTGAGGTCGATGTCGTCGAACTGGATGCCGGCAGCGAGATAGCCGCCATCCACTGGGCAGATCACGCCGTTGAGATAGGCGGCTTCCTCGGATGCCAGGAAGACGACGGCGGCGGCGATCTCATCCTCGGTGCCGTAACGGTTGGCCGGGACGGTTTCGTGGTATTTCTTGCGCGTTTCCGCCGTATGCATGGTGCGGGCCATGTCGGTATCGACCGGACCGGGGAGAACGGCATTGGCGGTGACGCCATAGCGGCCCATTTCCATGGCGATCTGCTTGGTCAGATGAATCAGCGCCGCCTTGGTCGAGCCATAGGCTGTGCGGCCCTTGCTGGCGCGGACGCCGGAAATGGAGGCGATGTTGACGATGCGGCCGTAATTCGCCTTCATCATCAGGCGGGCGGCGGCCTGGGACAGGATGAACGGCGCGAACAGGTTGACGGCCATCATCTGACGGAACTTGGCGGGGTCGAGCTCCAGGAACATGCTGAGCTGAGCCATGCCTGCATTGTTGACCAGAATATCAATGCGGCCGGACCGGGCGTGGGCGTCTTCGATCAGCTTCACGGCCTGATCGTCCTTGGAAACGTCGCAATGGGCATAAAACAGCCGGTCGCCGACACCGGGAATTTCATCACACAGCTTCTTGTGGGCCGCTTCGAGTCCCTTGTCGTCGATATCCGACAGAGTGACCGTGGCCCCGGCGAGCAGAAGCTGCCGGCTGATCGCATAACCGATGCCGCGAGCCGCGCCGGTGACGACGGCGACCCGATCTTTCAAACAGAACATGTTGGAGGTCTCCCGCAATTTTACGTTTAAGGCGATAGGGCCATCGTTCGGGATTGCCGGGCGATGGCGCCCACCGCAAAAATGTTTATCAAAGACGCTGATTTTCATGCCCAGAAGGGCTGGTTGGTCAAGCCTTTTCTGGTTCCGGCTCGGGGACGGTTTCGCTCTTTGCGGCCTCGTGCGGACGCCCGCCGATTTCCTCGGCCACGATTTCCGCGAAGGAGGACAACTCGGCTAGCGCGCCGTTGTCGGTCCGGATCAAGGACAGGTAGGTCGCGGGCAGCGCAGGCAGCAGGCCGGGAGGCACCTGATGGATTCCCGGCTCCAGCGCATGGGCTCCGACGACGCCGACGCCCAGCCCCCCGGCCACGGCGGCAATCAGGGCGCGGTGCGAATCGGCGGTGCAGATCGACTGATAGGCGATTCCATGCCGATCCAGGGTTTCGCTCATGTGGCGGGCGTGGATCGAAGGTGGGGATGGGGTGATGACGGGAATCGGGTGGCAATGCAGCAGCGATTCATGACCATTGCCGATCACCCAGATCAGGCGCTCGGAAGTCAAAATCGTGTCGGACTCGAACAAGGGATCGATTTTGACCAAAGCGAGATCGAGCCGGCCGGCCCGTAAGCTCGCCTTGAGTTCGCGGGATTCCTGGACAGAGACATCGACGAGGATGTCCGGATGGCGTTCGTGAAAGAGCGAAAGAACGCGCGCGGCGGATCGGATTCGAACTTCATCGGAGAAGCCGGCCCGGATGGTGGTCGATCGGGGGATGCCGGACAGCTTGGACAGAATCTTGTCGTTCGTCGCAAGAAGTTCGTAGGCATGCTCAATAAAAACTCGTCCATTGCGAGTAATGACGAGGCCATTCACGGTGCGGTCGAAAAGCTTCATCTCCAGGGCATCCTCCAATTTTTTCAATTGAAGGCTGATGGTCGATTGAGATCGGAACATCGATTCGGCCGCCTTGGAAAGGCTTCCGGTCTCCGCGATCGCCACGAAGGCCCTGAGCAGCGCAAGGTCGAAATTTCGTATCATTCAAGGTTTCCACATTTCGATACCGGGCTTTGGGAAATCTCATTGGGTAGGAATTGCTTGCTTCTGGCAATGTTTTTCACGCTTCTGGCAGCACCACTATTATATATAAAGGCATATTTCTTTGGTCTTGGTGCGTGGCGTTGTTGGAGTAGAGGAGCATTTTGACAGCGCCTCAGGAAGATCTTTATCAGAAGCTAAGTACGTAAAGGCCTACGTAGGAATTACACCTATAGAATTATTAACGTTTAACCCATGGGGGTAGACAGTCATGAAAGTCAGTCGTCGTGCGTTTCTTCAGGGAACTTCTGCCATAGCCGCTTCGGTTGTGCTTCCCAAATGGGCGAATGCGGCTCCGCAATTTACTTATAAGCTTGGCCTTAACATCATTGCCACGCATCCTTCTGCCGTGCGATGCAAGGAGGCCTCCGCCCGCATTCTGGAAGAGACGGGCGGTCGTTTGCAGATCAATGTGTTTCCGGCCAGCGCTCTTGGCACCGATACCGACTGCTTGAGCCAGCTGCGTTCCGGCGCGCTTGAAATGTTCCACCTGTCGCCGGTGATCCTGGCCACGCTGCTGCCGGTCGCTTCGATCAGCGGCATGGGCTTCGCCTTCTCCAATTACAAGGATGTTTGGGCGGCCATGGACGGCGATCTCGGCAAGTTCGTGCGCGAACAGATCGCCAAGGTCAACATCATCGCTTTCGACAAGATCTTCGACAACGGCTTCCGGGTCATCACCAGCTCGGTCCGGCCGATCAACACGCCGAACGATCTGAAAGATTTCAAGATGCGCGTCCCGCCGAGCCCGCTGTGGACGACCCTGTTCAAGGCCCTGGGCTCCGCCCCGACCACCATCAACTGGGCCGAAGTTTATTCTGCGCTGCAGACCAAGGTCGTCGACGGCCAGGAAAACCCGATCAATCTGATCGCGGTGTCGCACATCTACGAAGTGCAGAAGTACGTTTCCGTCACCAACCATATGTGGGACGGCTTCTGGATCTTGAACAACGCCCGCGCGTTCAAGGCTCTGCCTTCGGACATCCAGGACATCGTGCGCAAGAACTTCGACCAGGCCGCGATCCAGCAGCGCGCCGACATCGCGGAGCTCGATACGCATGCGGCCGAGGATCTGAAGGCCAAGGGCATGATCTTCAACACGCCCGACGCCACTCCTTTCCGCAACATCCTGACGTCCTCCGGCTGGTATGCCGATTGGAAGAAGCGCATGGGCGACGACGCCTGGAAGCATCTGGAGCAGTATTCCGGCGCTTTGGGCTGAGCAGGGCGATCCTACCATTTTGGGAAGGAATTCAAGAGTTTTAGGAAGGAATTAGGGTGGTTAATAACCTGACATCAGGTGTCGGGGAAGGTGTCGCGGCGGCGCAGGAAAATGCGCCGCCGTCGGCGTCCTCCAGCGACATTCCTTTCGTCGTCAGACCCGGCGTCGAAAGAATCATTGCGCCGATCGAGCTTGCCATCAAACATGTCACGGAAATTGTCGCAGCTCTTTTGGTTGTCGTTGAAACGAGCATTTTGCTGATTGGTGTCGTTTCGCGTTATTTTCTGCATAATCCGACCGTCTGGTCGGACGAATTGGCGTCGATTCTGTTCCTCTGGCTGTGCATGATCGGTGCCGTCATCGCTCTGCAGCGCACCGAACATATGCGCCTGACGACCATCGTCCGATGGTTTACCCCACGCTGGCAGCTTCGCGCGGCGATTCTGTCTTCGGTGATGGTGATCGTGCTGACGGGCAGTCTGCTGATTCCGGCGATCGAGTATATCTTCGAGCAGTGGTACATCCTGACCCCGGCCCTGCAGATGCCGGACACCTTCCGTGTTCTGGCCATGCCGGTCGGTCTGGGGCTGATGTTGCTGCTGTCGATTTTCCATCTTCTGCGTCATGCGCCGCTGAAGGAATTTCTTCAGGTGGCGGCCTTCGTCGCGGTGGTAGGAGTGGTACTGTGGTTCCTGGCTCCGTTCTGGAAGTCGATCGGCAATTACAATCTGCTGGTCTTCTTCGCGCTGCTCGTTCCGTTCTGCGTGATCATGGCGGTGCCGATCGCGATTGCCTTCGCCACGGCGACGATGATCTATCTGACCATTACCGTTCCGCACATTCCGGTGTCGGTGATCGTCAGCCGCATGGACGAAGGCATGTCGTCTTTGATCCTGCTGGCTGTGCCGCTGTTCGTCTTCCTGGGGCTTCTGATCGATTTTACCGGTCTGGCCCGGGCGATGATCAACTTCCTGGCATCGCTGCTCGGCCATGTGCGGGGTGGTCTGTCTTACGTGCTGCTGGGCGCGATGTATTTGGTGTCGGGTATTTCCGGCGCCAAGATCGCGGACATGGCCGCTGTCGCTCCGGCGCTGTTCCCGGAGATGGAGAAGCGCGGCTCCCAGCGTGGTGAACTGATCGCCCTGTTGTCGGCGTCCGGCGCCATGTCGGACACGATCCCGCCGAGCCTGTTCCTGATCACCCTGGGAGCAGTGTGCGGCGTTTCCATTGCGGCGCTCTTCACCGGCGGCCTTATGCCGGCGGCGTTTCTGGCGCTGTGCATGGCGGTGGTGGTCTTCTTCAAGTCCCGGAACGAAAATCTGGATGGCGTGAGGCGGTTTACCAAGAAAGAGGTCACTCGACTCTTCATCATCGCCGCGCCGGCGCTCGCCCTGCCCTTCATCATCCGTTTCGCGGTGATCGAGGGCATCGCCACCGCTACCGAAGTCTCGACCCTGGGTATCGCCTACAGCATCATCATCGGCGCCCTGCTTTACCGGGATGGCGACTGGAAGCGGTTCTATCCGGCTCTGATCGAGACCGCTTC
Organism: Rhodospirillaceae bacterium; assembly: GCA_034926235.1. Taxonomy (GTDB): domain Bacteria; phylum Pseudomonadota; class Alphaproteobacteria; order Rhodospirillales; family Magnetospirillaceae; genus JAYFRE01. The sequence goes on from JAYFRE010000131.1 coordinate 7,701, forward strand.
GCTGGCGGGCGCGATCCTGCTCATCATCGCGGCGGCCACGGCCATGGGCTGGGCGCTCACCCAGTCGGGCTTCTCGCACAAGGTCGCCAGCCTGGTGCAAGGATTGCCGGGCGGCAAGACGACGTTTCTTCTTGCCACCATCGTCGCGTTCGCGTTCCTGGGCAGCGTGCTGGAGGGTATTCCCGCCATCGTGCTGTTCGGCCCGCTGATGTTCCCGATGTCCCGTGCGTTCGGGATCCATGACGTCCATTATTCGATGATCCTCATCGTGTCGATGGGCCTGGGTCTGTTCGCACCGCCCTTCGGTGTCGGCTTCTATGGAGCCTGCGCGGTGGGCAAGGGATCCCCGGACGAAGCAATGAAACGGATTTGGATTTATCTGTTCGCTTTGCTTCTGGGACTCATTGTCATCGCGGCGGTGCCGTGGATTTCCATCGGGTTCCTGAAATAAGGAATTCCGGTACGAGTAGAGAAAAGGCCGTCCTTCGGGGCGGCCTTTTTTCATGAAAGGCGCAAAGGAGGAACCCGGCCTGTGCCGTGTCTTGGCATCGGGATTCATCGCCATGCCGATGGATATCGTTTTTAGGGATGATTTCTGCCCGGCTCCGATCCACATGACCGAGGCGTCGCCGAGATCCTGACCCCGGGGACCGGTTCAGACCTTCGCGCGGGGAGAAGGCGGTAATCTGGGCCGTGGAGTGCAAGAGGTTTCCGGAAGACGTTTTTATCGGAAAAGAGGGCGGAGAGGTTCCGCGCCGCTAGCCTTCAGAGAGAAGGAGCGGGCGGAACACTGGAATCCTCATCTTTCGGACAGGAGCTTGGGGCCGATCTTTCAAACGGAGCCCGGCGATGCCCGGTTCCGGGGGGGCGGCAGGGAACAAAAACAGCAGCACACGGGGGGTGAGGGCCGCCCGTTTAAGCGTAAAACAACGCTTCCGACCGGAAGGGGTCCCGGGCGGCATCCTGAAAAGGTTTAGTGCGCTTCGTTCACCAAGGCGCGGGCCAACTGGCTTAGGGCCTCCTGGTGACGTTCGTTGGTGATGCAGGAAAAATTACGCGCCAGTTCCAGACACATGCGCTGTCTGGCAGGCATGTCCCGGGGTTGGCGGCCATCCAGCCCTTCAAAGAAATGGCCCACCGGCACGCCCAGCACCTGGGCGATTTCGTAAAGCCGCCCGGCTGAGATGCGGTTGATGCCGCGTTCATATTTATGCGCTTGCTGATAGGTCACGCCGATGAGGTCGGCCATCTGCTGTTGGCTCAGGCCCAGCATGATCCGTCGTTCCCGGATGCGGGCGCCGACATGACGATCCGTATCGTTCGCGCGATTGAGAGGCTTGTTCGCCTTTGGTCGATTCAGAGTTGGCATGGTTCTCGGTTGCTGGCTCGATAAGCTCTTGAAGAGGGTGTCGCCGGAAGCGTCGAATATGACAAAACCGTTCTTAAGCTCATTATGCGTATTTCAAATCTGAAGCAACCAAATAATGGGAATTTTTGCTTACTATTCGATCAAACAGAGCATCGCACATGCGCGTTTTTTTGACGAAATTCGCCTAAAATACGATATATTATAAAGTATATGGTTCGAAAAGCCCCTGGTCCTTGTCGTTGGGAAGACTGGCCGGCATTTTATCCTTTTTTTCCTGTAAATGAGGCATGTTTTTCGACATCCGCCATTTGCCGGCGGCATCCTTCCCTTTATGGCAAGGATTGGATCGTGACCAGGTCAGAATAGCCCGGTACGCAACGCACACCACAGGCGTTTGGATTTCGACAACCGGATTCTGGCGGATGATGGCCAGCCGGACCGTTCCAGGCGGTCGAGAATCGGTTCATAAAGCGCCAGCATCGTCCGCGCCGGGCGCATGGCCTGTTTCGGGCCCTCGGTCATGGCGGCGCGGGTAGCGCGATAATGGTTCCGGGCAATACCGCCGAGGGCGCGGCAGACATCGCTCAAGGCCGGATTTGCCAGAATGGCCGGGATGTCCTCACCATCGATGCCATGGTCTGTCAGCAATTCATCCGGCAGATAGAGCCGCCCGGAACGGGCGTCTTCGCCGACATCGCGCAGGATGTTGGTCAGTTGCAGGGCTCGGCCTTGGTGAAAGGCGACCGGATCACACACCGCGCCGAAGATGCGGATCGCCATGCGTCCCACGGCCGAGGAAACGCGATCGCAATAAAGGTCCAATGTGGCCATCGACGGGCGGATCATGCATCCGGAGGCGTCCATGCGGCAGCCGTCGATGACGGCAACGAGATCTTTGATCGGCAGGTCGAAGGAGCGGATATGAACGGCAAGAGCCGCAGCCAAAGGCTGAGGCGGTGGTTTTCCATCGGCGATCATGTCAATGGCGAGCCGCCATTCGTCCAGAAGCCTGTGTTTGTCCCCCTCCGGCTGCGGGCCATCGGCGATGTCATCGACCTCGCGGCAAAAGGCGTAAAGAGCATAGATCGCGCGGCGACGCGGTAAAGGCAGCAGGCGCATCGCCCAGAAAAAACTGCTGCCGGAACGGCGCACGCGCCTTTCGATCCAGGCGTCCATGTCGGGATTGCCCTTCATGCGTTGATTCCGATCAATCCCCCGATGACGGCGAACGCGGCGTCGATTTTTCCGAGCCTGATCGGCTGGGCTAGAACATCTTCTGCTGCCAACCGTTGCGCGATTTTTGCCGCCAAAGCAATGATGGCCCGGGTTTCCAGGCGCAATCGCGTCGAACGGATTTGCTGCGGCAATGCCCGAACTTGGATAAACAAGGGATCAAGGGCGGCAGAAACGTGTCGGAGGGCTCGGCGCAGTTCCAAAGAGCAGGACGCGGCGGCCAGATCGGCTGGCGATGCGCCTTCGGCGGCCAGCCAGGATTGCGGGATATAAACGCGGCCCAAGAGACGGTAGTCCGGGCCGCAATCCTGGAGATGGTTGATGATCTGGAGAATCGCGCACAAGGCATCTGACATCGACCAAAGGGAGCGGGATTCGCCATGGAGATCGAGCAAATAACGGCCTACCGGCGCCGCCGAAAGACGGCAATATCCCATCAGGGAGTCCCAGTCGGCATAGCGCGTCCCGGCGGCGTCCATACGAAAAGCGTCGAGAAGATCATGGCAATAGGCCGGGTCGATCCCGGTTTCGCAGAGGCTGGCGCGCATGTCGGCGGCAAAGGGGGCTTCGTCGCCGGGTGCGCCGTCGAGGATGGCGGCGATACGGTCGAGCCGGCGCCGTTTCTCGATGGGGTCCAGATCCGGAGCGTCGGCGATATCGTCGGCGGCGCGGGCGAAACGGTAATAGACATGGATGTGACGGCGCAAGGGGGGCGCTATCAGCCAGGACCCGACCGGAAAATTCTCGTCGTGCCGGTTCTTTCCCGACGGTTGGGTCTTGCTGTCCGAAAGCGTCATCATTCCCTTTCCGATCCGGGCGATCCTAACGTTCCGGGGTGGGCGGGGTCACCGGTTTTCAAAGGCGGGTCTCCGGATTTCCAGACGGATAAGCGATCGTCATGACGATGTTGCATCGTCTCCCGCCTTGCCTTATCGTGCGATCCCTCCCATCTTGGGGCGTAGCCAAGCGGTAAGGCAGCGGTTTTTGGTACCGCCATTCGCAGGTTCGATCCCTGCCGCCCCAGCCAGCCTTTATTAAAAAAGCGGCTGGCATTTTCCTGACACTACCATTGCCCAAAGCGACCTGTCGCCATGTGACGGTCCCCTCGACGAAAGCGTTGCCCGTGTCGCGCGCTGAGGAGAGGCGGCCGGGGCAATTCGGGGTGTGGAAAGAAGGAAATTTCCGCCTGAACGCGACAATGGTTTTCGCCGGGTAGGGGCGGAGCCTATCGAAGCGTACTCGCCGGCTTTCAAAGCGAAGGTAGCGGTGATCGAACTCGGAGACCGCCTGCGTTTTGCCGCCGCTTTTCGGTGTTATCGGGTTGGCCTGCGGCTCCCACCATGACAGTGAAGCGTGTTGACCGGATAAGCGGACCTATCCAGCATCGACTCCGGTCCAAGCGAACCCGAGCCAGATCTCCCGCCTTCGCCGAAGATGGCTGCCTGTTTCAGGAGAAGAATAGTAGAGACCGTATATTTTAAACACGAATAATTTACGCGCCGATCCGATGCCTGCTGAAATGCGGCTGTGCCCATATGAGGCACGATTCGCATAGCTTCAAGATGAAGAGCTTGTTTCCGAGCGCTATTTTCTGTTGCGGCCCCTTTTTACTGCGTGCGACCTTTTCCAGAAGCGTAAAGTCGTGCTAGCCATACGATACGTAATGCCATCGGGGGGCGAATTGCGTGGCGGACGGGGGAAGATGTTTCGGCCATCAAAGATCGTGGTCGGTCTTTTGAACGGAAGGCCGCTATCGACGCTTCTGGTCGTTCTGCTCTATCCGTTGATGTGGGTTCTGGCATTCAAAGCCGCTGTTGCCTTGAACGTGGCCCCCGGAGTCAGTGCGTGGTTTCCCCCGGCGGGATTGACGTTCGCCTTTTTGTTGCGCTTTCCGAAGGCATGGCCGCTGGCCTATTTCGGGGTTGGGTATGTCGTGTGGGCTGCCCCTTATGCCACCGGCATCGTCTCGATTGTCCTTTCCATCCTGATTTCCCCGACCGTTTATATTGCCGGCACCGTTTTGTTGCGCCGGATCGTCAAGGGCGAGTTCGATTTCAGCCGGCAAACGCATATCGCCGGTTTCATTATCGTCTCGCTGCTGATATCGGCCGTGGCGGGATTCGGAAACGTCCTCAATTTCTGCATCGACGGGATCATTCCCTGGACCGATGGATCCGCCATGGCCGTGCGCTTCTTTATCGGCGATTCTCTGGGGATCGTGGCCATAGCACCGACTCTGCTGCTGCTCGATCGCCCGTGGCTGCCCTATTTCCGGCGTTATCCCGGCTGGACGCTGTGGCTCGGTCTTGCCGCCACCGCCGCCATTCTTTACCTGGAGGTGGCCGAAATCATTCTCGGCCACGATCAGGGTGGACTTTCTTATTTCGTGCTTCTGCCGATTGCCTGGAACACGGTGGCTTTCGGTGCGCTGGGGGCGGCCTTGTCGAGCCTGCTCGTCAATGTTTCCGTAGCCGTGGCGTCGATCATCGACGGAGATCACCCGGTCCTGGCCGGAGCGCCCTACTTCATGCTGTCCATCGCCTATTTCAGCCTGCTCGTTGCCGGCATGGTGGAGAATTTGCAGGCGATTCAGCGCCGGGTGAGACAGCAGGAAGCAAGATTGAACAAGGCTTATCATCACTTCGCCACCGTCGAGACTGCTGCGAAACTGGCCCACGAGGTGAGGCAGCCGCTGGCTAGCGCATCGGTCTATGTGCAGTCCTTGCGCGATTCGCTGCAACGTAACGCCCTCAATGAGAAAGACTTGGCCGATGTAACGCGGCGTATCGATCGGGAATTGAAACGCCTGCGCGAGATCATCGCTCTCAATCAAGAGCAGATCGGGTCCGCCGGCACGGAGTGCGAGATTTTTCGCTTCGCGCATGCACTGGCGGATGTTGCACCGCTTCTGCGCCAGATCAGCCTTGACCACGGGGTGCATATCGACATCGATGTCGAGCGATGCGCGGCTCTGGTGTCGGGTAACCGGACCGCGCTGCAACAGCTTGCCGTCAATCTTGTCCGCAATGCGTGCGAGGCCATGGACGCGGGCGACGCAGGCCGGCGCGCCCTGACCGTCGAGGCTTTCGACGAGGACGCAAAAGCGATCCTGCGCGTGACCGATACGGGCAAAGGGTTTTCCGAAGAAGTCTTGGAAAAAGGACACGCTCTTTTCCATTCGTCCAAGCCCAGCGGAAGCGGCTTCGGCCTTCCCATCGCCCGGGCCATTCTGGAGAAACACGAAGGCGGTCTGGACATCGCCAATACCGAGGACGGTGCGCGGGTGACCTGTTGGCTGCCTTGCGCCATCGGGGGGAAGGATGAACGCTGAGAAACCCTATGTCGTAGCTGTGGTGGACGATGATCCCGGCTTCAGCGAAGCCATGGCGTGGGTGCTGGAACAGGCCGGCTACGCAGTGCGAACCTATCCCGACGCTGCCGCTTTCATCGGCAATCACGCAATCGACGCCCTGGGCTGCACGCTGCTGGATCTTGTCCTGGAAAAAGAAAGCGGGCTGGATGTGTTGAAATACGCGCGTCTCAAAGGCTTCGATGCGCCTTTTGTCATGATCTCGGGCCATGGCGACATTCCTGTCGCCATTCGGGCCATGCAGACGGGAGCGTTCGGCTTCATCGAGAAACCGGCTGACAATGCCGAAATCCTATCCATCGTCGCGCGGGCCTGCGCGGCCCACCGCAGGCAATCCCAACGCTATGGTCGGGCATACCCAGCGCTGCAAGCCTATGAACGGATGACGTCTCGCGAGCGCGAGGTCTTCTGGGGAATGATCGACGGGCTGACGACGAAGGAGGTCGCGGCGGCGTTGGGAATAAGCGTGCGTACGGCGGAAGTCCATCGGGCGCATATCTTCGACAAGGCTTCGACCGGCAGTCTGGCCGGCCTGCACGCCATGGCCTATTTCCTGTCCGCCTACCGGACTGTTAATACGTAGTTTTCCACAATATATCCAGGCGCGTTGCGCTCTTAATCTCAACAGGCTGCTGGTTCGATGAGCGGCACATGGCGGGGTTGTGCGTTTCTAGAGCAAGAGAGCAACAATATGGCAATAGCGTATAAAATAAACGACAAAAAACAGTATGCATTTCCACGGATTTTAAACGTTTTAGCGAAAATAATTTTGTTGTTTTCATTAAGATTAAAAATTCAATGCACAGAATTGACGTAATTGGACACTTTGGCGATAACATCATAATAGACAATGAGATGCATCAGTTTGATGAGATCATTAGTATTTTAATTAAAGAAAACATTAAGGACATATTCATAGACATAGTAATATTAGATAGAATAAAAAATTCCAGAATCCACATAGAGAACTTATTTTTCCATCAAAATATTTTTATAGAAACCATGGGGGTTTTGGCGTAACTGATGCTATAAATTAAATAAAAATTGTATTCGCAATATTAATATATGGGGGTTACTTAATATAAGCAAGTAATATTAATATATAGATTTATAAAAAAACCATAGAGAACACATTTATACAAAATAATTTTTGTAATTAAATGTTGATTTTATCAAATGCCGCTCTGGCATCTTGAGGAAAGCTGAAGAGGCTGAGGATATCTTGCCGTTGTAGAATCCTGTGCGAGTTTGGATCGTGTGCGGGGGAATTTCTATCGCAGTCCGGGCATCCACAGAAAAAAGTACGCTGCACCACCATGACCGATGATTACAAACGCAACGGCACAGCGGCGTTGTTCGCTGTTCTCGATGCGCTGACCGAAGAGGCGTTGGCAAAACATGCAGCGCCATCGGCACCAGGAACCCATCCGCTTCCCAGATGTTCAGGAACGGAAGATTTCGGCCGGCAGGATCGTTCCGTCATCTTCAACAATTACGCCGCGCACACGCGCGCCAAAGCCTAGGTCCTGTTGACAAAGGGGATTCCCAAATTCGCCCGGACGTGATTCAACACTGGTCTTTGCGGAGACCATTGGCATGCGTGGCGACCTGACGGACGAGGAATGGGGGATCATCGGGGAGTTGTTGCCCGCCG
>JAYFRE010000005.1:0-47109 GCA_034926235.1 Rhodospirillaceae bacterium
GCTAGGCTAGAATCCGCGCTTCATTACAAGCGGATTGCTGTTTCATGCCCTCGCTGACCGCACTGCCCGCCTGGCAGGCCCTTTCCGATCATTACGCCGCCGTCAAAGACCTGCATATGCGGGATTTGTTTGCCGCCGACCCCAACCGGTTCCAGCGTTTCTCGCTCACACTGGGCGATTTTCTGCTCGATTATTCAAAAAACCGCATCCTGCCCGAAACCATGACCCGGCTGATCGATCTGGCCGAAGCGCGGGGAGTGCCCGCGATGCGCGACGCCATGTTCCGGGGCGACGCCATCAACAACACCGAGGGACGCGCCGTCCTGCACACCGCGCTCAGGAACCGTTCTGACCGTCCGGTGATGGTGGACGGCCAGGACGTCATGCCCGGCATACGCCGGGTCTTAGAGCAGATGCGGCTTTTTTCCGACGCCGTGCGGACGGGAGCTTGGCGAGGGGCGACCGGCGAACCGATCCGGGACGTGATCAATATCGGTATCGGCGGTTCGGATCTGGGGCCGGTGATGGCGACCGAAGCGCTGTGGCCGTTCCGCAAGCCGGATCTGTCCTTGCACTTCGTCTCGAACGTCGATGGCAGCCATATCCTGAAGGCGCTGCATGAATGTCGGCCGGAAACGACCTTATTCATCATCGCCTCGAAGACCTTCACCACCCAGGAAACCCTGGCCAACGCCCAAACCGCGCGCGCCTGGCTGGTGGAAGCCCTGGGCGAGGAAGCGGTGGCCAGCCATTTCGCCGCCCTGTCCACCAATGAAGAGGCGGTGCGCGCCTTCGGCATCGACCCGGCCAACATGTTCCAGTTCTGGGATTGGGTCGGCGGGCGCTATTCGCTCTGGTCGGCGATCGGATTGTCCATCGCCATCGCCATCGGCTTCGAGCGTTTCGAGGAATTGCTGACCGGCGCGTTCGATATGGACGAGCATTTCCGCACCCAGCCGCTGGCCGTCAACATGCCGGTGATCCTGGCCCTGCTGGGCGTCTGGTATACCGATTTCTTCGGTGCGGCAGCCCACGCCATCCTGCCCTATGACCAATATCTGCATCGCTTTCCGGCCTATCTCCAGCAGGCGGACATGGAAAGCAACGGCAAGCGCGTAACCAGGCAAGGCCTGCCCGTCGAAACGGCCACCGGCCCGGTGATCTTCGGCGAAGCCGGCACCAACGGCCAGCACGCCTTTTATCAGCTCATCCATCAGGGCACGCATCTTATCCCGGCCGATTTCATCGCCGCCGTGCGCAGCCAGAATCCGGTGGGCGCGCATCACGAATTGCTGCTGTCGAATTTCTTCGCCCAGACCGAGGCTCTGATGCGGGGCAAGAATGACGGCGAGGTCCGGACCGAACTCACCCGCGCCGGCCTGTCCGGCGATGCGCTGGAAGCCGCCTTGCCGCACCGCGTCTTTCCCGGCAACCGCCCGACCAATTCGATCCTTTACGCCGAATTGACCCCGCGCACGCTGGGCCGGCTGATCGCGCTTTACGAACATAAGATTTTCGTTCAGGGCGTGATTTGGGGCGTCAACAGTTTCGACCAATGGGGAGTGGAACTGGGCAAGCAGCTCGCCCGCGCGATCCTGCCCGAGCTGGCCCGCGTTTCCCCGTCGGGGGACCATGATCACGATGGATCGACCGTCGGCCTGATCGATCATTACCGGACATTCCGCCGGCGATGATCCGCAGCCGGAACGAAAGCGAGGCCGCCGCCTTGTTCGGGGACGGCGTGGCTCGGATGCGCGCCGGTTTCATGATCGAGGCCGCGTCGCTGATGGAACAGGCCTTCGCCCTGGCCCCCGGCCTGCCCGGCCTGGCTCAGGCGCTGATGACCGCCCTGCGCCGGGACGCCCGCTACGAGGACGGCCTTGCCCTGGCCGAACGGATTCTGGCCGAAAACAGTGACGACATCGACGCCCGTTTCGAAAAAGCCATGAATCTGGTCCTGCTGGGCAAAGCCCAAGCGGCGCTGGATGCGTTCGACGCCGTCACCGCCCTGAAACCCGACCATGCCGCCGCCTGGTTCCAAAGTCACGGCCCGGCGCTCGATCTCCACGGTCTCGATGACGCCTTGGAACGGCTGGACCGGGCCGCCAGCCAATATCGCGCCAATGGCCGCTATCGCGGTTTTGCCCATGCCTATCGGCTGCTGGCCGGGCGCAATGATGAAGCCTGCGAACGCTACCGGCGCGATCTAGCCCGCCACCCCAACCGCCGCATCGTCAGCGACGGCGTCCGGGCTCTCCTGGATGATCTTGCTCCCGGATTCCGATTGTTCGGCGTCTCCGCCCATCTGCTGCGCTTCGCTTTGGACCGGGCGCAGCAGCCCGGGCTGGTGCTGGAATTCGGGGTGCGCCGGGGCGCATCCTTGCGCCATATCGCCGCCGCCGCCGGACAGACGGCGCATGGCTTCGATTCCTTTGCCGGCCTGCCCGAAAATTGGGGCATCGCCCCCCTGGGGGCCTTGTCCACCGGCCTTAGCCTGCCCGAGATCGACGCCGATATTAGGCTTTATCCCGGCTGGTTCGAAGAAACGCTGCCTGCCTTCCTGGCCGATCATGCGGGCGATGTCCGGTTCGCCAATATCGACAGCGATCTCTATTCCTCGGCGCGTACGGTGCTGACCGCCCTGGCTCCGCGCATCGTCGCCGGCAGCGTGCTGGTGTTCGACGAAATGATCGGCAATCCATCCTGGCGCGACGATGAATATAAGGCGTTCCGCGAATTCGAAGCCGAAACCGGAACCCGTTTCGAAATCATCGCCATAGCCCCTTTGACCAAGCAGGTGGCGGTCCGCCGGCTCTAGGGAGTATCTTGGCCGGCGCATCCTTGTATCCTGATCGGAGCTCGCCCCCGTGACCATCCGCCTGCTTCCGCCCGCTCTCGTCAATCGGATCGCCGCCGGCGAGGTGGTCGAACGCCCGGCCTCGGCGATGAAGGAATTGGTGGAAAACGCCATCGACGCCGGAGCGCGGGCCATCGACGTCCTGCTGGCGGAAGGCGGACAGACCCTGATCCGGGTCGCCGACGACGGGCGCGGCATGACCCCGGAGGAGTTGGACCTGGCGGTCGAACGCCACGCCACCTCGAAACTGCCCGACGACGATCTGACCCATATCCGGGCCCTGGGCTTCCGGGGCGAAGCGTTGCCCTCGATCGGTGCGGTGGCGCGGCTGTCTCTGACCAGCCGGCCGCAAGGGGCCGGAACCGCTTGGCGTCTTCTCGTCGAAGGCGGGCTCAAAGGCGCACCCGAACCCACCGCACACGGCTTCGGCACCACCATCGAGGTGCGCGATCTGTTTTTCGCCACCCCGGCCCGGCTGAAATTCCTCAAAAGCCCGCGCACCGAATTCCAGCATGCCCGCGACGCGCTGGAACGGCTGGCGATGGCCCATCCCCATATCGCTTTTTCCCTCGGCGACGGCACCAGGCGGGCGTTCAATCTCCAGGCCCAGGCCGGATCGCTGGCCGAGGCGCGCGCCGCGCGGCTGGCCGCCGTTCTGGGGGCCGATTTCGCCGCCGCCGCCATTCCGTTGGAAGCACGGCGCGAAGGCATGACCTTGTCCGGCCTGATCGGGCTGCCGACCTTCAACAAGGCCAGCAGCGTCTTCCAATATCTGTTCGTCAATGGCCGACCGGTGCGCGACCGTCTGCTGGCAGGCGCGGTGCGGGCAGGCTATGCCGACGTGCTGGCGCATGACCGCCACGCCATGGTCGCCCTGTTTCTGGACATCAACCCCGAAGAGGTGGACGTCAATGTCCATCCCGCCAAAACCGAGGTCCGCTTCCGCGATCAAGGACTGGTACGGGGGCTGATCGTGGGTGCGCTGCGCCATGCTTTGGCCGATATCGGCGCTGAAGCGAAAGCGCCGCTGTCGGGCATTGGCGCGCTGGGTTCCATACCGTCATCACCTCTTCCGCCCATCCAGAGCCGGATGCGGTTTCCCGTCTGGACCCCGCCCGCAACGCCGCCCGCAGCACTTCGCGATCTGGCGACTGCGGCTCAGGCTCCGCTACCGCAGAACGGATTGACCGAAAACACCTCCCAAACCTCATGGGACGCCCCTGCACCCGCTGCCGATCCGTGGGAAGAGGATGCGGACATGCCGTTAGGCGTCGCCCGTGGACAATTCCTGGACACCTATATCCTGGCCGAAACCCGGAACGGGGCCGTCATCGTCGATCAGCACGCCGCCCATGAACGCATCGTCTATGAGGGGCTAAAGGCGGCGCAGGACAAAGGCGGCATCGCCCGCCAGGGCCTGCTGCTGCCCGAAGTGGTGGAGATGGAGGAAGCCGCCTGCCGTCTGGTCGCCGCGCGCAGTGCGGAACTGGCCGAACTCGGCTTGGTGATCGAACCGTTCGGACCGGGCGCGGTGGTGGTGCGCGAGGTGCCGGCGCTGCTGGGCGAGGCCGATCTACAATCTTTGATCCGGGATCTGGCCGATCAAGCGGCGGAATGGGGCGAGGCGACGGCGCTGGAAGACCGCATCGCCTTTATCCTGAAAACGCTGGCCTGCCATACCAGCGTGCGCGCCGGGCGCAGGCTGTCGATAGCGGAGATGAACGCACTGTTGCGCCGCATGGAGATCACACCCCGCGCCGGACAATGCAATCACGGCCGACCGACCTATGTCGTCCTGAGCCGGGCCGAGATCGAAAAGCTGTTCGGACGGCGCTGACGCGCCGCCGCCGCTTTCCGTCAGGGAAGATTGGCGTAAAGCGCTTCGACCACATCCGCGCTGGTGGGTCCCGTCATGCCCTCGATCGCCGTATTGGTCATCAGCACCGCCGAAATGCCCCGGGCGGGATCGATGAACCAGGAATGGCCGTAGACTCCGCCCCAGCTCAGGCTTCCGGGCGTGTATGGCGCGCCTATTTTTTCAGGATCGACCAGCACCGCCCACCCCATGCCGAAGCCGATTCCGGGCCCCATGGCGTTGGCATTCGTGACGTCCCGGTTCATCTCGGCCAGCAGGACGGAATCCGCGATCGGCCCGCCGCCCTTGCGCACGATCTCCAGAAGATCGAGCACGTCGCGGGCGGTGCCGGCCATACCCGCCCCGCCTGAGGGATAGGCGGCTGAATCGAGAATGCGGTCCGGGGAAAAGCGGATGATGCCGCCGTCGATCGGAACGGATTCCAGCTTTTCCATGGCAACCGGCCCCTGCTCGGACAGATGGCAAGCCCCGCTCAGCCGCGACGGGTCTTTCGCCACGAAACCGGCGTCGCCCAAGCCGGCCGGAGCCGTCACCAACTCGCGCATGGCGACATCCAAGCTGGAATTGTTGGCCTTGGCGATCACCGCCCCCAAAACGTCGGTCGCCAGGGAATAACGCCAGCCCTCGCCCGGCTTGTAGAGAAGGGGAACGCTGGCGATCCGACGTAGATTCTCATCGAGATCGAGCCCTGAATCGTCCAGCCCGTCGGATACGCCCGCCTTGATGTAGGGACCGTCGGCCTGCTCGAAAAAGCCGTAATCCAGTCCGGCCTGGTGCGCCATCAGATGGCGGATGGTGATGACCGCCGGCGTTCCGTCCGCAAGAACCGGTTTGAAATCCGGCAGCCATCGGGTCACGGGATCGTCCAGATCAAGGACGCGCTTGTGGACAAGCGCCGCCGCGGCCATGGTGGTAAACAGCTTGCTGACCGAGGAATAGCGGAACAAAGCGTCTTCGCGCATCGGGGTTTTCCCCGCGCAATCCAGGCTGCCGGCGGCGGCCTGATAGATGAGCTTGCCGTCCTTCGCCACCAAAAAGACCGCACCCGCAACGCGCTTCCCTGCGACCGCTTTTTCCAAAGCCGCGTCCAGCGCCTCTTTGACCGGGGCATAGCCATCCGCCGCCAGGACCGGGGATGAGGAACCGCAGACCAGCGCCGCCAGGACCAGAGCGCGGCACAGCGCGCCGCTTTTATGCAAGGACATGGCGCGTTCTCCTTAATCTCGATAGAAGACTGGCGGCGCTTGCCGTCAAAGAGCGTTCCCCGCGAGCGTCATCAGCAGAAATCTGGCCACGCCATAGCGGCGGTCGTCGATCAGCTCGAATCCCGGCGGAAGTGTGCTGGCTTCGTCTTTGGATATTTCGACGACAATCAAGCTGTCCTTGCTCACCCACCCCTTCACCACGAGATCCGGCAGCACGGCAAAGGCGAGCCCGCTTCGATAAGGCGGGTCCATGAACAGGAAATCATAGGGCGCGCTGGCCTGGGGCAGGGCTGCGGCATCAATCGCCAAGATGGCGGCGGCATCCCCGACGCCAAGCTTGGCCGCGTTGGCGCGAAGGATTTTCAAGGCCTCGCGGTCGCGTTCGACGAAGACCGCATGCCGGGCCCCTCTGGACAAGGCCTCGAACCCCAACGCGCCGGAGCCGGCGAAAATGTCGGCTACGCGCGCGCCGGAAAGAGGCGTTTCCCAGTGATTCAGGATGTTGAACAAAGCCTCGCGGGCGCGTTCGGCGGTGGGGCGCACACCAAGCCCCGCCGGCGCATCCAGCATGCGGCCCTTATAAAGGCCGGCGACGATTCGCATGGCGGTCACCCCCGGCCCGCTTCGTTTCCTCGCCGGAGCCCAGCTGTTCCTTGATGACCCGTCCCAGCACCTCGTCCACTTCGCCCGGTTCCAGCAGTCCGAGCTGGAAGGGACCGTAGGCGATGCGGATCAGGCGGGTCACGGCCAGGCCCAGATGCTCCATCACGCGGCGAATCTCGCGGTTCTTGCCTTCCTTCAAGCTGACCGTCAGCCAGGCATTAGATCCCTGCTGCCGGTCGAGACGGGCGTGAATCGGACCATAGGCCACCCGGTCCACAGCAATCCCCCGCGCCAGTTCCGCCAACGCCATCGGATCGGGTGTTCCATGCACCCGCACGCGGTAGCGCCGCACCCAGCCCATACCCGGCAATTCCAGACGCCGGGCCAATTCGCCGTCATTGGTCAGCAGCAAAAGCCCCTCGGACGCCAGATCGAGCCGGCCGACCGACAAGACGCGCGGCATCGTTTCGGGCAGGCGCGAGAACACGGTGGGCCGCCCCTCCGGGTCCTTGTGGCTGGTCACCAGCCCGGCGGGCTTGTGATAGCGCCACAGGCGGGTCTTTTCCGCTTCGGGCAACGGCTTGCCGTCGACAAGGATCAAGCTGTCGGCGGTCACCGTCACGGCGGGGGAGGCCAAAATCGTCCCATCGACGCTGACCCGCCTTTCGGCAATCAGACGTTCGGCGTCACGGCGCGAGCACAGACCGGCGCGCGCCAGTCTTTTGGCTATGCGCTCGCCTTTTTCGGGCGGCGCGAGATCGGGTTTGGGATCGGTCATGTCCTTCTCTTACCCTGGATTCCGCCATCTGTCACGGCATGTCGCGGTGGGAAAAGAAGCATTTACCGGGCATTTGAATCCAAAATGTATAGAATTTTATAAAAAATCAGTAATCTTAGAGAAAAAGGCAATCAGCCGACACAATCGACCCGTTTTCCGTGAAACAATTACTTAATATTCCTAGCCGTTTGGTATAGTCTGCCCCCTAGGCGCTGCGCCAATAGCCTTTGGAGAAAGCGAAGGAAGGTCGATGAAAAGAATGGCGGTGGCCCTGGCCTTGTCCATGGCGTTCATTCCATTGGGCTTGGGCGCATCCGGGGCCGATGCCTCCATCACGAACGACAAAGCATGTCCCAACAATCCGGCTGGCTCCCACCGTTTCTTCATTACGTCGAATGTGGACGAGGATAGGATTCGGCTGGAAACGCTGGGCGCGGACCATGCTCAATCGGGACAACCGATCTGCATTCTGGCCTTTCTCGATGCCAGTGAAAGCGCCTATTCCCGCAAATTGGCGATCCGCCGCGCCTCCTGGGTGCGCGACATTCTGGTCGCTCAGGGGATCACCATGAACCGCATCTCGTTCGAGTTGCGTCCATCCGCGCCGGATTCGGACAAAAACGCCGCGCGCGAGGTCAACGTCATTATCGGCCAGTTCTAAGCAGGGGACTCATTCGGACCTATGCGATGACAATGGAAACCAGGGCGATTGCGGCGCGATCGTTCTCGGCGAAAGGATCATATCTTGTGGCGATCCCCTCCAGCAGCGGAATCATCAGCGCGAAAGCGACCGGTCAGCCTTGAGCATCAGCCAAGGCATGGATGACTTCTAATATTCTTCCGCCATGTGAGACGCCAATCGCTTCCGCTCAGGCCCCTTTTTGAGCTGTGCGCCGAGCGATGAGCCTTCGGATCGGCACTGTCGAGCGACAATTCATCAAGAATCGCGCCTGCCGCTGCCAAAAACTCAATGGCAGGAAATACAACACATAAAATCAATGAGCTGCATGAGTTCTCAACCGAGTGCTTTAACCGGCATATCGGTCTGGAAAACCTAAAGCCGGATATAGCGCATGGCCATTGACAGCAAGTGATAATCATTTGCATTGTGTGCATTGGAACAGGCTCTCTTAAGGGGCGCCGTCTGGCGTATTCATACGGACGGGCGATGAAAAACAGTGCATCCAGATTGGCCCTTTATCTGGCCCACAGAGGGTCGCTGGTCGATTTCGCCTCGCCCATCGTCGGCTGCCGCGCTCAAGCGGAAGATGTGGTGCAGGAAGCCTATCTGCGCTTCAACGCTGCCGGCGAACGAGCGTGCGAGGCCAATCGGGCTATCATCCATCCGGTCGGCTATCTTTATCGCACGGTGCGTAACTTGGCCCTGAATTGCGTGCGCCGCCGGGCCTTGGAAAAAACCTCGTCCGACCCGGACGCCCTGGTCACCTTGGCCGCGGTGATGACTACGCCAGAACAGAACGTCATCTACCGCGAAGAGCTTCAGGCGGTGGCCCAAGCCCTGGCCCGGCTGCCGGAAAGAACGCGGCGCGCCTTTGAATTGCACCGCCTGGGGGGCCATACCTTGCAGCAGGTGGCGGTCATCCTTGGCATTTCCGTGGGGCTGACTCACCAATTGGTCCGCAATGCCCTGACTCATTGCGCCGAGTGCCTGGATGACGAGGATTAAAATGCCCGATCAGTCGCAGAACTGTTGTCGGAATGTCGTCTGGGGCACGCTCCGTTCTTCGCGCAGGGCCTTAGCGCAAAAAAGCCTGCGGCCATGGTGCCGTCGATGAGCCGCTTCCCCCACCGGGACGATCCGGCCTGGGAACAGGCGCTGGACTGGCTGATGCGGATTCAGGCCGCACCGGAAGACGAGACTCTGCGCCAGGCTTGCGCACATTGGGTTTCGGAAAGCGAGGCTCATTCCAAAGCCTATCGTAAAGCAGAAAAAGTGTGGTGTCTGACGGGTGCGATTCCGGCGGCCTTTCCCGCCCGGCCCGCGTCTCGGACGGCGCAATCCCCGTCGCCGACGCGAGGAAGGCGGCACGCCCTGATGGGCGTGGCGGCGGCCCTGGCCGCTTGTCTGGTTCTGGTTTTCGGACCCGATCTGAACCGGCGCTGGGGAGCGGATTTCCATACCGGCACGGGTGAGACGAGGCCGATTTCCCTGGCGGACGGCAGCGCCATCGATCTTGATGCCGAAAGCGCTATCGACGTGTCGTTGTCTGCGGATAGGCGCGCCGTGTCGCTGCGGACCGGGCGGGCTTTTTTTCGGGTGGCGGCCGATCCGACCCGGCCTTTCGTCGTATCGGCGGGAAAGACGACGGTGACGGTCACCGGCACAGCCTTTGACGTCGCCAGCATCGGGCAGGACATTGTCGTGGAAGTTCAGTCCGGTTCAGTCCTGGTGACGGTAGCCGGAGTTGGTCAGGAGGTGAACATCGCCCTGAAGCCGGGTGAACGGGTCCGTCTGTCGGGCCCTGATGGCCGTCTGACCGAGGACGCGGTGCCACCGGCGCAGGTCGGGCTGTGGCGCAGCGGCCGTCTGGTGGTGAATGGCGCGACCCTCGCCCAGGTGGTGGAGGCGTTGCGCCCGCGCTATCACGGCCGGATCCTGATCAAGGATGAAACCCTGGCCAACCGCCAGGTGACGGGGGTTTTCGATCTTAACGATCCCGTCGCAGCCCTTAAAGCCGCGTTGCAACCGCATGGCGGCGTGGTGAGCCAGCCGATCCCGCATGTGATGGTGGTTTCCACGCGTTGAGCGTTTTTGCGAAGAATCTGAAGCCGCCGCTTGCGCCGCCCGACGCTGGCCACACTCATCGGCATGTTGAGCGTCTCTATCACTGCCAGGGCGAGGCCGATTTCCTAGGGGCTGAGAGAGTCGAAAAAAATCATGAAAATCTGAAAATTGATCGGGGTCGGGTGTCTTCATCCCATTAGCGACGCAAATACGTCGCGTTTGCATTAGCGGGGGATGACTGACGATGCGAAAAGAAGAACGGCGCGATAGCGGCCGGATGGTGGGGAATCTGGGGATGACGAGGGGGCTGTTGAGCGGTGTTGCGCTGTTGAGCCTGCTGGCGGCCCAACCCGCACCAGCGGCAGAATCGGCGGCGCAAGGGGGACATACGGCCCTGGCGGCAACCCGAAATTTTGAAATCCCGGCCCAGCCTTTGGCCGGTGCGCTGACCTTGTTCGGAGTTCAATCCGGACTTCAGGTCACGGTGGATACGGCCCTGCTTTCCGGCCTGCACACGCACGGAGTGACGGGAGAACGGAGTCCGGAAGAGGCCCTGGCCGCGTTGTTGGCAGGTACAGGCATGACGTGGCGTTTCAGCGACCCCAACACCGTCATGGTCGAACAGGGTGCGACGAATGGGTCCTCGATGATGCTGGACCCCGTCACCGTAACCGGCGAAAAGGTGGAGCGTAGCCTTCAGGAAACCGCATCCTCGGTCAGTGTGATCAGCAGCGAGGAGTTGGAGCGCAAGGTCGGCGCAGCGTCCGTGGCCGACGCAACCCTGGATATTCCCAATGTCATTTATGCCGGTACGGTGGCGGCCCCCGTCATTCGCGGCCAGGATACGCAAGGCCCCAATTTCGGGTCCTCGGCCTTTTTCGGCGGCACCATTCCGCGCGCCACCGTCAATCTCGACGGCCATTACCAGAATTTCTACGAATATACGTTCGGCTCGACTTCGATTTGGGATGTCGACAGCGTGGAACTGTTCCGGGGACCGCAGACGACGTCGCAAGGTGCCAACGCCATCGCCGGGGCGATCATCGTCAACACCAAAGATCCGACCTTTGAACCCGAGGCGGCCTATCAGGCGGAAATCGGCAATTACAACCGGCATCGGACCTCGGCGATGGTTTCAGGCCCGATCGCGGGCGACCAGTTGGCCGGGCGTATCGCCGTCGATTATTTCGAGCGCGACACCTTCATCGATTATGTCAGACCCGGCTTCCTGAAGGGGGACACCGATCACGAGTTTCGTTCGCTGAATGCGCGCGCCAAGCTGTTGTGGGTGCCTACGCATATCGACGGGCTGAGCGCCAAGCTTACATACTCGCATATCAACAACAACCGGCCGACCGGGGAATCGGCCTCACAACCCTATAGCGATCTCAACAGCATGACGCGCACCATGCCGAGCTGGGATCAGAGCACGGATATCGGGGTTCTCGATGTCGATTACGATATCGGGACCGGGGTGAGGCTGTTCAACCAATCCCAGCTCTCAAAAACCCATGTGGACCGCATCGCCGCCCCGATGAGCAATGGGGCGGCCATCATCGACCAGAAGAATTTCTCGAACGAATCGCGGCTGAATTTCGGCGACAAACAATCCACCGTAAGCGGATTGGCCGGCATTTATCTGGCCCGGACCATTTCCGACGATTGGCTCTATGTGAATGGGCCTTCCGACTTCGACGACACCAAGAACAATATCGGCCTTTTTTCCGAAATGTCGGTTCGCCTTGACCCGCAATGGACGCTGACCGGCGGGCTGCGTTTCCAGATGGACCAGATCCGGCGCAGCGGCACGTCGAACTATGCGACCGAACCTCTCGATTACGACAAGACCTTCAAAGCCGTTTTGCCGAAGGTTTCGCTGGCCTATGACGTGACGCCGGATGTCACGGTGGGCGCACTCGTCAGCCGGGGATACAATCCGGGCGGCATCAATCTCAGCTTCGCCAGTAAGAAATTCTCCACCTTCGCACCGGAAAAGGTCTGGAACTACGAACTCTTTTCCAGATCCAGGCATTTTGGCGACCGCCTCGGCATCACCAGCAACCTGTTCTACAGCGACTACAAGAATTCGCAGCGCCTGCTGCCCGATTATCTGAACGGCATCCAATATGGCGTCACCGTCGTCAACGCCAAGAGCGCGCAGGTCTATGGCCTTGAATTCGGCACCGATTATCTGGTTCGCGACGATCTTCGCCTGAAGGCGGGAGCGGGGCTGTTGCACAGCAATATCGACCGATTTACCAATGCGGCCGGTATCGCTTACAGCGGGAAGGAATTCGGCAAGGCACCGGGTTACACGCTCAGCATCGGCGTGGACTGGACGATGATTCCCGATCTCAAACTGGGGGTGGAATCCCGCCTGACGGGCGGATACTACTCCACCGACGAAAACAGCCCCGCCTACAAGGTTGACCGCTACAGCATCACCAATGTCCGGATCAGCTACGCCTTGCGCAAATCCTTGGAGATCTATGGTTTCGCAAACAATGTCTTTGACAAGCGTACGCCGGTCCTGTTCTCGGACGACCGCACGGCCGGGGGCATCGTCGGCAACATGGTGGAACCGTGCATGTTCGGCGTCGGTGTGAAAGGTACTTTCTAAATGAGTGGCGGGATCCAACTGGCGGCCATCGCCGCCAGCATTGCCGGAGCGTTGTGCTTGTATCTGGCGTCGCCCAGCCAGCACATCCTGGCCAAGCCCTGGCCGGTCTGGCTGGGCGGGGGCGGCGCTTTCACCCTGGCGTTCCTGGGCTGGCTGATCTGGTGCCGGCTTTCGGATCCCGCCGCCGCCTTCTTCTCCGTCCTGACCCTGGCGATGGCAACCTTGCTGGCAACGCCGATTCTGTCGGCCCTGGTTCGCGCCCGCCGGGACAATCGGTCATGAAGGCGGGTGGCGCGGCCGGCTGGTGGGGCCGGATCACGGCCGGGCTTCTGCTGGGATTTCCTTTAGGCCTCGCCCTGGCCGGCCTTTTCGTCCAACTGGCGCCCGATGGACCCGGCAAGTTTCAGCTTGCCATGTGGCTGGTGACGCCGCCCTGGGTGGCGGCGCTTGCCAGCGTCTTCCTGGTCCGTGACGGGGTTCGGGCCTGGCTGTGGCTGGGCGGGGCTACCGCCGTCGCCTATGCCGCCTTGTTTCTTTGTCGCTATTTCGCCGGATAAGGTCATGCGCAACGACATTCTTCGCACCTGCCGGGTAGTTCATGGCTGGCTTGGCATCGTCACCGGCTTATTCCTGTTCATCGCTTTCTATGCCGGAGCCGTCACCATCTTCTGGCCGGCCCTGGACCGTTGGGCCCTGCCCCCTTCAATCGGTCTTGTCACGCCGTTGGAGCAGGCGGTCGAGCTGATCGAACAGGCAAACGAGCAGCAGCCCGAATCGCGGCGCGACTTCACTTTGCATCTGGGGGTCGATACCGAAATTCCGGCCCGTATGACGTGGCGGCCTTCACGGGAAAGCCGGGAATTGGTGGCGGCGTCTCTGGACGCGGATGGCCATCTGCACCTGTCGTCTCTGACCCCCACCGCACTTGGCCGTTTCATCGATCATGTGCACCGGACCGGCGGTCTGCCGGTCGGGGAGGAACTGGGGACGGCGATCATGGGGGGCGTCAGCCTCCTTTATGCCGTGGCGCTGATTTCGGGCCTTGTCATCTTCCTGCCGTCTCTGACCCGCGATCTGTTCGCTCTTCGTATCGGCCCCAGCGCAAAGCTGTTGTGGCGGGACATCCATAATCTGGTGGGTATGGTCAGTCTGCCGTTCCATCTGGTGATCGCGCTTACCGCCGTGGTGTTCTGCCTGCATGACGAGATTTATGACGCACTCGACCGGGTGGTTTATCGGGGGACATTGCGTGCGGTGTTCCAGGCCGAGAACCCCTTTGGCTCGGTGCCGCGCGATCCTGCTCCGGCTGCTATGCTGTCCCCTGCGGAAATTCTGGCGCGTCTGAAAGACAAAGCGCCCGGTTTCCAGCCCAACGCCTTGCAATATCGCAACGCAGGCACGAAAGGCGCCAGCGTGACGGTGTGGGGCGGCGACGA
This sequence comes from Rhodospirillaceae bacterium, assembly GCA_034926235.1. Taxonomy (GTDB): domain Bacteria; phylum Pseudomonadota; class Alphaproteobacteria; order Rhodospirillales; family Magnetospirillaceae; genus JAYFRE01. Next base: position 14,122 of record JAYFRE010000005.1, read on the forward strand.
ACGCTATCTGATGCGGATGCGCGAAAGGGGCTTCGTGGTGATGAGCGCCGTTACCGGCGAAATCGCCAACACCGAATATCTGCCCGGATTCCAGGGGGGATATGGGCGAACCGTGTCGGCCTTCTTTGCGCTGCACGCGGGCAATTTCGGCGGACCAGCGGTGAAGTGGGGCTATTTCGTCCTGGGGCTGGGCGGAGCCTTTTTGTTCTATTCCGGGAATCTGCTTTGGATCGAGAATCGCCGCCGCCGGGACAAGGACGGCGGGAAGAGAGGCGTGCCGTCCCGCTCCGTTCGCGGAATGGCGATCGCCACTACCGGTGTGTGCCTGGGGTCGATGATCGGCGTGTCGCTGTCCATTGCCGCCAGCAAATGGCTGCATGTCTATGCCGGCCAGCCGGCAATCTGGCAAAATGGAATTTTCTATGCGGCGTTGTTCGTCGCTCTGGGGTGGTCGTTCCTTCGGGGAGCTGTCCGAGCCAGGGCGGAACTGCTTTGGGTTTCAGCGGCGGTCACCATCGCCATCCCGCTGACCTCGTTCCTGGCCTGGGTTGTTCCCTCCTTGGGCTTGTGGGTGTGGCAAGAGAGCATCGGCGTCGATGCCGCCGCCTTGGCCGGAGCGGTAATCTTTGCCGCCTTGGCAAGGCGCTCGGCCCGGCCGGTCCGTTCGGCGTCCGCCGTGCCGTCATCGGGAGCGATGATCAGGGCCGATTGCCCGGATTGAAAGGCTGTTCAGCAAAGGAGGCTATATGATCGATCATTCAAAATCGGTCAGCTCGTAGCGGCAGCAGCCCATCAAAGACGCCAGAAAATCTGAACCCTTTGAATCAGAAAAAGGAACCCCTGGGAATCTTCTTTATGAGTTTGCGAGCTAACCCAAAGGCTTTCTTCCCATAGGGGATTGCTCTAGCCTTGGCGGCCATGAACCCCTTTTTCACCGCCGCTCTGGCCGAAGCCGAAGCCGCCGCCCGCAGAGGCGAGGTCCCGGTCGGCGCCGTTCTGGTCAAGGACGGAATCCTGATCGCGCGCGCCGGCAACCGCGTCGCCGAAGGGCCTGACCCCACCGCCCACGCCGAAATCCTGGCCTTGCGCGAAGGCGCTGTCCGTCTGGGCGAAAGGCTGGATGGCTGCGATCTGTATGTGACCTTGGAACCCTGCCCCATGTGCGCCGCCGCGATTGCGCTTTCGCGCATCCGCCGGCTTTATTTCGCCGCTTACGACCCCAAGGGCGGCGGCGTCGAACATGGCCCGCGCATCTTCGATCACGCGACCTGTCACCATCGTCCGGAAGTGATCGGCGGTATCGAGGAACGCCGCGCCGCTCAGCTCCTCAAGGATTTTTTCAAGGCGCGCCGATAACCCCGGTTCAGCGCCCCAGCGCCCGCCAGGCGATATCCCGGCGGCAAAACCCTTCCGGCCAGTCGATGCGGTCCACCGCCCGGTAGGCTTTCTCCCGGGCTTCGGCCAGGCTCGGCGCATGGGCGGTGACGTTCAGCACCCGTCCGCCGGTGGCGATCACCTGTCCCTGACCATCACGATCCGTCCCCGCATGCAGCACCGAAACGCCGTCTTCAGCGTCGGCGTCACCCAGGCCGTGAATGACGCTGCCTTTCACATAAGGGCCGGGATAGCCTTTGGCCGCTATCACCACCACCAAGGCGGGATCGGGATCCCATTCCACCTGCTGGCCGGCCAAGGTCCCATCGATGGTGGCCAGCATCAGATCGACCAGATCGGACTTCAGCCGCGCCATCAGCACCTGGCATTCCGGGTCCCCGAAACGGACATTGTATTCGAGCAGGCGGGGTTCTCCGTTCTCGATCATCACCCCGGCGAACAAGACGCCCTTATAGGGCGTGCCTTCGGCCTCCAGCCCACGCACGGTAGGCAGAATGCAGCGTTCCATGATCTTGCGTTCGATGTCGGGCGTGACCACGGGCGCGGGCGCATAGGCTCCCATCCCGCCGGTATTGGGGCCGGTATCGCCGTCGCCGACCCTTTTATGGTCCTGGGCCGACCCCAGCGCCAGCGCGTCATGGCCATCGACCAAGGCGAAGAAGCTTGCTTCCTCGCCGGACAGGAATTCCTCGACCACCAGTTCCGCGCCGGCTTCGCCGAAAGCGCGGTCGTTCATCATCGATGAGACGGCGGCCAACGCCTCTTCGACGGTTTGGGCCACGACCACGCCTTTTCCGGCTGCCAGACCATCGGTCTTGACCACGATCGGCGCGCCCATCTTACGGATATAGGCTGCGGCTGCCTCTGCGTCGGTGAAACGCCCATAGGCGGCGGTCGGTACGCCAAAGGCGGCCAGCTTGTCCTTCATGAAGCCCTTAGAGCCTTCCAGCCGGGCTGCCGCCTCCGAAGGGCCGAATGCCTTGATCCCCTTTTCCGCCAAACGGTCGGCCAGTCCCAGCACCAGCGGCACCTCGGGCCCGATCACCACCAGATCGATGGCGTTGGTCACGGCGAAGTCCGTCAAACCGTCAATATCGTCGACGGCGATGGGCACCAGTTCGGCTTCGCGCGCGATGCCGGCATTACCGGGGGCCACGAAGATGCGCCCGCAACGGGGCGAGCGTTGCAGCGCCCGGCACAAAGCGTGCTCGCGCCCGCCCGATCCGACGACCAGGAATCTCATCGTCCCATCTCCTCAAATTCCCCCTGACCAGCCACGGGTCTGCACCGGCTTTGTAGCACCCCGCCCAAGGTTACGCCAAGCCTCGCGGCTTGCCCCCGGCCAAGGCTTGCGCCTATTGTCTGTACCTCCCTTGATTCAGGCCCCTTGGAAAGACCATGGCCGAGTTCCCACACAGCCCGTCCGCCCCTCATAACGTGCCGGAATACACGGTTTCCGAGATTTCCCGCGACATCAAGGGCACGGTCGAGGGCCGCTATGAGCATGTCCGGGTCAAGGGCGAGATATCGGGTTTCAAGCGCCACAGTTCGGGCCATCTCTATTTCGCCTTGAAAGACGAGGACGCGGTCCTGGACGCCGTCTGCTGGCGGGGATCGGCGGCGAAGCTGGCCATTCGGCCCGAAGACGGGCTGGAGGTGGTGGCCAGCGGCCGGCTGACCACCTATCCGGGGCGGTCGAAATACCAGATGGTGGTCGAGCGGCTGGAAGTATCCGGCCAGGGCGCGCTGCTGGCGCTGCTGGAAGAACGCCGCAAGAAGCTGGCCGCTGAAGGGCTGTTTGCGCCTGAGCGCAAGAAGAAGCTTCCTTTCCTGCCTGAGGTCATCGGCGTCGTCACCTCGCCCACCGGCGCGGTGATCCGCGACATCCTGCACCGGTTGGGCGACCGGTTCCCGCGCTTTGTTCTGCTCTGGCCGGTCGCGGTTCAGGGCGAAGGAGCGGCGGAACAGATCGCCCGTGCCATCGACGGGTTCAACACCCTGCCTGCGGGCGGTCCCTTGCCCCGTCCCGATCTGCTGATCGTGGCCCGCGGCGGCGGCTCGATCGAGGATCTGTGGGCCTTCAACGAGGAAATCGTCGTCCGCGCCGCCGCCGCATCCGTCATCCCGCTGATTTCAGCCGTGGGCCACGAGACCGACACCACCCTGATCGATTTCGCCGCCGACCGGCGCGCGCCGACTCCGACCGGCGCGGCGGAAATGGCGGTGCCGGTGCGCCGCGATCTGATCCTGCAGGTCAAGGACCGGGACCGCCGCTTGTCCAACGCGGCCTCGCGCCGGATCGAGGAACAGCGCCTGCGCATCGACGGATTGGCGCGCGGCCTGCCCGATCCCCGCCGGCGGTTGGAGGAGGTCGCGCAAAAGCTCGACGATTGGAGCGACCGCCTCGGCAACGCCCTGCCCAATTACCGGCACCGCCGCGAAACGGCGTTCCGCCAGATCGCCCAGGCGCTGGAAACGGCGCGGCTGAAGATCGCCACGGCTGAGAAGAACCGGCTTGACCTTTTCCGCCACCGTTTGGAGGAAACGGGCTTACGTCTCGGCCCCGCCGTGGCGCGGATACAGGAGCGGCGGCGGAACGATCTCGACCGGCAGGAAGGATTGCTGGAAAGCCTGTCTTATCGCGCGGTCCTGAAACGGGGATTCGCCCTGGTGCGCGACGAGGCCGGCGACACCGTCACGCAAGGGGCCCAGGCGCGGCCCGGGGAACACTGGCAGGTGACGCTGGCCGACGAAGTTTCGGTGCCGGTCCGGGTCGAACCGGGAGAATCCCCCTCCGGGCACGCGCCGAAAAAGCGCGGCAAGGAACCCGACGACCCGCGTCAGGAAACCCTTCTGTGATCCAGCCGGACCGATGAGCTTTTTTCTGATCCAGTTCATGGAGGGATTGGCCAGCGCGTCCTCGCTGTTTCTGGTCGCCGCCGGTCTGTCGCTGATCTTCGGCGTCACCCGCATCATCAATTTCGCTCATGGCAGCCTTTACATGCTGGGGGCCTATATGGCCTGGACTCTGTCCGCTCCCCTGGGCTTCTGGCTGGCCGTGCCCCTGGCGGCCCTGATCACCGCGCTGGCGGGGATCCTGCTGGAATGCAGCCTGCTGCGCCGCATCTATCGCGCGCCGGAACTGTTCCAGCTTCTCGCCACCTTTGCCGTCACACTGATCGCCGAAGACATGGTGTCGCTGCTGTGGGGGCCGGACGACATGCTGGGCCCGCGCGCGCCGGGCCTGAAAGGATCGGTCGATCTGTTCGGCCATGCCTTCCCCGCCTATGATCTGTTCCTGATCGCAGTCGGGCCGGCGGTGATGGCCGGCTTGTGGCTGCTGCTGAAGGGTACCCGCTTCGGCATTCTGGTCCGCGCCGCCAGCGCCGACCGCGAGATGCTGGCCGCGCTGGGTGTCGACCAGACACGGCTGTTCACCGCCGTCTTCGCCCTGGGCGCGCTGTTGGCCGGGCTGGGCGGCGCACTGGAACTGCCCCGGGCCGCCATCCATCCCGCCATGGGCACGCCCGTAGTGGTGTCCGCCTTCGTCGTCGTCGTGGTCGGCGGGCTGGGCAGTCTGCCGGGCGCATTCCTGGCCGCATTGCTGATCGGCGAATTGTCCGCTTTCGGCGTCTATCTGTGGCCCAAGGCGACGCTGGTGCTGATGTTCGCCGTCATGGCCCTCGTCCTGGCCCTGCGCCCACGGGGGCTGATGGGCAAATCCACCCCGGACGCCGCCGATTCGCCCGCCGGAACCGCGCCGATGCTGCCCTCGCCCCGTCTGTGGGCCGGGCTGGCCCTGACCTGCCTTTTCTTCGCCCTCGTCCCCTTGGCAGGCGATGCTTATGCAACCACCGTGGCCAGTGAAATCCTGATCATGGCGCTGTTCGCCGCCAGCCTGTCGCTGGTCACGGCCCTAGGCGGCATGACCTGCTTCGGTCAGGCGGCCTGGTTCGGCATCGGCGCTTACGCCGCCGCTCTCACCCATCCCGCGCTGGGGATGGAGGGCGCTTTGCTCACCGCCCTCTTGGCGGGCTTTCTGGGCGGCTGGTGCTTCGCCCGGCCCGCCGTGCGCCATGCCGGCATCACCCTGGCGATGCTGACCCTGGCCCTGGCGGCGATCATCCATTCCCTGGCCATGCAGCTTTACGGCCTTACCGGCGGCGATAACGGCATCCTCGGCATCTGGCCTTCGGATTGGGCCGCCTCGCCCGAAACGTTCCATCTTTTCGTCCTGACCATCGTCGGGCTGGCCTTCGTCTTTCTGTGGCGGCTCGCCGCCTCGCCTTTCGGCTTTGCCGCCCGCGCCGTGCGCGACCAGCCCGCCCGGGCAGAGGCGATCGGTATCGATTCGCGGCGGACCAGGACGCTCGCTTTCGCCATCGGCGCGGCGCTGGCGGCGCTAGCCGGCGGCTTGTTCGCTTATCTGAAAGGCAGCGTCTTTCCCGACACCGCTTCGATCGCGACATCGGTGGATGCGCTGGTGATGCTGCTGCTGGGCGGTATCGGCAGTCTGGCCGGACCGATTCTGGGGGCCGGACTGCACACCCTGCTCAAGGTCGGCCTGTCGTCCCATTCCGATTTGTGGCGGATGGCGGTCGGCGCCATCCTGATCCTGCTGGTGGTCGGTTTCCCCGGCGGCCTCCTCGGGCGGATGAGACGCCCATGAGCCTGCTGTCGGTCCAAGGGTTGAGCAAGAGTTTCGGCGCGCTGAAAGCGCTGGACGACGTCTCCTTCACCGTCGAAGCCGGCCAGATGGTGGCGATGATCGGTCCCAACGGAGCCGGCAAAAGCACTTGTTTTTCCATCATCGGCGGCCAGTTGCGCCCCGATTCCGGCCGTGTCCTGCTGGAAGAGCGCGATATGGCCGGGCAGCCGCCCCATCTTGCCAGCCGTATGGGTTTGGGGCGAACCTTCCAGACCGCCGCCACCTTCGCCTCGATGAGCGTCGCCGAGAATATCCGTCTCGCCATCCTCGCCCGGCAAGGCGGCCTGAACGATCTTTTCTCCGCCGCCGCCCGCAGCCCCTTACCTGAGGAACGCGGCATACTGGAGGAAGTCGGCATCTCAGCGCTGGCGAATAGCACCTGCGCCGATCTCGCCTATGGCGATCTGAAGCGGGTCGAGCTGGCCCTGGCGCTTGCCGGCGCGCCGCGCCTTCTGCTGATGGATGAACCCGCCGCCGGCATGGCCGGCGACGAACGGAACCAGTTGATGCGGCTGGTCGGCCGTCTGGCGCGGGAACGCGGATTAGGCATCTTGTTCACCGAGCACGACATCGGCATGGTGTTCGACCATGCCGACAAGGTTCTGGCCTTGATCGAAGGCCGGATCGCGGCAGCCGGATCGCCTGATTCCGTCCGCGCCCATCCCGCCGTCGTAGCCGGATATCTCGGCGGCTGAAGCACCGCCGCCATCCGATTTCATCCGATCAAGCCTTGACAGAATTCATCTATCCCCCTAGATCGTTAGCACTCGCCGGGCTTGAGTGCTAACAGCTTGCCCCGGCGGTATCCATTCATCAGTTTAAACGGAGGTTGTGAATGAAGTTCAGACCGCTCCATGACCGCGTCGTGGTCAAGCGTCTCGAGCAGGAAGAGAAGACTGCGGGCGGCATCATCATTCCCGACACGGCCAAGGAAAAGCCCCAGCAGGGCGAAGTGGTCGCGGTTGGCCCCGGCGCTCGTGGCGAAGACGGCAAGGTCGTCGCGCTGGACGTCAAGCCGGGTGACCGCGTGCTGTTCGGCAAATGGTCCGGCACCGAGGTCAAGATCGATGGCGCAGAGCTGTTGATCATGAAGGAATCCGACATCATCGGCGTGTTCGCCTAAGCTTCCAAGGGATTGACGTAACATGGCTGCTAAAGAAGTCAAATTCGGTACCGACGCCCGCTCGCGTCTGCTGCGCGGCGTCGACATTCTCGCCGACGCGGTGAAGGTGACCCTGGGGCCGAAGGGCCGCAACGTCGTCATCGAGAAGTCGTTCGGCGCTCCCCGCATCACCAAGGACGGCGTTTCCGTCGCCAAGGAAATCGAGCTGTCCGACAAGTTCGAGAATCTGGGCGCCCAGCTGGTGCGCGAAGTCGCCTCGAAGACCGCCGATCTGGTTGGTGACGGCACCACCACCGCCACCGTTCTGGCTCAGTGCATCGTGCGCGAAGGCGCCAAGGCCGTCGCCGCCGGGCTGAACCCGATGGATCTGAAGCGCGGCATCGACATCGCCGTCGCCGCCGTGATCGAGGACCTGAAGAAGCGTTCGCGCAAGGTTTCGACCAACGCGGAAATCGCCCAGGTCGGCACCATCTCCGCCAATGGCGAGAGCGATATCGGCCTCAAGATCGCCGAGGCGATGGGGAAGGTCGGTAATGAAGGCGTGATTACGGTTGAAGAGGCCAAGGGTCTCGACACCGAGCTGGATGTCGTCGAAGGCATGCAGTTCGACCGTGGCTACACCTCGCCCTACTTCATCACCAACCCCGACAAGATGACCGTCGAGCTGGAAAACCCCTATATCCTGCTCCACGAAAAGAAGCTCTCCGGCCTGCAGCCCTTGCTGCCCGTCCTGGAAGCCGTCGTCCAGTCCAGCCGTCCGCTGCTGATCATCGCCGAGGATGTCGAGGGCGAAGCCCTGGCCACCCTGGTGGTCAACAAGCTGCGCGGCGGCCTCAAGGTCGCGGCCGTCAAGGCTCCCGGCTTCGGTGATCGCCGCAAGGCCATGCTGGAAGATATCGCCATTCTGACCGGCGGCCAGGTGATTTCGGAAGATCTCGGCATCAAGTTGGAATCGGTCAATCTGTCGATGCTGGGCACCGCCAAGCGCGTGACCATCACCAAGGAAGACACCACCATCGTCGATGGCGCCGGCACCAAGGGCGATATCGAGGCTCGCATCAAGCAGATCCGCGCGCAGATCGAGGAGACCACCTCGGACTATGACCGCGAGAAGCTGCAAGAGCGTCTTGCCAAGCTGGCCGGCGGCGTGGCCGTCATCAAGGTCGGCGGCGGTTCCGAGGTCGAGGTGAAGGAGCGCAAGGATCGCGTCGATGACGCCCTCCACGCGACCCGCGCCGCGGTCGAGGAAGGTGTCGTGGTCGGCGGCGGCGCCGCCCTGCTCTACTCCATCCCCGCTTTGGCGAACCTGAAGCCCGTCAACGAAGACCAGCGGGTCGGCATCGACATCATCCGTCGCGCCCTGCAGGCTCCTCTGCGCCAGATCGCCGACAATGCCGGCACCGACGGCGTGCTGGTGGTCGGCAAGCTGCTCGAAGGCAACAAGCCGAACGAAGGCTTCGACGCTCAGAAGGGTGAATATACCGACCTGTTCAAGGCCGGCATCATCGACCCCACCAAGGTCGTGCGCACCGCTCTGCAGGACGCCGCTTCGGTGGCCGGCCTTCTGGTCACGACCGAGGCCCTGGTTGTCGAGAAGCCCGAAAAGAAGGCCCCCCCGATGCCGGGCGGCGGCATGGGCGGTATGGGCGGCATGGGCGACATGGACTTCTAAAGTCCGGTCATTCCCGGCTGGGAAACCAGCGGGGAAAAGCCATCCGATGGGAGGGGACCGCCTGCGAAGGCGGTCCCCTTCGTCGTTCCCGGACAGGGCGGCATGCGGTTTTCCTGTCGCCAATCCGGTCTTCGGGCTTTTCGCATCCGGATAAAAACGGCACTATGGCCCCTCGGCGGCTATTCCGTTCCCGGAGGGAGGAATGCCGTCCTGTTTCAGGGATGAACCGAATTCATGTCTCGGGCAAACGATAGTTGTGACACGCCTCCTTCGACCGGAACGGGGGAGAAGCCCATTCTGATCGCCGTCATCGAAGATGAATCGATCGTTCTGGTCGGTTACCAGATGCTGTTTGAAAGCTGGGGATACGAAGTCGCCGGCGCCGGCACGGCCGAGGAGGTGATCGCCCTTCTCCGCGGACGCGATCTGCGCCCGCGCGTGATCCTGGCCGATTACCGCCTGCGCGAGGGCTATACCGGCGTCATGGCCATTCGCGCCGTTCAAGCCGAATTCGGAACCGACATTCCGGCCATTCTGGTGACCGGCGACACCGCGCCCGGCCGCCTGCGCGAAGCAGCGGCCAGCGGTCTGCCGATCCTGCACAAGCCGGTCAACGGCAACCAGCTTCATACCCTGCTGCAATATTGCCTGTCCGGAACGGCGGCCGTCAGCGGATAGATTCACCCTTTGTTAAGCCCGTCCGGGTAGGATAAAGGGTGGTGGAGAGCGTTGAGCCTCCGGTTCTGCGTGAAAGATAGGATTAGCAGTCCATGCTCGAAGACCTATCCCTGTTCTCGATGGCGAACAAGACATTGAATTGGCTGGCCAAACGCCAGACGGTCCTGGCCGAGAACGTCGCCAACGCCAATACCCCGTCCTATAAGGCTAAGGATGTGGCGCCGCTCGATTTCAAGAACACCTTGGCGCGGACGAACGCGCCGGCCGCCGCCGTCACCACCAATCCGATGCATATCGAAGCCACTATCGCGCAGCCCATGCGCACCGATATCGTGGCTGAACGCCGTCCCCAGGAATCCACGCCCAACGGCAATTCGGTCCTGATCGAAGACCAGATGGAAAAAATCGGCCAGGTGAAGTCGCGCTACGAGATGACGCTGAACCTGTTCCAGAAAAATTTAAGCATGATCAAAATCTCTCTCGGCAAGGGCGGTGGATCGTGATTCGCCTGACCGCCGGCAGCGAAGGACATCGCCATGGATGATCTGTCCAAATCGTCGCTGATCGCCTCTTCGGGCATGAAAGCGCAGGCCGAACGGTTGCGCGTCGTCGCCGAAAACCTGGCCAATGCCGAATCCCTGCCGACCAGCCCCGACGTCACCCCCTACCGGCGCAAGGTTCTGTCTTTCCGCAACGTGCTGGACAAGAAGATCGGCGCCGACGTCGTCAAGGTGAACAAGATCGACGTCGATCGTTCCGAATTTCAGAAGAAATACGACCCTAAGCATCCAGCCGCCGATTCCAGCGGCTATGTGCTGGTGCCCAACGTCAATCCATTGATCGAGGTGATGGACATGCGCGAAGCGCAGCGTTCCTACGAGGCCAATCTGAATGTGGTCTCGGTGTCGAAAACGCTGATGTCGCGCACCGTCGATCTCCTCAAATAGATGAAGCCTCTTTCCATCGACCGTTCCGTTTTTTAAGGGCATATCATGGCTACCACCAGCATCGCCAACGCCATCAGCGCCTATAACCAAGCGTCGAAATCCATCTCAAACGGCGCCTCGTCCGCACCGGACGATGCCGGCGCCGGCCTGGAATCGGACTTCTCCGCGCTGCTCAAGGCCGGGGCCAAGACCGCCATCGAAGCCGCCAAGACCGGCGAGGAACAATCCAAATTGGCCATTGCCGGCAAGGCCGACATCCGCGACGTCGTCACCGCCGTGAACAATGCCGAAGTCACGCTTCAGACCGTTGTCGCCGTGCGGGACAAGGTCATCAGCGCTTATAGCGACATCCTGAAGATGCCGATCTGACGGCGCGGCCTCCATGAACGAGGCCCTGGTCCTGGAACTGGCCCGCGACACCATCATGGTGTTGCTCAAGATCGGAGCGCCCGTGCTGCTGGCCGGGTTGGTCGTCGGCCTGATCATCTCCCTGTTCCAGGCACTGACCCAGATTCAGGAAGCCACTCTGACCTTCGTGCCCAAGGTTCTGGTGGTGTTCATGGCCCTGTTCCTGGTGCTGCCGTTCATGCTGCACAATCTGATGGATTTTTTCCGCATGCTGATGGAGCACGCCGCCTCTGGCGGCTGACGGCCCGCCCATGCTGCGCGAGATCCTCACCGTCAATATCTACACCCTGCTCATGATCTTCGCCCGGTTGGGCGCGGCCATGATGTTCATGCCGGTGTTCGGCAACAGCAATGTCCTCGTCCGCGCGCGGCTTCTCTTGGCGCTCACGATCAGTTTCCTGATGCTGCCGGTCCTCGGACCCTATGTGCCGCCGATGCCGGCCCAGCCCTTCCCTCTGCTGCTTCTGGTCCTGGGCGAGGTGACGATCGGGCTGTTTTTCTGTCTGATCCTGCAAGCCTTGCTGACCCCGATCGATCTGGCCGGCAATTTCATCAGCTATTCGGCGGGACTGGCCAACGCCTTCGTGTTCGACGCCAACGCGATGCAGCAAAGCCAGATCATCACCAGCTTTCTGTCGCTGACCGCCATCACGATGGTCCTGGTCAGCAACAGCCATCACCTCATGCTGGAAGGAATGATCGGCACCTATGATCTGTTCCGTCCCGGTGCAGGCGTTCCGATCGGCGACATGTCCGGTGTCTTTGTCTCCACCCTGAGCCAAACCTTCCGCATCGGCATGTCGCTGGCCGCGCCGCTGGTGGTGTTCAGCCTGACCTTCAACACCACTCTCGGCCTGATCAACCGTCTGGTGCCGCAGATGCAGGTGTTCTTCGTCGGCATGCCGCTGCAAATCCTGTGCGGGCTGTTCCTTCTTGGCGTTTCCCTGCCCGCGATCATGCTGTGGTTCCTGCGCACCTTCAGCGACAACCTGCTCCTTTTCGCGCCTGCGAGGTGAATGATGGCCGGCGAAGACCAGGACTCCAGGACAGAAGAGGCCACGCCGAAACGATTGGAAAAGGCGGTTGAGGACGGCGAGGTTCTTCAATCCCAGGAGGTCAAGACCGCCGCCCAGATTCTGGGCATCACCGTAGCGGTCTGGCTGCTGTTGCCGTTCCTGCTGCCCAAGATCGCCACCTATCTATCCCGGTTCCTGGGGAACGCCGACCAGTTGCGCATCCTCACCGACCGCGACTTCATGAACATCATTGCCGGTACAGCGCTCAATATCGGCCTTTATGTCGGCATCATCATGGCGGTGCTGCTGGCTTTCGCGCTGGCCGCCTCGATCGGCCAGATCGGCTTCAACATCACCACCAAGAAACTGGTCCCCGACATCGAGCGCATCAATCCGATGGCGGGTCTAAAGCGGATATTTTCCAGCCATTCGCTGATGGAGTTGGCCAAAAACCTGGCCAAGCTCGGGATTGTCGGCACCTTGGCCTATCTGTTGCTGGTGCCCAAGGCCAAGACGCTGGATCTGCTGGTGACGATGGAACTGCGCCCGACGCTCGATTACTTGCATTCCACCTTGCTGACTCTGCTTCTGTTCATGGTCGCCCTGGTTGCCGCCATCGGCCTCATCGACTGGATATTTCAACGTTATCAATATCTTAAAAAGATGCGCATGACGAAGCAGGAAATAAAAGACGAATACAAGCAGAATGAAGGCGACCCCATGATCCGCTCGCGCCTGCGCGCGATCCGCATGGCCCGGACGCGTCAGCGCATGATGGCCGCCGTGCCCGAAGCGGATGTGGTGGTTACCAACCCGACCCATTATGCTTGCGCACTGAAATATGACCCTGAAAAGATGAACGCCCCGGTCTTGGTGGCCAAGGGCCAGGATCTGATCGCGGCCCGCATTCGAGACGTCGCCCGTGATCATGACGTGCCCATCGTGGAAAACCCGCCGCTTGCGCGCGCCCTGCATGCAAGTGTGGAAATAGACGACGAAATCCATCCCGATCATTACAAGGCCGTGGCCGAGGTGATCAGCTATGTCATGCGACTCAAGGAAAAGAAATTCCGCCGCCGCTAGAGCGCCCAAGGAGATGCTGACCGGATTGGGGGCGGCGGCGCTGATTTTGCTGGTTCTGATCGCCTTGAACCCGGAGATCGGCGGCGCTTTCCGCCTGCCGGTGACGATCTGCGCCTTTCTGGTTGCGCTGATTGTGCTGATCGCATTCCTACGCAAGATTTCCCTGCTGCAAGAAAGGGCGGAACGCCGCCAGGCGCTGGGCCATGCGCTCGGCGCCGACCGTCAAGCCCGGCTGATCGCCGACGCGAATGGCGAAATCCTGCGCAACGCCCAGGCGCGCACTCTTTTCGGTCCCGCCGCCGACCCTCTGGCCCCCTTGCTGGCGCGCATCGACGGCGACGACCGCGCCATCGAAGAGATCGAAAGACTGCGCGCCGTCGCCGCCCATGGCGGCGCGCATCACGCGGAAATTTCGTTCCTCGCCGGCGACGAGGGCGCGCGGGAATGGCTGGCCCTGGCCGTGCATCCGCTTGAGGGCAGCGCTTTCTTATTGACGGCGGAAGATGTATCGGCGCGGCGCGCCATCGACGAAACCCTGCGCCGCGAACACGAAATGCTGGCCGATTTCATCGATTTCCTGCCCGTCGGATTTTATTGCGCGGATACCGAAGGGAAATTCCGCTTCGTCAACCAGCGTCTGGCCGAATGGGTCGGCCGTTCGCCCGACGAATTGGTCGGGTTGGGACTGGAAGAAGTCTTGGGTGTCGTTCCCAACCCCGAGGATGACCGCGCCGAAATGCGCTTCAAAGGCCGCAATGGCGATGTCTTCCGCGCCTTCGTCACCCACACCCAGTTCGATGAGGGCGGAGAGACCCTGACCCGTTCGGTTGTGGTGCGCGACCTGATCCCCGAACGCCATTGGGAACGCAGCCTGCGCATGGCCGAACGGCGGTTCCAATGGCTGTTCGAGGATGCCCCGGTCGGAATCGTCCTCGCCGATCCGGACGGATCGATCAACCGCTGCAACCAGGCGTTCGCCGCCATGATCGGGGACCGGGCCGAGGCTCTTAGCGGACGCGCGATCGAGGATTTCATTCTGTCGCCGGACCGGGCCGGAGCGAGCGAATTGTTTTCGCGCGCACTCATGGGCGCCAGCATCGGCGGCCATCTGCCGGTGCGCCTGGTCAACGGCCTGGGCGGCGACATCACCGCGACTTTGTTTGTCGGCTCCGCCAAAGAAGAAGATGCGATTTCGGGATTGGTGCTGCATTTCATCGACACCACCGAACAGCGCAATCTGGAAATCCAGTTCGCTCAATCCCAAAAAATGCAGGCGATGGGCCAACTTGCCGGCGGCGTCGCGCATGATTTCAACAACCTACTGACGGCGATGATCGGATTTTGCGATCTTTTGCTGCTGCGTCACGGCCCCGGCGATTCCTCCTTCTCCGACGTCATGCAGATCAAGCAGAACGCCAACCGCGCCGCCAGCCTGATCCGCCAGCTTCTCGCCTTCTCGCGCCGCCAGCGTCTCCAGCCGAAACTGATCGACGTCACCGACGCGCTTTCTGATCTTTCTAATCTTCTGCGCCGGTTGCTGGGCGAAAGAATAAATCTGGTTTTCACCCATGGCCGCGATCTGGGGCCGATCAGGGTCGATCCCGGCCAATTCGACCAGGTGATCATCAATCTGGCCGTCAACGCCCGCGACGCCATGCAAGGCGGCGGAACTCTGTCCATCACCACCCGCACCGCCCGAATCGAACGGCATTTCCAGCGCGGGACCGAGATCATGCCGCCCGGCGATTACGTGACGATCGAGGTTGCCGACACCGGCACCGGCATCACGCCCGAAAATCTGGCGCGCATTTTCGAGCCTTTCTTTTCGACCAAGGAGGTCGGGGCCGGCACCGGTCTTGGCCTGTCCACCGTCTATGGCATCCTGCGCCAGACCGGCGGCTTCATTTTCGTCGATAGCCAGCCCGGCCATGGATCGTCATTCCGCATCTATCTGCCGCGCATCGAACCGTCCCCGGACGAATTGACCGGCAAAACCGGCTCGGAAGGCGCGCCCGAGAGCCATGATCTGACCGGAAACGCTACCATCCTTCTGGTCGAGGACGAGGATGCGGTACGTTTATTCGGGTCCAAGGCGCTGCGCAGCAAAGGCTATCGCGTGATCGAAGCGCGGTCGGGCGAAGGGGCGCTCGACGCCCTGCATGCCGAGCCTCATATCGACGTCCTGGTCACCGACGTGGTCATGCCCGGCATGGACGGTGCCACCTTGGCGCGTCTGGTACGCATGGAGCGCCCCAATATCCAGGCGATCCTGATGTCCGGCTATACGGAAAACATCGCCCTGGGCGACACATCGGGGGAAAAAGGCATCCACTTCCTGGCCAAACCCTTCTCGCTCAAGCAATTGGCCGGCAAGGTCCACGACGTGCTCGCCAATCCGGTCTGACATCGGCCCCCTTCATAGAACATAAAAAGAACATTCTCCCCTTGCCGTAGGGAACAAAACTGGTACGATACCGATGATTGCATCGCCGCGACCGGCATGGAATAAAGGAAGCCGTCAGCATGTCGCCGACACAGACCGTCCTCAAGCTGGTAGACAAGGACACCATGGATAGACAACGCGCGTTGGATGCGGCCCTCTCCCAGATCGAGCGGGCCTTCGGCAAGGGATCGATCATGCGTCTGGGCCAGCGCGAGGTGGTCGAGGCAGAGGTTATTTCGACCGGATCGCTGGGGCTGGATATCGGTCTTGGCATCGGCGGCCTGCCACGCGGGCGCATCGTCGAAATCTACGGCCCCGAAAGCTCGGGCAAGACCACGCTGGCGCTGCATGTGGTCGCCGAAGCGCAGAAAAAAGGCGGCGTTTCGGCCTTCATCGACGCCGAACATGCGCTGGACCCAAGCTATGCCCGCAAACTGGGCGTCAATCTCGACGATCTGCTCATTTCCCAGCCCGACGCGGGGGAGCAGGCGCTGGAAATCGCCGACACGCTGGTCCGTTCCGGGGCCATCGACGTGCTGGTGATCGATTCGGTCGCCGCCCTGGTGCCGCGCGCCGAACTGGAAGGCGATATGGGCGATTCCCATGTCGGCCTGCAGGCCCGGCTGATGAGCCAGGCGCTCCGCAAGCTGACATCGACCGTGTCCCGTTCCAAATGCATGGTGATCTTCATCAATCAGATCCGCATGAAGATCGGCGTCATGTTCGGCAATCCGGAAACCACGACCGGCGGCAATGCGCTTAAATTCTACGCTTCGGTCCGTCTCGACATCCGCCGGATCGGCGCGGTCAAGGACAAGGACGAGATCGTCGGCAACCAGACCCGCGTCAAGGTGGTCAAGAACAAGATGGCCCCGCCCTTCAAGGTGGTCGAATTCGACATCATGTATGGCGAAGGCGTGTCCAAGACCGGCGAATTGATCGATCTTGGCGTCAAGGCCGGCGTGGTCGAAAAATCCGGTGCATGGTTCTCCTATAACGGCCAACGCGTCGGCCAGGGGCGTGAAAACGCCAAAACCTTCCTGCGCGACAACCCCGCCATCGCAGCCGAAATCGAGTCCGCCATCCGCCAGAACGCCGGCATCATCTCCGAGGAAATGACGGGCGGCGGCAGTGCGGCGGAAGAGACCCCCGCCGAGGAATAACCCCATTTCGGGGGTCTGCGGGCGATGAAGGGAAGCGGGAGACACCGTGTCGCCGCCGCCATTCATCGCCCGATCATTTCTCCCGCACCACCGGGATGCCTGGACAGCCGCCGGAGGGCTTGTTAGAAAAGCTTTTCTCTTTGATCTTCCGCAGAAGGTCCCCCCTTGGATCGCGCGGCAAGGATGCACATCTGAAAAGCCATGCAGACTGTCAACGATATTCGCTCCACCTTTCTCGATTTCTTCGCCAAAAACGGCCACGAAGTGGTGGCGTCGAGTCCATTGGTGCCGCGCAACGATCCATCCCTGATGTTCACCAACGCTGGGATGGTTCAATTCAAGAACGTCTTCACCGGCGCCGAGAAGCGGCCCTATAAAAGGGCTACGACCTCGCAGAAATGCGTCCGCGCCGGGGGCAAGCACAACGATCTCGACAATGTCGGCTACACGGCCCGGCATCACACCTTCTTCGAGATGCTGGGCAATTTCTCGTTCGGCGACTATTTCAAGGAAGGCGCCATCGATTTCGCCTGGCGGCTGATCACCAAGGAATATGGCATTCCCGCCGACCGGCTGATGGTCACGGTCTACCACACCGACGATGAAGCGTTCGGTCTGTGGAGAAAGATCGCCGGCCTGCCCGAATCGCGCATCGTGCGCATTCCCACCTCGGACAATTTCTGGGCGATGGGCGACACCGGCCCCTGCGGCCCTTGTTCCGAAATCTTCTATGACCACGGCGATCATATCCCCGGCGGCCCGCCCGGCAGCCCGGACGAGGATGGCGACCGTTTCATCGAGATCTGGAACCTCGTCTTCATGCAGTATGAGCAGGTGACGAAGGAGGAGCGCATCGGTTTGCCGCGTCCGTCCATCGACACCGGCATGGGGCTGGAACGGCTGGCTGCCCTGTTGCAGGGCAAACACGACAATTACGATATCGACCTTCTGCGCGCCTTGATCGTCGCCTCGGCCGATGCCAGCAACACCGACCCCGATGGTCCTCACCGCATCTCGCACCGGGTCATCGCCGATCACCTGCGGTCTTCTTCCTTCCTGATCGCCGACGGCGTGCTGCCTTCGAACGAGGGCCGCGGCTATGTGCTGCGCCGGATCATGCGCCGCGCCATGCGCCATGCCCAGCTTCTGGGGGCCAAAGAGCCCTTGATGTGGAAGCTGGTGCCGGCCCTGGTCCGCCAGATGGGCGCTGCCTTCCCCGAACTGGTGCGCGCCCAGCCCTTGATCACCGAAACGCTGAAAAGCGAGGAAACCCGCTTCAAAGCGACGCTGGAACGCGGCCTGAAACTGCTCGATGAGGAAAGCAACGGCCTTCATCGCGGCGACCGTCTGCCCGGCGAGGTCGCTTTCAAGCTTTACGACACCTATGGCTTCCCGCTGGATCTGACCCAGGACGCGCTGAAGAACCGGGGCGTCGGCGTCGATCTCGACGGCTTTGACGCCGCGATGGCCCGCCAGCGCGACGAGGCCCGCAAGGCCTGGGCCGGCTCCGGTGAAGCGGCGACCGAACAGGTTTGGTTCGAGGTCCGCGAGAAAACCGGCGCGACGGAATTCCTGGGCTATGGCGTCGAACGCTCCGAAGGCTTGATTCTGGCGCTGCTGGCCGACGGCAAGCCTGTGGATAAAGCTACCGCCGGCCAGTCGGTGGCTCTGATCGCCAACCAGACTCCCTTTTATGGCGAATCGGGCGGACAGGTCGGGGACACCGGCGTCATCCTGACCGCGGGCAAGGCCCGGCTGCGCATCACCGACACCCAGAAGAAGCTGGGCGATCTGATGGTGCATCTGGGACAGGTCGAGGAAGGAACGGTCGCCGTCGGCGACGCCGCCGATTTCATCGTCGATTCGGAACGGCGCGCCGCCATCCGGGCGCACCATTCGGCGACTCACCTGCTGCATGCGGCCCTGCGCCGCATCCTGGGCGATCACGTCACCCAGAAAGGATCGCTGGTCCAGCCCGATCGTCTGCGCTTTGACATCAGCCATCCCAAGGCCATATCGCCTGAGGAAATTCTGGCCGCCGAGCATGACGTCAATGCCCGTATCCGCGCCAATTTGCCGGTCGGCACGCTCCTGATGACCCCCGACGCGGCGATGAAGATCGGCGCCATGGCGTTGTTCGGTGAAAAATATGGCGACGAGGTCCGCGTCGTGTCGATGGGCGAGGATGGCGAAGCCGTTTCGACCGAATTGTGCGGCGGCACCCATGTCGCGCGCACCGGCGATATCGGGTTGCTCAAGATCGTCAGCGAAGGCGCGGTCGCGTCCGGTGTACGCCGGATCGAAGCCGTGGTCGCCGCCGCCGCCGAACATTGGGTCGAGGATCAGGCCGCCCTGCTCGCTCAACTGGCTGAAAGCCTGAAAGCGCCGCCCTCGGAATTGCCGAACCGGATCAGCCAGATGATCGAGGACCGGCGCAAGCTGGAACGCGAGCTGGTCGAAACGCGTCGTCAACTCGCCACCGGCGCAGGTACTGACGGCGGCAACAAGACCGTGGCGGGCGTCACCCTTGCCGCGCGTCTGCTCGACGGCGTGCCGGCCAAGGATCTGAAGGGCATGGCCGACGACATCAAGAAGCAGATCGGCTCCGGCGTGGTTGCCCTGGCAGCCACCGCCGATGGCAAGGCTTCGCTGGTCGTGGCCGTGACCGACGATCTGACCGCCCGTCTTTCAGCCGTCGATCTGGTGCGCCGTGGGGCCGAGGCCCTGGGCGGCAAGGGCGGCGGCGGACGGCCGGATATGGCGCAAGCCGGCGGCCCGGACGCGGCGCGCGCCAAGGACGCCCTGGCCGCCATCGAGGCCGCCCTGGCGGGCTGACCCGGCGGGCAGGAACCATCGATAAAAACATGTCTTCGGGGACCCTTCGCGGTCCCCGAAGCTTTTCTGGACCTTCCGCACCCTTAGAATCCGACTGGCTGAGGCAGGATTCAAGATCGAGGGATCTCATCCCTCGACACTCTCCTACAAGGGGCTTCCGCCTCTTGTCCCTTTGACTTTCAATAGATCGGGTCTGGGGCTGTCCGCGACGTTTCACTCCCCGTTATGGCCGTGATCCCGGCTCATGGTGGAAAGAAGCGCGGATAGCTGACGGCGCAGGGGTGGCGGCAGGATTCGATAGTTCCGCAGCATCTCTAGGCTCTCCCGCTGGATGCAATCATCCTCGTGAAGAGCCGAGGCGACCGGTTTCGGCCCGTCCGGAAGTCCGTCGAAAAAGAAAGCGATCGGCACATCGAGACGGCTGGCCAGCCGGAACAGGGTCGAGGCCGAAACGCGATTGGCCCCGCGCTCATATTTCTGCACCTGCTGGAACGACAACCCCAACACCTGCCCCAACTCGGACTGGCTGAGACCCATGAGCATGCGGCGCAGGCGGATACGCCCGCCGATATGGATATCGACCGGGTTCGGGCCATCCCGCGAGACCACGCGGCGTCCTTTTCCGGGATTTTGTTTCGGTGCGCTTTTCCCATCCATCGGCGGCTCTCCATGAGAAGGCCGTGCCTGCGAGCGCCCTCGCAAACAGCCTCCTGAACCCACAGTCGGGGAGTTGGAAAACCGAATACACTCGGTCCCTGTGGCCTTTAGCACGGGGTGCCTGGACATGCGCCACAGGCTCCCCGACCCAAAGGGTCAAGGATTCTGATGCCTTAGCGGCAGGCATCTACCAGTGTATTTGGGGTTTCCACGCCCCGGGACGCGCGTGACGCCCTGAAATCTATATAGCCGAACCATGCCGGAATGTCAGCAGCGCCGGAGCAAGGGCCGCGCCGCCGCGAAACATCTTTGCCTTTTGCCAATCCGAAACCGTACACTGCCGATCCGGTTTTGGACCGATCAGCAGGAACGGACTCAATGACCCTCGCCCATCCCGAACAGCACTATCTCGATCTTTTGCAGCGTCTGCTCGATCACGGCGTGCGCCGTCAGGACCGCACCGGGACCGGCACGCTCTCACTGTTCGGCCAAACACTGCGTTTCGATCTGGCACAGGGATTCCCGCTGCTGACCACCAAACGGATCTTCTTCAGGGG
The DNA here is from genome assembly GCA_034926235.1 of Rhodospirillaceae bacterium. GTDB lineage: Bacteria > Pseudomonadota > Alphaproteobacteria > Rhodospirillales > Magnetospirillaceae > JAYFRE01. The sequence continues at coordinate 34,807 of JAYFRE010000005.1, forward strand.
CGCGGTGCATGAATTGCTGTGGTTCTTGAGCGGCAGCACCAACATCGCCTATCTGAAGGAAAACGGCGTTTCGATCTGGGACGAATGGGCCGATGAAAAAGGCGAGCTGGGGCCGGTCTATGGCAAGCAATGGCGCGCCTGGGAAACCAAGGACGGGCGAATCGTCGATCAGATCACGGGACTGGTCAACAATCTGAAGACCGATCCCACCAGCCGGCGGCTACTGTTCACCGGCTGGAATGTGGGCGAACTGGAACGCATGGCGCTGCCGCCCTGCCACATGACCTATCAATATTATGTCGCCGACGGCAAATTGTCGGGTGCGCTTTACCAGCGCAGCGCCGACAGCTTCCTGGGGCTGGGCTGGAATCTGTGCGAAGCCGCCTTGTTGATCCATATGCTGGCCGACCAATGCGGTCTGGTCCCCGGCGAACTGGTGTGGTTCGGCGGCGATGTTCATCTTTATCTGAACCATCTTGATCAGGCGCGGCTGCAATTGACCCGGACCCCGCGCCCCTGGCCGACGTTGAAGCTGAAACGCCGGCCGGACAGCCTGTTCGATTATCGTTTCGAGGATTTCGAGCTTACCGGCTACGACCCCTATCCGGTCATCCCCGCCCCCGTCGCCGTTTGACGGGAGCAAGACGCCGTCGGCGTCAGGACGGAATGGTGCCGGGCAGAAGATAGGCCTGAATCGTCGTCAGCAGGCCGACCAGCGCCACCAGCAGAAGGCTGTGCTTCAGGGTGAAGCGGAACAATTCGCCGTCCCGCCCGATCAGCCCGACCGCCGCCGTCGCCACCGCGATCGATTGCGGCGAAATCATCTTGCCGATGGTGCCGCCGGCGGTGTTGGCCGCCACCAACAGAATCTCGCTGACCCCGACCTGCCGCGCCGTCACCGCCTGTAGGCCCGAGAACAGCGCGTTCGAGGTCGTGTCCGATCCGGTCAGGAACACCCCCAGCCATCCCAGCACTGGCGAGAAAAAGGTAAAGGCCCGCCCCGAATGGGACAAGGCCAGCGCCAGCGTCGAGGATAGGCCGGAATAATTGCAGAGATAGGCAAAGGCGACCACCGCACCGATGGTCCAGACCGGCTTTTTGAGATCGTTCAGCACCTCGATGAAAGTCGTCACCCCCAGCTTTAGACTGGTCCGCTGTATCGCCATGACCAGAAGCGCCGCGACCAGGATCGCGGTGCCGGTCGCCTGGATCAGGTTAAGGGTAAAGACCGCCGGATAAGGCGCAGACACCGAGATGATGGGCGGAGCGCGCACGACCAGCGCGTCGAGATAGGGGACGGAGAAATGAATCATGCTCCAGGCCAGCGCGCCGTCCTTGGCGAACAGCCCTTTGAAGAAAGGCAGATTCCACAGGATCACGACCAGGGTCAGAATAATGAAGGGCAGCCAGGCCTTGAACACCGCGCCTGCGCTGTAGCGACGCACCGGATGGCTGGGCTCCTGATTGTCGAATCGGAAAATGTGCTTGGGCCGCCAGACTTTCAGAAACAGCGTCATGCTGACCAGGCTGAGCAATGAGCCCAGTATGGCCGGCAACTCATAGCCGATCAGGTTCGATGAAATCAGCACCCCGAATGCGAGACTGGCCGACGCCACCAGGGCCGCTGGCCAGGTTTCCTTGATGCCGCGCCAGCCATCCATGATGCCGACCACCCAGAACGGGATCAGCAGGGTCACCGGGGTCAGGATGCGGCCGGCCTCGGCCCCGACCAAAAAAGGATCGACACCGCCGACCGAACCACCGATCAGGATCGGAATGCCCATGGCCCCGAACGCCACCGGCGCTGTGTTGGCGATCAGGCACAAGCCCGCCGCGTAGAGCGGCTTGAAGCCCAACCCGGCCAAGAGCGCCGCCGTGATCGCCACCGGCGCGCCGAAACCGGCAGCGCCTTCCAGAAACGCGCCGAAGGAAAAACCGATCAGCAGCAATTGCAGCCGCTGGTCCGAAGTGATCGAGACGATCGAATCGCGGATGATATCGAACTGCCCGGTCTTCACCGTCATCTTGTACAGGAAGACCGCGCCAATGATGATCCAGGCGATCGGCCACAGCCCGAAGGCGAATCCCTGAATGGCCGCAGCCAACGCCATGGTCCAGGGCATGCCATAAAACAGAATGGCGACAGCCGCCGCGATCAATGCGGTCAGCGTGCCGGCGATATGCCCTTTCAGATTGAGCCTGGTCAGCGCGAGGAAATAAAAAACGATGGGCAACAGGGCGATTGCAGCGGACCCCCACAGCATATCCATGGGGTCATAATTTTGTGTCCACATACCCATTCGATCAGCCCTTCGAGCCATCAGCCCGGACAAGGGGTGGCGTAGCCTCCCGACAGCCGGACATCACCACCGGCGCAGGAGCATGACCGCCCATCCCACGCGGAGCCCCTCGGACAGCAAGGCGTCGCGTTTTGCCGACGCCATGATCAGGATAAAGAATATGGGCCTCAATGTGACCGTTGGCCATAGCCCCCTTCCGCCAAACAGCGAGCCGGAAACGACCGGGGTGTTAGTGCCGGGACGATTGCTGAACCAGATCTGACCGCCCGACGCGCCGTCGCGCCACCGCCAGCCTTTGTTCGGCGATGCGACTTTCGATCAGACGGTCGCGGATATAAAGCATGTGCCGTTCAGCCGCCGCACGGGCTTCGTCGCCATCGCCGCGCATGACCGCCTCGAAAAGCGCCTTGTGCTGGCGCATGAGCAAGCCGCGAACGCCTTCCTGTCCCCTGAAATCGCTACGGTCGTAAAAAGCATCCTGATGCTGCAACAGCAAAATGCGCCGCATCGTATGGGCCATCACGTCGTTATGCGCGGCCAGATAAAGCGCCAGATGGAAATCCCGATCCGCCCGGCATTCGATCGCCGGGTCCTGCCCCTTGTCCGCGTCCAAAAGAACGGAGAAAGCCGCCTCGATCCTGCGGCGATCCTCCTTCGTCGCCAGACAGGCCGCCCGGTAGGCAGACATGCCTTCGGCGACGTGGCGGAATTCCAGATAATCGAAGGCCGTTTCGGGATGAGACCTCAAGAGTCTGAGCAAAGGAACTTCCCCACTTTCCTCCTCATTCTTGGGCTGGCCATGCGATGGGACGCCGTCATTCGTAGCCCCCGAGGACTCTTCGTCCTCGTCCTGACATGTCCGGTCGTCGGCCCCGGAGAAAATGCTGCGCAGGGAATATTCCAACCGCTGATCGGCCAGGTCGATTTCATGCATTGCCCGGCGGGTGAAATCGACATGCGCCTCGGCGATACCGCGCGCCGCATCAGCGTCGCCGCTTAAAATCGCGTTGTGGATGTTGCGGTGCTGTTCCAGCAGCATCGCCCGCACACCCTTGAACTGATAAAGCTTTTCACGGTTGTGCAGGATCGATTCGCGGAACACCGCGCCCAGGCTGCTCATGATGTGCAGCAGGATCACATTGTGGCTGGCTTCGTAGATAGCGAGGTGAAAGGCCGAATCGGCCTCGGCTTCGCAAAGCGGGTCGCCATCCCGGTTGGCGGCCTCGACATCATGGAACCGGCGCGCAATCAAATCCCGGTCGATATCGCTGGCGCGCAGCGCGGCGAAATAGGTCGCGGACCCTTCGACGACACTGCGGAATTCGAGATAATCGTAAAGCGCGCCATGCTGGTTATCAGCCGGATTCGACAGCCTTACCCCGAAATCGGCCCCCAGCACCGGCGCGACCAGAGTTCCGCCGCGACGGCTGATCAGAATGTGGCGTTGAGCCAGGATTTCGAGGGCTTCGCGCAGCGAGGGGCGCGATACGTTCAGTTTTTGCGCCAGATCGCGCTCCGGCAACAATCGTTCTCCGGCGCGAAGCGAGCCTTCCAGAATGCGCGATTCGATATGGGCGACAATGGCATCGGCCAGTTTCTCCCGCCGGATACCGCCGTCCACCAAACTTTCCTTGCGTTCAAGAACGAGGCTTTCCGCCTCGCAAGGGATGTAATCCACCATCCTGCCGATTCCACCACGCCGCCCTGGGGCCAAGCCCTTATAGAGGCAAGACTAGCTGCAGACACAGGAATCGAAAAGCTTTTTACCGGCCCTTTATGGCAGCGGAAAATTTCGGGCCGGTCAGGCCGTTAGCTTGTCCAGCTCGCGCACCACCGCCTCGCCCATGACCGAGGTCGAAACCTGGGCCTTGCCCGGCTGCATGATGTCGGCGGTCCGAAGCCCGCCATTCAGCACCGCTTTGACGGCGTCTTCCAGCAATCCGGCCTCGGCCTTCATGTCGAAGGAATAACGCAGCAGCATGGCAAACGAGAGCAGCGTCGCCAGCGGATTGGCGATATCGCGGCCCGCGATGTCCGGCGCGGAGCCGTGCACCGGCTCATAGACCGCCTTGCGCGACCCGCGTTCGTCCACCGCACCCAGACTGGCCGAGGGCAGCATGCCGAGCGAGCCCGTCAGCATCGCCGCGCAGTCGGACAAAAGATCGCCGAACAGATTGTCGGTTACGATCACGTCGAACTGTTTGGGCTGGCGCACAAGCTGCATGGCGCAATTGTCGGCGTAAAGGTGATGCAGTTCGACCCCGTCCTTGCGCTCGGCGTGAAGCCGCGTCACTTCTTCCCGCCACAACAGGCCGGATTCCATGACATTGGCTTTTTCGACCGAATGGACCAGACCACGCCGCTTCAACGCCAGGTCAAAGGCGACATCGGCGATGCGCCGGATTTCCGAGGTGGTGTAGACCTGGGTGTTGACGCCGCGCCGTTCCCCGTTCGCCAGGGTTTCGATGCCGCGCGGCTCGCCGAAATAGATGCCGCCGGTCAATTCCCGCACGATCATCAAATCCAGCCCCTGAACCAATTCCGGCTTCAGCGACGACGCATCGACCAGCGCGTCGAAGACGAAAGCGGGGCGCAGATTGGCGAACAGCCCCAAATCCTTGCGCAGACGCAACAGCCCGCGCTCGGGGCGCAATTCATAAGACAGGTTTTCCCATTTAGGGCCGCCCACCGCACCCAGCAGCACCGCGTCGGCGGCGGCGATGTCGGCCATCGTCGCGTCGGGCAAGGGGTGACCGTGGCGGTCATAGGACGCGCCGCCGATCAAACCGTGGCTGACGTCGAACGTGATGTGACGGCGCTTCGCCATCCAGGTGATGACCCGCTCGACCTGCGCCATGACTTCGGGACCGATGCCGTCGCCGGGCAGGATGATCAGCTTCTTGGTATGCATAACCTAAATGACTCCGAATGCGTGTCCGGTTCCGCGCTTACAGCCAGGGCTGAGCGAAACGGCGCTGTTCCTCGAAGGCCGTGATCTTGTCTTCCTTGGCCAGGGTGAGGCCAATATCGTCAAGGCCGTTCAGGAGGCAATGCTTGCGGAACGAATCGATCTCGAAAGACAGGCAGCCGCCATCCGGACCCCGGATTTCCTGGGCCGCGAGATCGATGGTGATGGTGGCGTTCGCGCCGCGTTCGGCGTCGTCGAACAAAAGGTCGAGTTGCTCCTGCGGCAGACGGATCGGCAGAATCCCGTTCTTGAAGCAGTTATTGTAGAAGATGTCGGCGAAGGACGGCGCAATCACGCAACGGATGCCGAAATCAAGCAGCGCCCAGGGCGCATGTTCGCGCGAACTGCCGCAACCGAAATTCGCACCCGCCAGCAGAATGGTAGCCTTGCGGTACGGTTCCCGATTCAGCACGAAATCGGGGTTTTCGGCTCCGTTCACGTCATAGCGCATCTCGTTGAAGAGATTGCGGCCAAGGCCGGTGCGCTTGATCGTCTTCAGAAACTGCTTGGGGATGATCATATCGGTATCGACATTGATCAGCGGCAACGGCGCCGCGATCCCGGTCAGCTTGGTGAATTTTTCCATATCGTCCCGCTCCTAACCCGATAGGCCGATCAGACCAGATCGCGCACATCCGCGAGGTGGCCGGTGACCGCGGCGGCGGCGGCCATCGCCGGGCTCATCAGATGGGTGCGCCCGCCGCGCCCCTGACGCCCCTCGAAATTGCGGTTCGAGGTCGAAGCGCAGCGTTCGCCTTCCCGCAGACGATCGGCATTCATCGCCAGGCACATCGAACAGCCCGGTTCCCGCCATTCGGCTCCGGCGGCGATGAAAATCTCGTCCAGCCCCTCGGCCTCGGCCTGTTCCTTGACCAGTCCCGAACCCGGTACCGCCAGGACCCGCACACCCGGCGCAACCTTGCGTCCGCGCAAGATTTCGGCAGCGGCGCGGAAATCCTCGATGCGACCGTTGGTGCAGGACCCGATGAACACCGCGTCGATGGGAACCTCGGTCAAAGGCGTGCCGGGAACAAGCCCCATATAAGCCAGGGAACGGGCCGCCGCCTCGCGCTTGGCCGGATCATTGATCTCGGCCGGATCGGGCACGCGGGCCGAAATCGGCAGCACGTCCTCGGGGCTGGTGCCCCAGGTGACCATCGGCTCCAGGGCGGAGACGTCGATCGTCACCGTCTTGTCGTACGAAGCACCCTTGTCGCTTTTCAGCGTCTTCCAATAGGAGACGGCCATGTCCCAGGCCGCACCCTTGGGCGCGCGGGGACGCCCCTTCAGGTAATCGAACGTAATCTGATCAGGCGCGATCAGACCGGCGCGCGCACCGCCCTCGATCGTCATGTTGCAGACCGTCATGCGGCCTTCCATGGACAAGGCCTCGATCGCCGGACCGCGATATTCGATCACATGACCGGTGCCGCCGGCGGTGCCGATCCGGCCAATGATCGCCAGCACCAGATCCTTGGCCGATACGCCGGGCGGCAGGACGCCGTCCACCTGCACCAGCATGTTCTTGGCCGGACGCTGCAACAGGGTCTGGACCGCCAGCACATGCTCGACCTCGGAGGTGCCGATGCCGAAGGCCAGCGCCCCGAACGCCCCATGGGTGGCGGTATGCGAATCGCCGCAAACGATGGTCGATCCCGGCAAGGTGAAGCCTTGCTCGGGTCCGACGATATGAACGATTCCCTGGCGGATATCGTCCATCGCCAGATAATCGACACCGAAAGCGACGGTGTTCTGTTCCAGCGTTTCGACCTGAAGGCGCGATTCCGGATCGTCTATGCCCCGGCTGCGGTCGGTGGTCGGCACATTGTGGTCGGCCACCGCCAGAGTCGCCTCGGGATGACGCAGATGCCGCCCCGCAAGCCGCAAGCCCTCGAACGCCTGGGGACTGGTCACTTCATGCACCAGATGGCGATCGATGAAGATAAGACAGGTGCCGTCTTTCCCCTCATCCACCAAGTGGCTGTCCCAGATCTTGTCGAACAGGGTACGGGGTTTGCTCACGACGACCTCTCTTCCGGCGGTCCGGACCGCCTTTTCCCTCGATTCTGGGAAGGCCCTTAGGCCTTCCCGTTCTTCTTTTCAGCCGCCGCCTCGCGCTCGGCCGCGGCCAGCTTGGCGGAATAGCCGGTGGTCTGCTCGGCGATACGGGCGGACTTGCCGCGACGGTCGCGCAGATAGTAAAGCTTCGCCCGGCGCACATCACCGCGACGGATCACCTCGATCGTGGCCACGTTCGGGGAATAGAGCGGGAAAACGCGCTCGACGCCCTCGCCGTAGGAAATCTTCCGGACCGTGAACGAGCTGTTGAAGCCGGCGTTGCGCCGCGCGATCACCACACCCTCATAAGCCTGAAGACGCTCACGCGTGCCTTCCACCACCTTGACACTGACCTTGACGGTGTCGCCCGGGGAAAAGTCCGGGATGGTCTTGTCCGAGGTGAGCTTCTCGATCTGCTCCTTCTCGAGCGCCTGAATGATGTCAACCATAGCTCTAACCCTTTTCCTTCGCCTGGCGGGCGCGATACCGGTCCCATAGATCCGGTCGACGCTCCCGCGTTATCTGTTCCGCCTGACCCTGCCGCCAGGCCCTGATCCGCTCATGATGGCCGGACAGCAGGACCTCCGGCACCACCCGGCCTTCCCATGTCTGGGGCCGGGTATAATGGGGATATTCCAGCAATCCCCGTTCAAAACTTTCTTCCGCGAGCGATTCCTCGTTCCCGGTCACGCCGGGAAGAAGCCGCACCACGGCGTCCATCATCGCCATCGCCGCCAGTTCGCCGCCCGACAGCACGAAATCGCCGAGACTGATTTCCTCGGCCCCGTGCGCGTCCAGCAGACGCTGATCGACACCCTCGAAGCGACCGCACAGGATGGTCGCCCTGCCATCCCTGACCAGCCGTTCGACCCGCTCCTGATCGAGCGGGCGGCCGCGCGGGCTGGGATAAATCAGCGGCCCGCCCCGATGCGAGGCCCGAACCGCTGCGTCCAACACGTCGGGACGCATCACCATACCAGCACCGCCGCCGAATGGCGCGTCATCCACGGAGCGGTGTTTATCGCGCGCGAAGCCACGAATGTCCACCGTTTCAAGCGACCATATCCCCTGTTCCAAAGCCTGACCGGCCAGGGACTGGCCGAGCGGACCGGGGAACATCCCGGGAAAAATGGTGAGGACGGTCACAGCCCATAAGGGCTGGCTGTCCCGGACCTCACCGGCCATCGCCTTCTCCTTCGTCCACTTCCGCCCGGGTCTCGTCCGGCGGATCGATCACCAACCGCCCGGCCCCGATATCCACCAGCGGCACCGCCGCCCGGGTAAAGGGCACCAGGATCGAACCGTCCGTTCCGGCGATTTCGACGATATCGCCGGCGCCGAAATCGAACACGGCCGTAACCCGCCCCAGCAGGGACCCGTCCGGTTTTTCGGCCGTCAGACCGACCAAGTCCCGGACATAGAACGCATCCTCATCTTCCGGCTCGGGCAGAGCCGAACGGGGAACCATCAGCCGCACCCCTTTAAGGGCTTCGGCGGTGTTGCGATCGGCAACGCCGTCGAGACGGGCCGTCACGCCGCCCTTGATCGCCCCTAGAAGCGTGAGGCGAAAGCGCCGTTGCCCCGCCTCATCCTCCACCGGGCCATAAGCCGCGATCGCAGCCGGGTCCTCGGTGAAGCTCTTGATGCGGACGGCTCCCCGAATCCCATGCGCGCCAATGACGACGCCGACACAGACGCGCTGGGACAAGAGAATGCTACTCCGCTTCGGCGGCGGCCTGGGCGGCCTTCAGACGCTCCTGGGCCTTGGCCTTGGGCTGCGGCTTCTTGCTCTGCTCGGCCCGCGCCGGTGCGGCGATGTAGCCCGCGTCAGAGAAGAAACGCGCGACGCGGTCGGTCGGCTGCGCCCCAACGGACAGCCAATGCCGGATGCGCTCTTCCTTCAGCACCAGCCGCTCGGCATGGTCGGAAGGCAGCATCGGATTGTAGGTGCCCAGCCTCTCCAGGAACTTGCCGTCGCGCGGGCTGCGCGAATCGGCCAGCACGATACGGTAGAAGGGGCGCTTCTTGGCGCCGGAGCGGGACAATCTGATCTTAAGCGACATTCCTTGTTCCTTAGCTTTCAAGGTCGAAAAACAAACGAGGCCGGGGCGTGTTCCGAAAAAAGAACCGAACCTCCGGCGCGACCGGCGGAAAACGGCCCTAACGGCCGAACCTCCCGCCGCCGAAACCACCCAGGCCGCCGGGGCCGCCGCCGCCAAGAAGGCCGCCGAGCCCATGGCGCATCAGCCCCTTCTTGCCGGTCTTGGCAACCTTCTTCATGACATCGGCCATCTGCTGATAGCTTTTCAGCAATTTATTCACATCCTGGACCGACACCCCCGCCCCGGCGGCGATACGCCGCTTGCGGCTGGCCTTGATGAGGTCTGGATTTTTGCGCTCGGCCCTGGTCATCGACAGGATCACCGCCTCCTGGCGGTCGATGGCCTTGTTGTCGATCTCGGCCTTGTCGATCTGCTGGCGCAGCTTGCCCAGTCCCGGCAGCATGCCCAGCATACTCTTCATATCGCCCATCTTCTTGATCTGGCGAAATTGCGCGGCCATGTCTTCCAGGTCGAACTTGCCCCGGGCCATCCGCTCGGCGAGCTTTTCGGCCTCGTCCTGCTCGACCGTCTCCATCGCCTTCTCGACCAGCGAGACGACGTCGCCCATGCCCAGAATACGGCCGGCGATACGATCGGGATGAAACGGTTCCAGCGCATCCAGCTTTTCGCCCGCGCCCAGAAACTTAATCGGCCGTCCGGTGACGGCGCGCATCGACAAAGCCGCGCCACCCCGGGAATCGCCGTCGATCCGCGTCAGCACCATGCCGGTGACGCCGATCTTTTCATTAAATTCGCGCGCCAGATTGACCGCGTCCTGGCCGGTCAGCGCATCGACCACCAGCAGAGTTTCCGCAGGCTTCACCGCGTCGCGGATTTCGGCCACCTCGGCCATCAGCAACTGATCGATATGCAGGCGTCCGGCGGTGTCCAGGATCACCACGTCGAAGCCTTCGCGCCGGCCTACATCCATGGCGCGGCGCGCGATCGCCACCGGCTTTTCGCCCGCGACGATGGGCAGCGAAGCGACATCGGCCTGGCCGGCCAAAATCTCCAATTGCTGCTGCGCCGCCGGACGATAGATATCAAGCGAGGCGAGCAAAACTTTCTTGCGCTCACGCCCCTTAAGCCGAAGAGCCAGCTTGGCCGAAGTGGTGGTCTTACCCGAACCTTGCAAACCGACCATCAGCACCGCCGCCGGCGGCACTGCGGTAAGAGCGACATCCTCGGCCGTACCCAGCGTCTCGACCAGGACGTCGTGGACGATCTTGACCACCATCTGGCCCGGTGTGACGCTGCGCACCACTTCCTGGCCGACCGCCCGTTCCTTGACCTGGGCGATGAAATCCTTGACCACCGGCAGGGCGACATCGGCCTCAAGCAGGGCGATGCGTACCTCGCGCAGTGCTTCGGTCACGTCCGCTTCGGACAGCGCACCGCGCCGCTTCAGCCGGTCGAAGACGTCGCTTAGACGCGAACTCAATCCTTCGAACATGACGGACCCGATCCCTTTGAGACCAAGATGACAAAAACGGACGAGGCCGGTGCGCGAACCTTCGCGGACCGGCCGACCTCCTCGGAGGCAAGCTTTTCCCAGATGATCTGAGAGTGTGGAGCTTTATGACGGAAAAGCGCCGGGAGTCAAGAGATGTTGCGCTTCAGCCCGGCCGCCGGGATTTTTCATGTTCATTCTTCCGAAAAAAACAGCGCCTCTCTTGATGTCTGCAAAATCGTAACCAACTCAGTTACGAAAGTTGGACAAAGGAAGCCCCGCGATGAGCGGAAACAGCCGATTCGCCATGGCCGTCCATGCCTGCGCGGTACTGGCGCTGGCCCCCGAAGGGACCGCGACCAGCGACAGGATCGCCGGTTCGATCAACACCAGTCCGGTGGTGGTCCGCCGCATCCTGTCCGCCCTGGGCAAAGCCGGTCTGGTCGTGAACCGGCGCGGCGCGGCGGGCGGCGCATCTCTCGCCCGCCGACCGGAGGCGATCTCCATCCTGGATATTCTGCGCGCCGTAGGCGAAGCGCCCGTCCCCGCCCTGCATCCTCATCCCCCCAATCCGGCCTGCCCGGTCGGAGCCGGCATCCTGCCGGTGCTGTCCGATCTGATCGCACGCGCCGAACGGGCCTGGGAGCGGGAAATGGCCGGGGTCACGCTTGCCGACATCGTCGCCGCCCTCGACACCAGAACGGCGCCTTAATCGAAGCAAGCCCTCTCTTCACATCACATCTTTTAACAAACAAGATAAGGACGACATCAATGGTCAGCATTGCCATCGTTTATCATTCGGGCTACGGTCACACCGCCAAACAGGCCAAAGCCGTGGCCGAGGGCGTCAACAGCGTCGAAGGCGCTCAGGCGGCGCTGGTGCCGGTCGAGGATGCCGACAAGAACTGGGATCTTCTGGCCAAGACCGACGCCATCATTTTCGGCGCGCCGACCTATATGGGCAGCGTCAGCGCCCCCTTCAAAACCTTCATGGATGCAAGCTCCAAAGCCTGGGCCGCGCGCGAATGGAAGGACAAGATTGCCGCAGGCTTCACCAATTCCGCCAGCCAGAGCGGCGACAAGCTGAGTTCGCTGGTCCAGCTTTCCCTATTCGCCGCTCAGCAGGGTATGATCTGGGTCGGACTCGACATCCTGCCCGGCAACAACAGTTCGACCGGCAGCGTCGAAGATATGAACCGCCTGGGCAGCTTCCTTGGCGCGATGGCGCAAAGCAACGCCGATCAAGGACCGGAAATCGTCCCGCCGCCAGCCGATCTCAAGACCGCCGCCTATCTGGGGGCGCGCGTCGCCGGCATCGCCAAGCGTTTTTCCTGATCGGCGGAATTCAGCCGTCACGCCTCGCGCCGGTTACGGCGCGGGGCACTCCGCCGCCGCTTTGAATGCCGACGGCTCTTGCATCGGTTC
>JAYFRE010000015.1:0-10757 GCA_034926235.1 Rhodospirillaceae bacterium
TGCCGCGATCAGCGTATCCGGGGTCGATTTCCAGATCCCCGATTCCCGCATCGAGGAACTCTCTATCCTGGTGAAGGCGGCCTGCATCGCCATGTCCGGCGCGCTGGCCTTCAGGCCCTGACCCTTTTTCGTCAGTAATCCCGTTTCCAGCCGATGCCGACGCCGGTTGATGTGGGGGAACTGCGGCTGTCGATGGTCAGATTGGGCAGAAGCTCGATTTCGACGCGGACGGTGGTCGATTCCGCGCTGGCCCCTTGTTCGACGCCGACATAGACATTGTCGGTGATGTATTTTCCGGCTTCGACGCTGATATCGGCGGCGTTTTGTCCGTCGCCGCTATCGGCTCCGTTCGGGCGGGAAACCGACCCCACGCGGTTGGACGAGCCGCCGCCCATGCGCAGCACATCCACGCCAAGGGCGCTCTGGAGGTCCGACATCAGATCGAAACCGTCATCGCCGATTCCGGTCAGCGTTCTTAGGCTGTTGGCCACCTGCAGAGCCTCGAATCGGCTGAGGCCGGAGGAGCTTTTGCCGAACAGGATCTGCGCCATGATCTCGTCCTTGGGCATCGATGGCGTGCTGTCCAGGGCGAGCTTCGGTCTGGACGCCGTGCCTTGGGCAAGAACAATCGCGGTCATGGATGCCCCTTTGTGGGTCATCTTCAGATTGAGGGCCGGATCGGGCGGCGAGCCCCCGGAGAAGGAAATCCGCCCTGCGGATAGGGTGAAGGGTTTCGACAAAAAGGTGAATCGTCCCCGCACCGGCTCCAAAAACCCTTTCAGCACCGGTTCGCTTGGCGTGCCGTCAACCGACAGATCGCCGCGCCATTCGCTCTCCAATCCCCGCCCATTGATGAAAAAACGGTTGGGTAGGATGATGCGCAAGGCCAGTTCCGGTTCGCGTTCCTTCTCAGCCGATGGTTTTTCCGCGACCGTTCCCGCTTCGACGACATCCAGTGTTTTCACCCCCGCCCCCAGCGAGCTTAAAAGCCGGAGCGTTCCCTGATCGACGGTGATCTCGGCTGTGGCTTTCGGCGCAAGCAGCGGCCCTTCGGCCGAGAACGGGCCGGACAGGGTGATGACCAGATCGTCGCGGTGCAGCGGGGAAAGCGTGCGAAGGACGCCGTGAAGCGTGATCGTCGGTTCTTTTGCTGCCGGCATTCCCCGCGCGTTCGGCAATCCCTCGATCGCCGCTTGAAAAGTGATGTCGCCTTTGGCCCCGTCGCTGGCGGAAAAGCGCGCATCGATGCGCCCGTCCGGCTGCTGGTGGGCCTCCAACGAGATGGCGGTGAGCAAAAGGCCAAGAACCCGGTCGTCATATTGGCCGTTCCGGAAAGAGGCGGTCATCTCGGTGACCGGCGCGGCGAGCGTTCCCGAGGCAGAGGCGAACAGGCTTCCCCACCCGGACAATTTCCGGTCGGCTAATCCTGCCAGCCGCCAAAGCGGTTCGGCTTCGCCTTGCCAGCGCAGATGGGCGGAAAAGGGCGCTTTCATCGCCGGCATCGGCATGCCTTGGGCGTCGATCGTCACCGGAATCGAGAAATCCAAGGTCAGATCGTCCAGGGTTTGTCCGGGTTGGGCTTGCAGACCCAGCCGCCCGTCTCCCTTGAATGTCTTGTTCGTCAGCCGGCCCATGACCATTGCCCGGACGGTCTGCGGCGGTTTCAGACCGGGGACATTTGCGAGGACATCAAGGGAAAAGGAACCGTCGGCTTTCCCGGGTTTGGAATGCAGGGAAAGATCGAGATCGGCGCGGCCCTTCGGCAAGGGCGTCGCCGTCGCCAGGGAGATGAGCGAGAAGGGAAGCTTGCGCACGGCGACATCGATCGCGATGGTCCCGTTTTCCATCGCGCCGCGTCCTTGGATCGATCCGCCGGAGCCAAGATCAAAATCGATGTCGCCGACCGATAGGCCTTGGCCGAACCCGACGCGGATCGGCTTTCGGGCGCGAAAGACGATGTCTTTTTCCGGCAGGTTGAAACGCGCCGCTTGCAACAGGATTTCGTGCGGCTGGGTTCGTTGCGCCGACAGGGGCTGGCCCAGCCGCCAGTTTCCGGAAAAGCCGAGATCGGGGCTTTTCGCAGCAATGTCGAAATGGCCCTGCTTTTTGTCGCCGTCGAGCGAGATGCTGACGTCCCGCCATCCGATTTCGCCGGCGGTTCCTTGCCTTCCCGTTGCCGTCGCCTTGGTTTGCAGGGTATCGAAGGCGTCCTTGATTTGGATGCGGATATCAAGCCCGCTGGCCCGGACATCATCCGCGCCGCGGCCCTGACGCAGCGCGATCTTTGCCGATGACAATGTCGCCTGGATGTTCTGCCGTCCGCCGGCGGCGTCGAGCGTCACATCGGCGCGGGTGCTGCCGCCGGACAGGCCGAGGCCGGTCAGGCTGGGCAGGCCGCGCCAATCCAGAATCCGCAGCGCCAGGGAGCCCGTCGTGAGCGGCAGAGCGTCGCCTTCGCCCAAAAGAAGGGAAAGCCCGCCTTTCATCTCTATGCCCGCCCCCTGGGCGAGGATATCTCGAATCTCGGCCCGTTCCGGGGTCGCCTGCACGGACAGAGAGGCGGCGAACGGCGTTCCCAGCGCGTTATCGATGGCGGTGGCAAGCGTGCCCGAAAGGATCGGAGCCGCCGGGTTCGCATCCAGACCGGATAGGGCCGCATCGGCGGTCACGGTCAGGCCCGACAAAGCGCCCGCTTCGGTTCCGATTCTGCTGGACCGGGCGGTCAGACGCGCATGCGCCGCGCCGTCCGCGCCGTCCAATTTCAGGCAAGCGCTCCCTTCCTGGATATCGAAGGCAAGGGGGGGATGGTGCGGCGGAGAAGGATTGTCCGTTTGCGCCGGTTTGGCGATGACGGCATCGATCGCGGCGTCGAAAACCGCTTGGCGCATTGCCGCTTCCGGCGTGTCGAGCAGTTCGGACAGCGCCAGCCGATCCGGCAGGCGAAGCGAGGCGTTGCCTTTGATGCTCGTCCGTCCCGATTCGATGCCGGGAATGTCCAGGGCATAAACGCCCTTTTCGCCCGTCAAGGAGAGGTTGGCGGTGATGGTAGGGCCGAAAAGCGCCGATAATTCCGGCGACGGCCAGGGGACATTCTCCCCTGAGAGGGCCAGAACGGCGTCCAGCTTGGGTAGGGCGTCGCCGGGAAGGCCCGCCTTGGCATCAAGGGACAGGGTCGTATCGATTGCGTGGCCGTCTAGATCGGTTCCCGAACCGTCCCCCTTGAAGGAAAGCATGATCGCTTCGGGGGCGAGCGAGGCCGTGAAACGCCCCCGCGCCGAGGCGTCTTGCAGCGGCAGCATGAGCAGCGGCGTTAGCGCCGGGGCATTCGGCACAGCAAGGTTGAATGCGCCGTCGGCGTCAAAGCGCATGCCGGAAGCGGTTGGCGGCTGCTGGCGGAGATTCAGCGCCTCGATTTCCGCCGACCAGTTTTCCGCCCGCGCCGTCATCTGGCGCAGATGGTAGACGCCGATCGGCGCAAAATCGGACGGCGCGGACAAGACGGCCCGCACCGTAACGCCGCCCGCGAGCAGCGGTAGAAGCTCGGGCGAAACCAATTCAGGCGATGGCGAGGGGAGAGGCTGTATCGTCCCATCCAGCGTCAGCAGCGTCGCTTGGCTGGCGGCGGCGTCGTTTTCCGCCGCAAGACGCAGGTGAAGCGTCCCGGTTTCCGTTTGCTCCGCTTTAAGGTCCAGCGCGCCCGAAAGCTGCCCGGCGCGAAGTGCTATCCCGCCCTCAAGGGCAAGGAAAAGCGGCTGGGGGACGATTTCACCGTCCAGAAGGAGGGAAAGCGCGATCCCGTGCACATCGATGGCAATCGGCAGATCGGGGATCAGTCCGCCCGTCCCGCCGCTTGCCGGCTCGGTTTCTTCTCCGGTCGCAGCACCGCTTGCGGGCAGGCGGGTCAGACGCGCTCGTTCGGCGGAAAGGCGGCTGATATCGAGGCGTCCCCTCAGCAAGGCCCAGGGCTTGAGCGTGATCTCGGCGGATGGGATCTCCAGCCATGGGCCGCGCTCGTCGGCCAGGGAAAAGCCGAAAATCTGAAGCCGCCCGGGGATCGGCCCCCGGACGGAGTCGATCCTGGCTTCCAGCCCAGAACCGCTCAGGCTTTTCTCCAGGGTCCGGGCGATCAGGACCTCGCCGCTTTCCGTGCGCAGATAAAGCACAGCGCCCGCCAAGGCGAGCAGGGTCAGAACCACGAGGCCAGCCACGCCCTTCAGAAACCAGCCGCCGATCCGGGAAAGCCGCTTCGCCATCTCAGAAGCTCTGCCCTATGCTGATATAGAGGAAAAATTTACCATCTCCGGGCCGCGGATTCAGCGGGGTTGCGACATCGATGCGCACCGGGCCGATCATCGTGTACATGCGCGCACCCAGCCCCGCGCCCCAGCGCATATCCTTGCCCAGCCTGGGCAGACGGTCGGTCAGCACCGAGCCGCCATCGATGAACGCCGCCATGCCCCAGTCTTCGTTCCATCGCCAGCGCGTTTCCAGCCCGACTTCGGTAAAGGAAGACCCGCCCAGCGGATTCTTGCGCGCGTCCCTGGGGCCGATGGATTGATAGTCATAGCCGCGCACCGAACCGCCGCCGCCGCTATAGAAACGGACGGAAGCCGGGACGTCGTCGGTGCCGACGCCGGTCAAGGAGCCGATGGCGGCGCGGCTTGCCAGAATCAGCGTATCGCCGTCGGCGAGCGACTGATACCAGACGCCGTCGAGACGGGTCTTGAGCGCGGTGAAGGACTGATTGTAGGACCCCGCATAGGGGGTCAGCGTCAGGCTCGCCTTGCCACCCTTGGTCGCGTTCAAGGGATCGTCCGAATTGTCGAAGGTCAGCGTCTGCGGGAATCCCAGCAGGTAAAAGGACACCCAATCCTTGTCCGGATCCCTTTGCCGGCCAACCTCGGACCGGACCCAGGAATTGAACCACCAAGAGCGTGAAATCCGCCGCTCCAACCCCAGGCCGGTCTGGATGGAACGCTGGTCATAGGCGTCGAAATGGTCATTGGCGGCTTCGGCCTCGGCCAGCAGGTTTCGGCGGGCGTCGGGGAAGAAGGGCAGGCGGTAATTGGCGGTCAGGCGCTGCGAATCCGACCAGATCGGCGCTTCCAGCCGCAGCCGGTCGCCGCGCCCGGTAAAATTCCGGTTCTCCCACCCGCCCTGGACGCCGATTCCGAACTCGGAATCATAGCGCAAACTGCCGCTGACCGTGCGGGGGGATGCCATCTCGGTTTCTAAGACCACGGCGCGGTTGCCGTCGGCCCCGTCTTTTTCGGCGGGCTTGACCGCGACCGATTGGAACAGACCGCCCTGACCCAGGGCGGTGCGGTAATCGTCCGCCCGGCTCTGATCCCAGGGGCGGCCCATCCGCCAGTTCCGCTGCGCCTCGAAATAACGATCCCAGACCGGCGGATCGCCTTCGATTCTGACATCGCCCATCCGCACGAAATCGCCCGGATCGACCGTGATTTCAGAGGTCAGGATATGCCGGTCGCGATAGAGAACGTAGCGGCTGGAGGCGATGCGGACAAAGGGATAGCCGTTATTGCGGAAGGCGTCGCGCACCCGGTCCACCGCGGCCAGAACGTCTTCGGCCACGGCGGGGGAGCCGGTCTTCAACCCGACATCGTCCAGATGGCGCGGCAGCCCGGAACCTTCTTTCCCGTCATCGCCTATGGCGGGGCTGTCGCCGCTTCCGGTCCGAATGATGCTGTCGCCCAGCGTGTATCGCGGGCCGGGCTCGAAGCGGACATCTACCGTCAAGGGATCGCCTTCGATGATCGTTCCCGAGGCAACGCCGTCATAATAGCCCTGGGACTGCATTACCCGCCGCGCTTCGGCCAAATCCTCGGCCAGCCGCCGTTCCAGCCCGATTCTCTCGTCCGGCGGCTCATTGATCAGCTTTTGCAGCAGGCTGACATCCCGGAAGGTTTTTGCCAGATCGTCATGATCCGGCGCGCTGGTTTGCAAAACGTAATGCTGCGCGGCGGCTTTCTCTGACGGGCTTCCCCCGGAGGATAGCGAAGAGACCGCCGGATCGGATTCGGCTCGGCTATTCCCTGAAGGTATAAGGAAAATGAAACCGATAAGAATAAACAAACGGGCAAAAGGCATTAGGCGAGCCAGAAATATTGAAAAAAAAGATAGTTCAAAACTGGATAAATGCCCTGGTTCTTTCATGGGAACTAGAATGGATAGCTTCTAATTTTATACCCGAGAGCGTCCGTCATGGCAACGCGGCGAAAAGTCCGATTTTTCGTGGGATCGCCAGCAGCTTGTCCAACGTGGTCTTTCCGGCCTGGATGGATAAGGCGTCATTCTTGGGGTTGCCAACAAACGTTCTGGTTTTATTGTCGTGATGGGGAAAAGCGCGGGGAAGGGGGCATGCGGTGAACGAACAATTTTTGGAAAAAAGGGGGCGGCGCTCGAAGCGGGGCGACGCCCCCTTTTTTTTCCGCGAGACTGCGCCAAAAACTGGCCGGTGTGGCGGAGATGCGCAGCCTGTTGATCGAGGCCCCGTCCGGCTATGGCAAGACGACCGTCGTGCAGAATTATCTGCGCGACCATCTGCCGGGAGACGCGCATTGGGTCCGGCATGTCTGCGCCGAGGAATCGCCCCGGTCGGCCTGGCGGCGTCTGTGCGGGGCCGTGGGCCGGATCGACGCCGCCGCCGGAGAAAGCCTGCTGCGTCTGGGGCCGCCGGACGAAGACACGCAAGGCGAGATCGCGGCGCTGCTGCGCGATCTGGACAGCGCCGAGCCGGCCTGGCTGGTGCTGGATGATTTCCATCATCTGGCCCCCCTGGCGGTGACGGCCGTGTGGAAGGCGCTTTTGGACCATGCCGGCCCCCGTCTGGGCGTGGCCCTGGTGACATGGCCCCTGGACGACAGCGTGATGCCCTATGAAAAGGCCGGCTTCCTGCGGCTGGATGTCGATGATTTGCGGCTGACCGAGCAGGAATCGGGGGATTATTTCGCCGCCTCCGGCGTGCGGCTGGCCGAGGATCAGGTGGCGCTCCTGCACCGGCGCGCGGAAGGCTGGATGATCGCCCTGTCCCTGCATCTCAGGCGCTGGAAGGACAGCGGCGATTTCGCCTCGGCGTCGGGGATCGCCGGGCTGTTGCGGGATGTCGTCTGGGATGGGTTGGACGAGGCGGGCCGGGACGCGCTGTTGCGCCTGTCGCCGTTCGATTCCTTTTCCGCCCGTCAGGCTTCCTTCCTGCTGGGCGCGCACGGCCTGCCCGCCGGAATGCGTTCGGCCCTGATGCAAAACGCGCTGCTGCGGTTTGATTCTGCATCCGGGCGCTATTATCCGCACGGGACCTTGTTGGAATTCGTGCGCGACGGTTTCGCCGCCCTGACCGACGAACGCCGCCGCGCCATCCTTTATGCCGCCGCCGGCTGGTGCGGTGAAAACGGCGAACGGGAGCAGGCGATCGCTTTCTATCACCGGCTTGGGGATTACGAGCGGATTCTGGCGCTGGATCTGTCGGGGATGGAGGACAACAATATCCTCGCCGGCGTGCCGGGCGTTTCCTATGCCGGCGCACTGCGCGACATCGTGGCCCATTGCACGACGGATATGAGGCTGCGTCATCCCCTGACCATGATCCAACTGGCCTTCGAGCTTTTCGGTCAGGGCTGCTTCGAGGAATTTGGCGCGCTTTGCGCCGACATGGATGCGCTGATCGGCGAAACCGGTCTGCCGGCGCAAGAACAGGACCGGCTCAGGGGCGAGTTGGTACTGCTGGACGCCTTTGCCCATTACAACGACATCGCCAGCATGGGCGAGCGGATGAAACGGGCGGCGGAACTGACCGGGGGTTCGACCTCGCTGATCGCGCTGGCCAATTCCTGGACCTTCGGCAATGCCTCGGTCCTGTTGATGTATCACCGCGAGGTCGGCGGGCTGGACGCCGAACTGGCCGACATGGCGGCCTACACCCCCTATTATGTCGCCATGACCGGCGGGCATGGCCGGGGCGGGGTGGAATTGATGGCGGCCGAGGCCCTGTTCTGCCGGGGCGATGCGCAACAGGCCGAGATCGTGGCGCACAAGGCCCGGCACGAGGCGGCGCGGAAGAAACAGGCCAGCATCCTGATCGGGGCCGATCTGCTGCTGGGGCGGTTGGCGGCGTTCAGGGGCGATGCGGATGCGCTGGCGGACGCGGATGCGCGCATCGTCCGGCTGGCCGAGGAATATCCGCAGAAATCGAACCGGCTGGAAGCCGACATGGCCCGCGCTATGCTGATGGGGCTGGCCGGTCGGGCTGGCGATGCAGCCGACTGGATCAGGGAAAGCTTTCCGGGCGCGTTCGAACGCCGGCTGTTCACCCCGGCGGTGCCGTTCGCCCATCTGTGCCGCGCCGGTCTGCTGCTCAAGGCCGGGAAACCGGAAATCCTGCTGGGCGAGATGGATGCGGCGCTTGGGCTGGCCCAGGCGCTGCATTATCCGTTGGCGTTGATCTACGGCCACATCCACGCCGCCGCCGCCTGGGTCATGCGGGGCAAGGACGCACGGGCGCAAGATTCGGTCCGGGCCGCCCTGGAACTGGCGCTGCCCGACGGGTTGCTGCTGCCGTTCGCGGAGCATCATGCCGCGATCGGGCCGGTCCTGGACGGAATGGACGCCATCGATGCCGGTGTCCTGGCGTCGATTAGCACCTTGGCGCAACGCCATGAAGCGGGATGCCGGGCGATCATGGGCGCATCCTCGGCGATGCCGCCCTTCGGCATGACCGGCCAGGAATACCGCACGGCGCGGTTTGCCGCCGACGGGCTGTCCAATGGGGAAATCGCGACAAGGCTGTCTGTCAGCCTGAATACGGTCAAAACCCATCTAAAAGCGGTCTACCGGAAAAGCCTGACGAACAGCCGTTCGGGGCTCCGCGAGATTCTGGACGGCGTTTCCGGGCGTCCGAGGCGATAAAAAACGCCGTTTAGCCGGGTTTTGGCCAGGTTCCCTTACACCCTGATTTTGCTCGCTTTCAGCCATTGAATGCGCGGTTCCGTTTCCGCGTCTCACCTGTTTCGGGTGATAGGCAGGAATTCTGGGTTGTGCCACAAGGGTTGCGGACAGCGTCGCCCATCGGGGAGGGCAGGCCCGCGCCGCAGCGTCGATGAATGAAGATCAGGGGGTTCCTCATGCCGTCACCGTTTTATCCGCGCCGTCCGGGGCGCGCCTTGCGCGCCGGCCTGCCCGCCGCTTTTGGCCTCGTTCTCTTCGCCCCACTGCCGATCGGGTCGGCGCTGGCGGCGGGGAACACGGTCACCATCGATGATGCAGGAACCTACTCCGATATTTTCGGCAACTATAGCGGCCAAGGAACTATCCAAACCGGCACTGATCCCACAGGCGGCCCGAGCAGCGAGAATCAACTCACCGTCACATCGGCCACGGTCGGCGGCTATGTCGTCGGCGGGCAGGTTATGAACGGTACGGGCGGGCCATACAGCGGATCAGCGGACGCCGGCGCCAATACCGTCACCATCAACGCTCTGAACGGCACCCTTTCTAACGTAACCGGTGGCACAAGCACGGAAGGAGGTAATGCCAACAACAATACCGTTACCGTCAAAGCGGGCACGATTGTGGGTATCAATGGCGGCATGTCCAATTCCGGCACGGCTAACGGCAATATCGTCACCGTCAGCGGAGGCACGATATCGGGAGATGTCCTCGGCGGGGAAGGCAAGACCGCCGCCGTCACAAACAGCGTCACCGTCTCAAACGGAGCCGTTGTTAGCGGCAATATTTACGGCGGCATCGGCCACTACACAAGCATCGGCAACACCGTCACCATTGACGCTTCCTTCATCGGCAGCGTCACGGGTAATATTATCGGCGGCCTGACCGAAGGTGATGCGGCCACCGACAAGGCGACCGGCAATACCGTGACCATCAACACCAGCGGCTGGACGTTCAGCGGCGACATTTACGGCGGGATGACATTCAACGGCCAAGGCGACGTGTTCACCGGCAACACCCTGAACCTGGCGGCCGGGAACAGTCTTGGTTCCGTGTACAATATGAACATCCTCAACTTCACCTCCGCCGGCAACGCGGGCATAGCCACCCTGGACACCACGGCTACAGGAGCCGCCGGTACGCCCAAAGTCACGCTCAACACCAATGCGTACGACATCCTCTTCAGCGGGGCCGTCACCGGTTCGGGCGGCATTGACAAAACCGGCGCAGGCACGTTGACCCTGGCTGGAGCCAACACCTATAGCGGCGACACCGCCATAACCGGCGGCGGCCTGACCGTCACCGGAACATTGGGCAGCGGCGGCGCGTATGCCGGGACCATCGCCAACAACGGCGCGCTTGTTTTCGACCAGTCGTCCGCGCAAACCCTGTCCGGCGTCATCTCCGGCACGGGCTCCCTGACCAAAACCGGCGCGGGCGTGCTGACGCTCTCTGGCGCGAACACCTATAGCGGCGACACCACGGTGAGCGGCGGCGGCCTGACCGTCACCGGAACATTGGGCAGCGGCGCGTATGCCGGGGCCATCGCCAACAGCGGCGCGCTTGTTTTCGACCAGTCGTCCGCGCAAACCCTGTCCGGCGTTATCTCCGGCGCAGGGACCCTGGAAAAAGCCGGCGCGGGCGTGCTGACGCTCTCCGGAGCCAACACCTATAGCGGCGACACCACGGTGAGCGGCGGCGGCCTGACCGTCACCGGAACATTGGGCAGCGGCGCGTATGCCGGGGCCATCGCCAACAGCGGCGCGCTTGTTTTCGACCAGTCGTCCGCGCAA